>NZ_JBAVCB010000055.1:0-26602 GCF_049586495.1 Aeromicrobium sp. | reverse complement strand
GCTCAGGGCGGGTGGCGGCAGCAGCGACCGCGGGCACGACGGCAGTGGCGGCGCCACCGACGGCGGTGGCGGCCGCGGTGGCCTCGATCTCGCCCCCGGCGAGTACACGGTCGATGTCCTTTCGCATGTCCGCAGCGCTCTGGTACCTATCCTCCACGCGCTTGGCGAGTGACTTGGCGACGATGCGGTCGACGGACTCACTGACGTCTGGGTTGAGCTGCGACGGAGCTTTGGGCGCCTCGCGCACGTGCTGGTACGCCACGGACACCGGGCTCTCGCCGACGAAGGGGGGCCGTCCGGTCAGCAGCTCGAACAGCAGGCAGCCAGCGGAGTAGATGTCGCTGCGGGCGTCGACCGTCTCGCCGCGAGCCTGTTCAGGTGACAGGTACTGCGCGGTGCCGATGACAGCGGCGGTCTGGGTCATGGCCGACGAGGTGTCCGCGATGGCGCGGGCGATGCCAAAGTCCATCACCTTGACCAGACCAGCTGGCGTGACCATGACGTTGGCCGGCTTGATGTCGCGGTGGATGATGCCTGAGCGGTGGCTGTAGTCCAGGGCGCTGAGCACGTCGGCGCTGATCGACAGCGCACGCTCGGGCAGGATCTTGCGGCCGTCCTCGGCGCCGCGCAGGATGTCACGCAGCGTCTGACCCTCGACGTACTCCATCACGATGTACGGGACGTGCGCACCGTGGGCGTTGATCGATTCGCCGGTGTCGTACACGGCGACGATCGACGGGTGGTTCAAGGCAGCCGACGACTGCGCCTCCTTGCGGAACCGCGCCTGGAAGGTGTCGTCAGCAGACAGATCGGTGCGCAGCTGCTTGACCGCGACGGTGCGGCCGAGGCGCAGGTCGCGCCCCACGCGGACATCGGCCATGCCGCCGCGACCCAGGAGGCCGCCGAGCTCGTAGCGATCGCCGAGGCGGATCGTCTCGTCGCCGGATTCGGTCATGTCGTCAGTCTCCCAGAGTGTGTTGCGTGGACGGTGATTGAACAGTGGAGGCGGTCATCTGCCGAGCACAGCCTCCATGACGGACCGGGCGATGGGCCCGGCCAAGCGGCCGCCGGCGATCTCGTCGCGAGCGGTGCTGCTGGACTCGACCACCACGGCGACCGCAACCTGCGGGTCGTCGGCCGGGGCGAACGCCACGAACCAGGCGTACGGCGGCCGGTCGGCGGTGGACTGCGCGGTGCCGGTCTTGGCGCCGACGTCGACGCCGCCTATTCGGGCCGACGTGGCGGTGCCGCGCTGCACCGTGCTGATCATCATCTGCTTGAGCTTCCCCGCGTTGGTGGAGCTCATCGCCTGACCGAATCTCTCCGGCTTGGCCTGATCGAGGACGTTGAGGCTGGGTGAGCGCACGGACTTGATCAGGTATGGCTTCATGACATCGCCGTCGTTGGCCACGCCGCCGGCGACCATCGCCATCTGCAGCGGAGTGGTCGCGACCTCGAACTGTCCAATACCGGTCTGAGCGAGCTGCGGTGCCTCAAGGTCAGTTCCTTCGGCCGTGAACCTGCTCGGGCTCAGCGGCACGCCGTCCAACGGATCGGCGCCGAAGCCGAACTTGGCCGCCTGCTCGGCGAGCTTCTCCTGTCCGACCTTGCCCGCCAGGGCTCCGAAGGCCACATTGCACGACACGTTGAGCGCCCGCTCGAAGGTGATCTTGTTGCCTCCGCAGTTGCCGCCATTCTCATTCGGCAGGGTGTATTCGATGCCGGGGAATGACAACGTGCGGCCCGCCTTGATCTCGTCGTCGACGTCATCGACGACGCCGTTCTCGAGTGCGGCGGCGGCCGTGACCAGCTTGAACGTGGAGCCCGGCGGCAGGATCTGCTGGGTGGCCCGATTCAGCATCGGCTGGTCGGCGTCGGTGGTGAGCGATTCCCACGCCTTCGCGACCTTCGCGAAATCGTGGCTGGCCAACCGGTTCGGGTTGTACGACGGCTGGCTGACCATGGCGAGGATCTCGCCGGTCTGCGGGTTGATCGCAGCGACGGACCCCTTGGTTCCTTTGCCCAGCGCAGCAAGTCCCTCGGCTGCGGTCTTCTGAGCGAGAGGATCGATCGTCAGCTCGACGCTGCCGCCCTTGGGCTGCTTGTTGGACAGCAGGTCGACCACCCTGTTGACGAACAAGCGGTTGTCGCTGCCGGACAACACCCGGTTCTGCGACCGCTCGACCGCACCCTGCCCGTAGACGTAGGAGAAATAACCGGTCAGGTGCGCGTAGAGGCCACCGTCGGGATACGTGCGTTGGTACGTGTACTTGTCGTCACTCTTGACACTCTCGGCCACGGGGTCGCCGGCGACCAGGATCGGTCCACGATCGCGGGAGTACTCCTCGTCGATGACTCGCCGGTTGCCGGACGTCTCGTTCAGGTCATCGGCCTGCACGAACTGCACGTAGTTCACGTTGGCGACCAGCGCCAGGAACATCACCAGGCACGCAATGGCCAGGTAGCGGATCGGCTTGTTCATGCCAGCTTCACCACCTGCGTCTCCTCGTCGCTGTCGAACGAGGAGATCTCCGGGGCGGGGCGTCGGGTCTGGTCACTGATGCGCAGCAGCAGGGCGATGATCGCCCAGTTCATGACGATCGACGATCCGCCTTGAGCCAGGAAGGGCGTCGTGAGCCCGGTCAACGGAATCAGACGCGTGACTCCGCCCACGACCACGAACACCTGCAGCGCGAACGACACGGCCAGACCTGCGGCCAGCAGCTTGCCGAAGGCATCGCGGCAGGTCAGCGCGATGCGCAGACCGCGCTCGACGATCAGTCCATACATCAGCAGGATCGCCATGAGGCCGGTGAGACCGAGCTCTTCTCCGAGGGCACCAATGATGAAGTCCGAGAACGAGAACGGCGTCAGCTGGGGACTGCCCTCGCCCAGACCTTGCCCCAGGATCCCGCCGTGCGCGAGGCCGAACAACGAGTTGATGATCTGGCCGTTCTGGTCCGGATCACCGAATGGATCGAGCCACACGTCGAATCGGCGCCGCACGTGACCGAAGGCCAGGTACCCGAAGTAGGACCCTGCACCGAAGAGCACACCGCCCACGACCAGCCAGCCGGGTCGCTCCGTGGCGATGTAGAGCATGACGACGAACAATCCGAAGAACAGCAGCGAGGAGCCGAGGTCCCTCTGAAAGACGAGGATGCCAATGCTGATCAGCCAACCGGCCAAAATCGGACCCAGGTCGCGGCCCCGCGGCAGGTCGATGTTGAGGACGCGACGGCCAGCGAGAGCCAGTGCGTCCTTGTGCACCACGAGGTAACCGGCGAAGAAGATCGCCAAGCAGATCTTGGCGGCCTCGCCGGGCTGGAAGCTGAACGGGCCGAGACTGATCCAGATCCGCGCGCCGCGGATGTTCTGGCCGATGCCGGGCAGCAGCGGCAGGATCAGCAGGACGATCGCGGCGAAGCCGAATGAATAGGTGAGGCGTTGCAGCGAACGGTGGTCGCGCACGACGAACAGGACGGTGGTGAACGCGACGATCCCGATCGCGGTCCACAGCAGCTGAGCGTTCGCCAACGGCTCGTAATTGCCGCCGAGGCAGAAATCGGTGCAGTCCTGGTCGATGCGGTAGATCATCGCGAGGCCGAGCCCGTTGAGGCAGATGACCAAGGGCAGCAGCACAGGGTCGGCGTACGGTGCGAGACGGCGCACGATCAGATGGGTGGCGATGGCCACCACGACCACGGCGCCGCCCAGCTTGAAGGTGTCGGCCGGGATCGAGCCGGTCGTGCCGAGCCCCACCGCAGCGTAGGCCAGCACGCTGATGAGGACCGCCAAGGCGGTCAGGGTCATCTCAGCGCCGCGCCGTTTGCGCGGAACCCAGACGGGCGTGCTGGCCGCCGCCATCAGGCGCTCTTCTCCGTTGGCGACTCGGTGGGCGTTGGCGTGGGTCGGGGGGCAACGAACTGTTCCAGATTCGCGATGATCGCCTCGGCGTCGGCGCGGTTCTGGGCCTCGATGCCGCCCTCGACCTGGGAGCGACTGTAAGCGGGCAGCGTCTCGACCTCGATCTGGCTGACCTCGTCGACGCGGTTCAACGTGATGCCCGGCACGTCGAAGGGCACGCCTTGGTAGATGGCCACCCGGCCATCGCTCTCGGCGACGAAGTACTGGGTCTGAGTCCAGCGGTAGCCACCGAATGCTGCGGCGGCGATGATCGCGGCGAGCACGAGGACGACCGCGGTGAACCGCAGCCACGGCCGACGGCCCGGAGGGCGGGGCGCGTAACGGAGTGCTTCCTCGTCCAGATCGGCAGCCGGCGGATGTCGGTCCGTCCCGGCCGTGGACCGGCCGGTGGGCGGGCGCCGCTCCTCCGCCACCGCACCGACCAGCTGTGGCTGACCGTCCGCGCACGACAGGGTGTCGTCAGGATCGGCATCGGCGTCGATGAACTCGGCGATGACGACGGTGACGTTGTCGTGTCCTCCGCCCTCGAGCGCCAGTCGGACCAGCTCGGTCGCGGCCAGATCGATGCTGTCCGACTGCATGGCCCGCTCGATCAGCTGGTCCGCGACCATGTCCGACAGGCCGTCGCTGCACAGCAGGTATCGGTCGCCCAGAGCCGGCTGGATCCAGCTGAAGTCGGCTTCGTTGTCATCGCGCCCGAGCATCGCCCGCAACAGCAGCGAACGGTGCGGGTGCACTCGCGCCTCGGCGGGGGTCAGCTTGCCTTCCTCGACCAGGCTCTGGACGAAGGTGTGGTCGGTGCTGATCTGGGCTAACGAGTTGTCCCGCAGGCGATACATGCGGGAGTCGCCGAGGTGTGCCACGGCCAGCTTCTCGCCGTCCCACAACATCGCCTCGAGCGTGGTGCCCATGCCCTCGACCGCCGGATCGGCCTTGATCAACTCACCCAGACGAATGTTCGCCTGCTCGACCGAGACCTGCAGGGCCGTGAGTGCGTCACCGTCCAGATCGCGGTCGACCCCCCGCAGCACGTCCATGGCCGACGCGGAGGCGAGATCGCCGGCCGCCGCGCCGCCCATGCCGTCGGCGATCGCGAGCAGGCGTCGGCTGGCGTACCCGGAGTCTTCGTTCTTGGACCGTCGCAGGCCGACGTCGGTGTACGCGACGTAGCGGAAGGTCAGGTCGGTCATGGGTGGTTACTTCCGCAGCTCGACGACGGTCTTGCCAACCCGCACCTGGATGCCCAGACCGACCGGCACGGGGGTGGTCACCCGCTGGCTGCCGATGTAGGTGCCGTTCGTCGAGCCAAGATCCTCGACGAACCACTGCTCACCGTTGGTCGCGAACCGAGCATGTCGGGTGGAGACGTAGTCGTCGTCGAGGCGAATCGCGGCGTCAGTGCCGCGGCCGAGCAGGATGGGACCGTCGCCGAGCGGGACGCTCTGGCCCTGATTGGCGCCGGAGATGACGTGCAGGGCCGATGGATTGCCGCGGGCGGGCTTGCGCGAGCGGCCGGAGGGTTTCTGCGTCTTGGGCTTGGCACCGCGCTGACGAGGGGGCGCGGGCGCCTTGGTGCCGAAGATGTCCGATCGGATGACGGACACCGCGGAGAGGACGAAAAGCCACAGCACGGCGAGGAACCCCAGCTTGATCAGGGTCAGTGTGAGTTCGGACATCTACCGCGCTACCTGTTCCCGGCAATGCGGATGACCATGACGGTGTTGCCCATGCGAATCTCCGATCCATCGACGACGACTGCGGTCGTGACGCGGTGGCCATTGAGGACGATTCCATTGGTGGACTCGAGATCGACGATCGAGACGGTGGTGTCCCCGCCGTTGCGGTGAATGGTGACCTGCGCGTGACGGCGGGAAATGCCCGGATCCTCGATCTTGAGATCGGCCTCGTTGCCACGTCCGATCACCGTGCCGTCGCTTGGCACCGGATGCGTCATGCCGTTGACCTCGATGGTCACGTTGGATGGCCGAGCCTCGGGCTTGGCGGGGCCGCCGGCGCCGTCGGACACCGGCGCGTTGGTCTTGCTGCGGACCCGGAATCGTCCGGTGCCGAGATCGGGCGTGTTGACGAAGGCGATCGAGAGTGGTCCGGCGAGGGTGTACCGCTGCTCAGTCACGTGATCCTGGATCAATGTGCTGAGCTCGTCGACGAGGGTCGTGCCGAACGGGCTGAGGCGCTCGTGGTCGGCCGGCGACAGCTCGACGCTGAACTCGTTGGGCACCAGGCGCCGATCGCGCGAGAGGATGTGCGCGGAGTTGTCGACCTCGCGTTGCAGGGCGGCCGCGATCTCGACCGGTTGCACCGCGCTGCGGAAGGCGCGCGCAAAGGCGCCCGTCACAGCCCCTTCGAGGCGCTGTTCGAAACGTTGCAGGACTCCTGCCATGTGCCGCTCACCTCCAGACGCCGTTGGATCGTAGATCGATCGTAACGGGAGGGCCGGTACCGGGGCGCATCCCACCGTTCTGGAGACCTCAATCCTGCTGTTAGACTCGACCTTCGGTCCTGCCCATGGTGGGACCTCGCGCGAGTGGCGGAACGGTAGACGCGCTGGCTTCAGGTGCCAGTGTCCGCAAGGGCGTGGGGGTTCAAATCCCCCCTCGCGCACAGAATGTGGCAGGGCCCCGACACGCATGTGGTCGGGGCCCTGCTGCGCTGTGCGCAAACCCGTCAGATCTCGCCGGCTTCCAGCGCGTCGGCGTACGCTCGGATCGAGCGGTTGTAGCGCGGCAGGGTCGGCTCGACCGTGCGCAGCAGCTCGACGACGGCCTCACGCTCACGAGCGCTGGTGGCCAGGGCGAGGGCCACGAATACGCTGGCCGCCCCAGCCAGCTCGTGGTCGGGTTGCGCGTCGTAGTGATCGCGCAGCATCGCGATCGACTCGTCGTGGCGTCCGAGGTTGCGCAGTGTGCTGGCGTGCTGGATGACGACTTGGGACAGCTTCGGGTCGGACAGCCCAGCCTCGACGGCCCGTTGATACAGATTCGCCGCCTCGACCGGGTGTCCCGTCGAGTCGTGGGCTCCCCCCAGCTCGGCGAGAGCGAGCGGGTCGTTCGGTCGTTCGGAGGCTAGCGCGCGCATCTGGGCCAGCAGCTCGGCGTCGCTGATCTGGTCGGCCTGGCCCCAGAGGGCGTCGACCTGCTCGTTCCAGCTGCTCATCGGCGTCGTGCGATGACGACCGAGTCGTGCAGGGTCATCGACTCGCCGTCCTTGACCTGCTGGCGCTGACGGACCTCGGCGGTGATGTCGAAGCGTCCAGCGTCCAGGGCCGGGACGAGGTCGTCGGGCGTGAACATGACACCCGGCTTGGTGGCGTGGCGCAGGCCGGTGTGCATGTCGTCAGGATGATGGCCGACGATCAGCAGCGTGCCGCCTGGATTGAGTGCATCTGCGAGGCGAGTGACCAGCCCGGGCATGCCCCCGTCCAGCAGGTGCATGAACTGCGAGCTGATCAGGTCATAGCTGGTGGGGGGCTGCCAGGTGCGGATGTCGGCACGTTCCCACGTGGTGCGGTCGGCGATGCCAGCGGCGTCTGCGGCGGCGTCTGCCCGGTCGAGGCCGGCCTGGGAGAAGTCGAGTCCGGTGACCTGCCAGCCCCGTTCGGCCAACCAGATCGTGTCGGCGCCTTCGCCACACCCGATGTCCAGCGCCGTGCCGGGAGTCAGCTCCTGCGCCTCGGTCACCAGCTGCGGATTGGGCTTGCCGCTCCACACCCGGTCGGGCGAGCCATAACGCTCCTCCCATGACGGGCGCTCGAACATGGCCTGGATGTGCTCGTCGGTCGGGTCGTCGTGACTCATGCCTTCATGATGCACGCCGGGAGCGCAGCACCGAAGCCACGGTGGCAGCTGCAACCAGCGCGAGGGTGAAGATCACCCAGGCGAGGGTGTACGGGCGCCCGCCGATGGTCTCGTTGCCGGCCTTGGCCGCGTGTCCTGTCAGCACGGCGACCGCCGCGATGCTGCACGTGGCCCAGACGATGAAGGCGACGACGGCCGGCATCCGGGCGGCTGGTGGCAGGAACTTGGCGGCCAGCAAGGTGACGCCGATCGTCAGAGGGGCCACGATGCCGTCGTGCACGATGATGGCGCCGCCCAGCCAGATGGCCACTGAGACCAACGCGTCCAGACCGTCATCGCGCAGCGACCAGATGCCCCAGAGAAGTCCGGCGATGCCAGCGACCGCGAGCGCGATGCGAGTCGTCGAGATGGAGTCGTTCATGCGACGACCTCGATCTTCTGCACCCATTTGGTCTGCAGCACACCGGGTCGGTTGGGCGCGATGAGACGGCACGGGAAGCCGTGGTCGAGGCTGAGCGTCTCGCCATTGAGCTTCAGCGCCAGCAAGGTGCGAGGGTCAGCCACGAACTGTGCTGGCAGCTCAGACGACCCGAACGCGCCGCGGGTCTGCATCGAGCGGAACTGGACCGTCGACTTCGGGTCGGCGTCGACCATCGCGATCAGGTTGCGGATCGGAATGCCGGTCCATTCAGCCGACCGGCTCCACCCTTCGACGCAGGCAATCGGCAGGGTGTGGGTGGTCTGCGGAAGTTCGTTCAAGTCGTCGAGCGTGAGCGACATCGACCTACCCCCGGACACGATCTCGAGGACGAAATCCGGCGACGTGGCACCGGCGACGGCCCCGGCACCCTTGGCGGTGCGGTTGATCGGCAGGTCTTGCGGGCCTTCGCCGGTGCGCACCGAGAACACCGAGACCTCGCGCAGCCATGGAACGGTCTGGCCAGCCGTCAGCAGCACAGCCAGACCGGACGCGGCACCCGTCGCGGTCAACAGAGCGCGACGACTGGTTCCGCCGGACGGGGGGTCCTCGTCGAGGTCTTCGTCGGATGCATCCTCCAGTGGCGCGTCGAGGCCCTCGCGGATCAAGGGCAGCTTGACGCCGATGTGCAGCAGCAGTGAGCCGATCGCGATCCACGCGACCGCTTCGTGGGTGCGGCGGAAGCTGAAGTCCCACGGGTACCAGCCGGCGATGTTGATGGTGCCGGTGGCCAGCAGGAACAGCGATGACGCGACCAGCGCGGCAATCGACAGCCGGGAGAGCGCGTCGATGACCAGCTCGCGTCTGGCAGCCGGTGGGCGAGCGAACAAGTGCGGGTAGACCGACCAGAGCTTGACCAGGAGCAACGGCACCGCAGCGGTGCCGGAGATGACGTGGAGTCCTTGCGACCAGCGGTAGAGCCATACCGGATCTGGCCCGATGGGCAGCCAGGCTGGGTCGGTGTACTGGAAGTGGCTCCACATGCCGGTCAGGAAGCAGATGCCAAAGGCGATGCCGAGGGCTCTGCCGACTCGGCTGGTGGTGGGGAGGCCGCGTCGGGACTCGTCAAAATGCTCGGGCCTCGGGATCCTGGCCTCGATGTCCTCGACTCGGGGCAGTCTCATCTCATCAGGGTAACCGCGTGTCGCGATCCCACCGTGCGAGTCTCGCGGACTCGCAGCCCAGCCGCCTCGGCGACGTCGGCGATGGCGTCCAGGCCGACGACGGCCCACGCAAATCCCACCGAGTCGAGCCCGTTGATTCGAAGCCGTCGCTGCTCGTGCACCAGCCCTACGCCGTGGCCTTCGACCTCGACGATGATGTGGCCCGTGCTCGACAGCACTTCCCGGACACGTGCGAGCAGTCGGACGGGGTCCCCGCCGATGCCGACATTGCCGTCCGCGAGCAGCGCGTACGCCCACTCACCCTCGCCCGGTACGTGGCTGAACACGTCCTGGCACAGCGCGTAGGCACCGCGGCCCCGAGCCTGGCGGACGGCTTCGGACGACACGTCGATGCCCAGCGACGGGATGCCGCGGCTGGCCAGCTCACCCACGATTCGGCCCGGTCCGCAGCCCACATCGATGGTGGGTCCGTCGCACGGCTCGATGAACAGGGAACGGTCGACGATGTCTGGAAATCCGTTCCACTGATGCACGTCGAACGGAATGGTTCGTCCGCCGGCGTCCACGACGTCGGCTCGGCCGCTGGCGAACGCGGCGTCGTACGCCTGAGTGGGATCGAGAGACTCGGTCATGGGGAAACTCCTGCGGCAAGGGCCTCGTCGACGACGGCGGCGAGTCGAGAAAGGGTACGACAAGACGGCGAGATGGCAGCGGCGATCTGCTGCGCGTCCTCCCACGTGTCCATGTCGTGGACGGTGCGCAACCAGCGAACGTCTCCGAGGGCGCGCTGGGTGAGGTCGGCGGTGTGGTCGGTCGACATCGGGACGTTGATCAAGGCTGACGCCTCCCTGCCATCGGGCAGACCCAACAACCACCAACCCCCGTCGCCGGCCGGCCCGAGGGCGCGCTCGCCGCTCAGGACGAGGTCCCCGGCGGTTTCGTAGTCGTGCGCCGTCAGCTGGGGTGTGTCCATGCCGACCTGCACGACCCCGTGACCTCGATCTGCGTCCGCGTGAGCGTGGGCAAGGCGTTCGGCGAGGCCCTCGCCGCGCTGGGGCACGACCGTGATGGTGGAGAGCGCAGCGCCGATCTCGGTGCTGCACGCGGCGCGGGACAGATCGCCGGTCAGGGCCACCACGACCGGCCAGCCGCGGGCGGCGCTGACCTCGGCGACGGTGTCGAGGGTGTCGAGCAGTGCTGCTGCGGCCAGCTCGGCGGCGGCAGCGTCGCCGATCGTCGCAGCGATGCGCGTCTTGGCCAGTCCGGGAACTGGTGCTTTCGCGACGACCAACACCGTGGGCCCCCCTCGCCGCGTGCTCATCGCATGACTTTCGCAAAATCCTTGATGACGCGAGCGGTTCCCCTGACCGACCCGGACACCTTGCTCTTGGTGCCAGGAGCGCGGTGTCCGTAGGCGACGTCGACCTCGTGAACGGTCCAGCCGGCTTCGGCAGCTCGCAGCATCAGCTCGAGGGGGTAGCCGAATCGGCGGTCCTTCACCCCGAGTTCCAGCAGGTCGTCGCGCCGACTGACCCGCATCGGCGCAAGGTCGTGGATGCCGAATCCGCTGCGGCGACGGATGACTGCGGCGAGAAGCTTGGTGCCGAGGCGGGCGTGCCACGGCCAGACTCCTCGTTCGACCGGACGACGACGACCCACGGCCATGCGCGCGCCGCCGGAGCGAACCATGTCCAGCATTGGCACCAGGTCGGCCAGCAGCATGGTGCCATCGCCGTCGATGACCGCGACGTGGTCGGCGGTGGCGGCCTCGACCCCGGTGTGCACGGCCGCGCCGTAACCAGCCCGATCTTCGTGCACCACAGTGGCGCCGAGGCGTTCAGCCACCTCGGCGGTTCCGTCGTGAGATCCGTTGTCGACCACGATCGCCCGCCACCCGGTGGGCAAGCCAGCCAAGACGGCTGGAAGAGCGGCCGCTTCATCGCGACACGGGATCACCACGTCACACATGATTCCAGAGCCGTCCACAGACATGGTTAGAAACTAGGGCTGTCGCGGACGGGGCGCAGATCGCAATGGATCGCTGGCGAGTGCGGCGAGACCCTCGACGGGGGCAATCTGCGCGGTGAATCCCAGCCCGGCGGTCGCGGCGGCTGGTGACGCGACGACGTGACGCACGTCGAAGCGGCGGTACTCGCCGGTCACGACCGGTGGGGCGCCCCCGGATGCGCCGGCCAGAGTCTCCGCCATCGTCAGCAGGGTGCACGGCTGGCCAGAGGCGATGTTGTACGGCGTCAGGCCCTCGTCGTGCTGGCCGACCTTCTCGATCGCGAGCACATTGGCCAGGGCGACATCGTGCACGTGCACGAAGTCGCGCATCTGACCGCCGTCCTCGAAGACTCGCGGCGACTCCTCGCGGGCGATGGCTGATCTGAAGATGGCCGCGACGCCCGCATAGGGGGTGTCTGCCGGCATGCCAGGACCGTAGACGTTGTGGTAACGCAAGGCGATCGCCCGGCCATGCTCCAGCGTGCACCACGCCGACGCGTAGTGCTCCTGCGCGACTTTCGACGCGGCGTAGCTGGTGCGCGGCAGGAAGGGGGTGTCCTCTCCGATCAGTCGCCAGGTGATCTCGCCGCCGCAGTGGGGGCATCGAGGGTCGAAGAGCCCGGCGTCGAGCGCATCGACTCTGCGGGCCGCGGGCGGCACGTCGCCGTGCTCGGGGCAGGTGTACCGACCGTCCCCGTAGACCACCATCGACGAAGCCAGCACCAGATGACGGACGCCGACGCGGGCCATCGCGGCCAGGAGTCGGGCCTGCCCGTGATCGTTGTGGTCGGCGTAGTCGGGCAGGTCTTGCGCGTCGACACCGTTGCCGACCATCGCGGCCTGGTGGCACACGACGTCGACGCCAGACAGCACGTCGTCGAGCGAGTCGTGCCGCAGGTCGAGTCGGTGCACCCCCGGCACGGGAGCGGCATGCTCGCCGTGCGCCTGCCGGAGATAGGCATCCAACGCGATGACCTGATGCCCGCGCTCGACGGCGAGCCGCCCGATATGTGTGCCGATGAATCCGGCCGCGCCGGTCAAGAGAACTCTCACGGCAGCTCGATCGGCAGGTCCATGCCATCGACGGCCGATCCGCACGCACAGTCGCGGTCTGAGCCGACGCCCGCGACCACGCTGCGCAGCACGTCCTTGAGTGTGTCGGTGTGTGTGGCGAAGACCTCGAAGACTGATTCCATGCTCACCGCGGTGCCGGCATCGACTCCTGCGTCGTGGTCGGTGACCAGAGCAACCGTGGAGTAGCACAGCGCCAGCTCGCGCGCGAGCACCGCCTCGGGATGACCCGTCATGTTGACGACTGCCCAGTCCTGCGCGGCGTACCAGCGCGACTCGGCCCGGGTGGAGAAGCGCGGGCCGTCGATCACGACCATGGCGCCGCCGTCCACGGGTTCGTGTCCCTCCAGCCCGGCCAGGAGGTGGTGCCGCAGACGATCGCAGTAGGGATCGGCGAAGGAGATGTGACAGGCGCCTTTGTCGAAATATGTCTGCGTGCGTCCCGTGGTGCGGTCGACCAGCTGGTCGGGTACGACGAAGGTCCCGGGCCCGTGCGCCTGTTGCAGGCCGCCCACAGCGCACGGTGCCAAGATCTGACGCACGCCGAGGCTGCGCAGGGCCCACAGGTTGGCGCGATAGGGCACCTGGTGCGCGGGAAACTCGTGATTGGTGCCGTGGCGAGGCAAGAACGCGACCACTCGGTCACCGACGTGACCCACTGCGATGGGCGCCGAGGGTGGGCCGTATGGCGTCTCGACGGCGATGTTGCTGGGTTCTTCCAAAAATGTGTAGAAACCGGACCCACCAATCACTGCCAGGTCTGGCCGGGACATCTCACTCATGAGATGAGCATGTCACCCGAGCGTCAGCTGGCGATACGACGGTCGACGGGAAAGCGGGTTATCCACCGGTCCATCCACAGGTCGGGACATCTTGCCGCCGTCACGGACATCGACCCCGGCCGCCTGTCCAGCCTGTTCAGCGGCGTCCTGCGCCGCCATGGCGTCGTCGACGCCTGGGACTCAGTGCTGACCCCGGCACTGATCCGCGTGGGGGAGGGATGGCGGAGCCTCGTCTGCATTTGCGTTCGCTCTCCGCTCCGCTGAGTCACGGCGGCGTGGTGCTGGCGAGCGCCGAGCAACGCTCGGTCGCCACGCCGACCGCACGTTGCTGGATGCCGTCGAGTCGCTGCCGGCAGGAACTCGCCTGGTTCTGGGAGGGCCCGGTTGGGGCGACTTGGTGATTCCCGGGTCAGTGCGGGCGCAGGACATGACCGCCGCGATCAACCACTTACTCTGAGGCCATGTCTGAACCCCGCGTACTCACCACGATTGACGGCCCCGTCGCCCATGTGACGTTGAATCGTCCCGAGCAGCTCAACGGGGTGGATCTCGACCTGATCGACGACTTGCTGGCGACTGCGAACACGTTGCGCAAGAACCGCGCGATCCGCGCGGTCATCCTGCAGGGCAGCGGACGGTCGTTCTGCGCGGGTCTGGATTTCGCGGCGGCCTTCAAGAACAAGCGGCGCGTGGCGCGGTACTTCTTCGCCGGTGCCCGCACCGTCAATCGCTTCCAGAAATTCTCGACCGTCTGGCGCGACCTGCCGGTCCCCGTGATCGCCGTCGTGCACGGCCACTGTTACGGCGCGGGCGTGCAGCTGGCGGCCGGCGCCGACTTCCGGATCACGACGCCCGACGCGCAGTGGGCGATCCTCGAGGCGAAGTGGGGCCTCGTTCCCGACATGGGCGGCACCGTCCCGTTCATCGAGAACCTTCCGATCGACTCGTTGCAGCGGCTCGCGATGACCGGCGAGGTCATCAGTGGAGCGCAGGCCGTCGAACTCGGCCTGGCCAGCATGGCCTCGGAGGATCCGATGGCCGAGGCCATGGACTTCGTGGCCAAGATCATCGAGCGCTCTCCGGACTCCGTGGCAGCGACCAAGGCGCTGCTGTACGCCAACCAGCGGGGCAGCCGTCGTGCGGCCCTGCGGATGGAACGACGGATGCAGGCACAGATGTTCAAGACCCCCAACACGGCGATCGCCCGTGAGGCCGGCATGTCCAAGCGCTCCGCGAGCTTCGGTCCACGCACCTTCGGCTGATCGCCAGTCAGCGTCCCCGTGGCTCGTTGTTAGAGTCAAGGACGTGAATGAGCAGACGCCGGACCAGCCCGCCAAGAAGGTCGCCGACCAGTACGACCGGGGGTATGACTACACGACGTACTTCGACGAGCGTGCGTACGAGAACGCCGCGGAGCAGATCGCGATCAAGCGCATCCTGTCCGGTCGCCGCTTCGCCAAGGCCGCCGACATCGGTGGTGGCTATGGTCGCCTCTGCCTGCTGCTGCGCACCTTCGCCGACCACGTGACGCTGGCCGAGCCGAGCCGCACGCAGCTCGATGCCGCGGCCAAGCTATTGGCTGGCACCGACATCGCGCAGAGGCAGATGCAGGCCGACGCGCTCGACTTCGCCGACGGCGAGCTGGACCTGATCACGATGGTGCGGGTCATGCACCACCTGCCCGAGCCCAGCGCGGAGTTCGCCGAGATCTCGCGCGTGCTCGCTCCGGGTGGCACCGCGATCATCGAGGTCGCCAACTACGGCCACTACAAGAATCGGCGGGCCTTCAAGAAGCAGGGCAAGTCGCTGCCCGCCGAGCCCGTCAGCATCCGCACGGTCAAGGCCGATGAGCCCGATGCCATTGCTTTTGTGAACCACAACATCGCGACGGTCAGCGATCAGCTGGCCGCTGCCGGTCTACGGGTGCACCAGAAGTTGTCGGTGTCGAACCTGCGGAGCCAGCGTCTCAAGAAGATGCTGCCCACCGGCGCGATGCTGGCGGTCGAGAAGCGACTGCAGGGCCCCCTGGCCAAGAAGAACTTTGGGCCGAGCATGTTTCTCGAGCTCCGCAAGGTTTGAGCTCTGATCACTGCAAGACGTCGAGTCTGCGCAACACGTTGCGCACGTGGGCCAGGGCGTTGCGTTCGCTCAAGCCAGTGGTGTCGTCGAAGTAGAGGCCATCGCCAATCAGCTGGATGGTGCGGGCCAATGCCTCATCACCCAGGTGATCGCTGAGCACGGCGAACCACCCCTCACGCAGATCGGCCAGTGCTTTCGACGCGCGTGAGTCGCTCTCCTGGGCGATGCGAGCCGTGGCGACGAGCGCTCGGTCGAAGTCACTACCGGAGTCGACCGACGTCGACAGGTAGTACTCGACCGGACCCGACCGCGCGGCGCGCATCAAATCCACGTCGACTGCGCCCTGCTCGCGGAGTCGGTCCAGCATGCCCTCCACGAGCTCGTCCTTGCTGTGGAAGTGGTACAGCAGTCCACCCTTGGAGACTTGAGCCTCGGCGGCCACGGCGTCAAGCGTCGCGGCGCGGCTGCCAGCCGAGACCAGCATGGATTCAAAGGCGTCGAGCAGGCGATCGCGGGTGCTGCGCTCCTCGGCCATGCCTGCACCCTAGCGAGAGCGACGTCACTCCCTCGTCACTTGGAACTGTACCGTCTGGACGGTACAGTGAAGGGATGCACGCGACCACCCACGCTCTCACCCTCGACGCCGCGACCGAGCAGCCCCGCGCCGGCGCGCGAGAGTGGGGTGCCCTCGCGGTGCTGATGCTTCCCGTGCTGATGGTGTCCGTCGACAACACGGTGCTGAGCTTCGCGTTGCCGGCCATCAGTGTCGACCTGCGCCCCAGCGGAAATCAGCTGCTGTGGATCGTCGACCTCTACGCGATCATGCTGGCTGGGTTGCTGATCGCCATGGGCAGCCTGGGCGACCGGGTCGGTCGTCGGCGGTTGTTGCTGATCGGGTCTGTCGGTTTCGGTGCTGCGTCTCTGCTGGCCGCTTACAGCACGAGCGCCGAGATGCTGCTGGTCGCCCGGATGCTGCTGGGCGTCTTCGGGGCGACGCTGATGCCGTCGACTCTCTCGTTGATCCGCAACGTCTTCACCCACTCCGGCGACCGCCGACTGGCGATCGCCACCTGGGCCGCGATGTTCTCCGGAGGTGCAGCGCTGGGTCCCGTGGTGGGAGGGTGGCTGCTGGAGCACTTCTGGTGGGGCTCGGTCTTTTTGATCAACGTGCCGTTGATCGTGGTCCTGGTCCCGGTGGCGCTGGCGCTGCTTCCCGAATCACGCGATCCGGCGCCGGGCCCGTTCGATCTCGCCGCGATCGTGCTGTCGTTGACCGCGATGCTGCCGTTCGTCTATGGCATCAAGACCGTGGCCCACGACGGTTTCGACACAGCGACCTCGATGGCGTTCCTCATCGCAGTCGGCTCCGGCTGGATGCTGGTACGCCGACTGAGGGCGAGCGCGCACCCCATGATTGATCTCACGCTGTTCTCCAATCGCGTCTTCAACGGGGCGATCATGGCCAACTTGCTGAGCCTGATGGCACTGACCGGCTTCCTCTTCCTTGGCGCACAGCTGCTGCAGCTGGTCCTGGGACTCAGCGCCCTGGATGCGGCGATGGTGCTGCTGCCCGGCCTGCTCATCACAGTCCTGTCCGGCTTCTGGGCCGTTCGGCTGCTCCGCCGGTTCCCGGCCCGCATCTTGGTCAGTGGCAGCTTCGGAGCGTCGGCGCTCGGCTACGCGGTGATGGCACTGACCGGATCCCCCAGCGTGCTCTCGGTCGCCGTCGCGTTCTCCCTGATGGGGCTCGGCATCGGTCTGGCCGAGACGATCACGAACGATCTCATGCTCTCCAGCGTTCCAGCGTCGCGTGCAGGCTCGGCCGCGGCGATCTCCGAGACTGCCTACGAGATCGGTGCCGTGCTCGGGACGGCTGTGCTCGGCACCGTGCTCACCTCGGTCTACCGGTCGAATGTGACGATTCCCGCCGTGGCCAGATTTGGCGAGCAGGACGGGTCGTTCGAGACTCTCGGCAGCACGCTGACGGCCGCGACCCAATATCCGAACGAGGTCGGCGAGGCCATTCAGACCTCGGCCGTCGCCGCGTTCGACCTCGGCGTCCAGACCACGTCAGCGGTCGCCATCGTGGTTGCGCTGGCGGCGGCAGTTGTCTCGTTCCGGGCCCTGCGCGACGCCTGATCGGGCACAGTGGAAGCCATGATCAGGTGGCTGGCAGTCGTCGGTGTCCTCGGGACCGGAGCCGGGGCGGCAGTGCTGGGCGTTGCTCTGTCGTGGTGGTGGTGGCTTCTGGCCGTGCCGCTTCTCGCCATCGGCGTCCTGGGTCTGCGCGACCTGGCGCAGCGCGAGCACAGCATCTTGCGCAACTACCCCGTGATCGGTCACGCCAGATACGCGATGGAGTCGGTGCGACCTGAGCTGCAGCAGTACTTCATCGAGCTCAACACGACCGGCACGCCGTTTGACCGCGAAACCCGTGGCCTCGTCTACGCCCGAGCCAAGGGTGAGGAGGACGCCCGACCGTTCGGCACTGAGCGCGAGGTCAATGCGATCGGGTACGAGTTCGTCACCCACTCGATGAAGGCCAAGATCGCCGCAGGGGCGATCCCCAGCGTGACGGTCGGCAGCGGGCAGTGTGCGCAGCCGTATGAGATGTCGCTGTTGAACGTGTCGGCCATGAGCTTTGGTTCCCTGTCCGCCAATGCGATCGAGGCGCTGAACGCGGGCGCAGCGATGGGCGGATTCCTGCATGACACCGGCGAAGGCGCGATCAGTCCGTACCACCTCAAGCACGGTGGCGATCTGAACTGGGAGATCGCCTCTGGCTACTTCGGCTGCCGCACCAGCGGCGGCCAGTTCGACGCCGACCAGTTCGAGCAGAAGGCGCGCGGCGAGACGGTCAAGACCATCTCGATCAAGCTGTCGCAGGGCGCCAAGCCTGGACTCGGTGGCGTGCTGCCCGGTGCCAAGGTGAGTGAGGAGATCGCCCACACGCGGGGGGTCGAGATCGGCAAGACAGTCGTCTCACCGCCCGCCCACCCGGCCTTCGACACGCCGCGCGAGCTGATCAGGTTCATCGAGCAGCTGCGCGCGCTCAGCGGTGGTAAACCGGTCGGCATCAAGCTGTGTGTCGGCTCGCGGCACGAGTTCTTGGCGATCTGCAAGGCGATGGTGGAGCAGGAGTCGTACCCGGATTTCATCATCGTCGATGGTTCGGAGGGCGGGACCGGCGCCGGGCCTGTGGAGTTCGAGGACCACATGGGCATGCCGCTGACTGAGGGCCTGATCTTCGTGCACAACGCCCTGACCGGGGTGGGTCTGCGGGGGCAGGTCAAGATCGGTGTGAGCGGCAAGATCGCGACCGGCGTCGACATCGTCAAGCGCATCTGCCAGGGCGCGGACTTCACCTTGTCGGCACGCGCCATGATGTTCGCCATCGGATGCATCCAGGCCCAGGCTTGCCACACCAATCGGTGCCCAGTGGGTGTGGCGACCCAGGACCCGAAGCGGGCTCGCGCTCTGGACGTCGGGATCAAGTCGGAGCGGGTACGCAACTTCCAGACCCAGACTGTGGCGAGCGCCCACCAGATCGTCACCTCGATGGGGCTGGAGTCCTTCACCGAGCTGCATCCGGGACTGCTGTATCGCCGGCAGGACCACCAGATCACCGAGACATATGCCGATCTGCACGAATGGCTGTCACCGTGCCAGCTGCTGGACGATCCTCCGGAGACCTGGATCAGCGATTGGGAGCTGGCCGACCCTGACACCTTCGGGCATCGAGTCTCGAACCGGCCGCCCGGATTCCATCCAGAGGTGTTCGAGCGTTAGCCGGCCGGCGACAAGAGCGCGGAGCGGGCCATGGGTCCCAGCAGGTCACGCATCGCCTGGGGGCTGATCCTGGCGCTGTGCGGGGTGGAGTTCAGCAGGCCGAAGGTTGCTTGGACGACGGCACGTGCCTGCGCTGCGTCGAGGTCGTCGCGTAGTCCGCGCAGCACATCGACCCAGATATCGATGTAGACCAGCTGCAGTCGGCGCACGGTGTCGCGGCCGTCGGGGTCCAGATTGGTCCACTCGCGTTCCTGGATCACGATGAGCGCGGGGTGCTCGAGCGCGAAGTCGATGTGCCAGGCGATCAGCGCATCAAGCGCGGCGCCGGGGTCGAGGTGCGCTGAGCGGCGCTCGCTGGCCTCGGCGACGTGACGCTCGCTGATCGACGTCAAAGACTCGGTGAGGATGGCGTCCTTGCCCGCGAAGTGCTTGTAGATGGCCGGCCCGCTGATGCCGCACGCCGCCCCGATGTCGTGCACCGAGACCCCATGGAACCCTCGCTCGGCGAACAGCGCAGCCGCTGTGTCGAGGATCTGGATGCGTCGGCTCACGGCCCCAGACTACTGCAATGGTTAACGATCGTTAACCAGCGGTGCTAGTCTCCTCGCATGCCCGCCGTGATGAAACCCTCGACGATGTCTGGTCTGGTCGACGACCTGCGGACCCGCCTTGCGGCTGTCCGGTGGGGCGGCAGCGAGTCCTCGCGTCAACGCCATCTGTCCCGCGGCAAGCTGTTGCCGCGCGACCGGGTCGATCGGCTGCTCGATCCGGGCTCACCTTTCCTCGAGCTCTCAGCCCTGGCCGCCAACGGCATGTACGACGATGCCGTGCCGGGCGCGGGAATCGTCACCGGCATCGGTCGAGTGCAGGGCCGGCTCTGCGTCGTCGTCGCCAACGACGCGACCGTCAAGGGCGGCACCTACTATCCGATCACCGTCAAGAAGCACCTGCGGGCGCAGGCCATTGCTCTGCAGAACCACCTGCCCTGCCTGTATCTCGTCGACTCCGGCGGTGCCTTCCTCCCCATGCAGGACGAGGTCTTTCCCGACCGGGACCACTTTGGCCGGATCTTCTTCAACCAGGCTCAGATGTCAGCACAGCGGATACCGCAAATCGCGGCAGTGCTGGGTTCGTGCACCGCTGGCGGCGCGTACGTGCCGGCGATGAGCGATGAGACCGTCATCGTCCGCGATCAGGGGACGATCTTCCTCGGCGGCCCGCCCTTGGTGAAGGCCGCGACCGGCGAGGTGGTCACGGCTGAGGATCTGGGCGGCGGTGAGGTGCACGCCCGTCTGTCCGGCGTCGTCGATCATCTGGCCGAGGACGACGCGCACGCCCTGGACATCGTGCGCTCGATCGTCGACACGCTTCCGCGCGCAGAGGTCCAGCCGGACCGCGAGTCGGTCGAACCGCTGGAGGACTCGGCCGGTCTCGGGGACGTCGTCCCGATCGACGGACGCACGCCCTACGACGTGCGCGACGTGATCCGCCGTCTTGTCGATGGCTCTCGCCTGCACGAGTTCAAGCCGCTGTACGGCGACACCTTGGTGTGCGGATTCGCGCACATCCACGGGCATCAGGTGGCGATCGTCGCCAACAACGGCATCTTGTTCAGCGAGTCGGCACTCAAGGGCGCCCACTTCATCGAGCTGGCCAACCAGCGCGGCATTCCGCTGCTGTTCTTGCAGAACATCTCTGGCTTCATGGTCGGTCGCGAGTACGAGAACAAGGGCATCGCGAAGGACGGCGCGAAGCTGGTGACCGCTGTCGCGACATCGGTGGTCCCGAAGCTCACGGTCGTCATCGGCGGATCTTTCGGCGCCGGCAACTACGGCATGTGTGGCCGCGCCTACGACCCCCGGTTCCTGTGGATCTGGCCCAACGCCCGCACCTCGGTGATGGGCGGCGAGCAGGCTGCCTCGGTGCTCGCGACCGTGCGCCGCGATGGCATTGAAGGGCGCGGAGAGACGTGGTCCAGCGATGACGAGGAGGCGTTCAAGGCGCCGATCCGTGAGCAGTTCGACGACCAGGGTGTGTCCTACTACTCGACCGCGCGGCTCTGGGACGACGGCATCATCGAGCCGGCTGACACGCGACGCGTCCTGGCCATGGCCCTGCAGATCGTCAACACCCCCGCCCCGACCCAGACGCCGCAGTCCTTCGGCGTCTTCCGGATGTGAGCCTCATGTTCTCCAGCATTCTGATCGCCAACCGCGGAGAGATCGCGTTACGAATCATCGGCACCTGTCGTCGACTCGGCATCGGCACCATCGCGATCCACTCCGACATCGACACGACCGCGCCGCACGTGCTCGCGGCCGATGACGCGGTGCGAGTTGCCGACTACCTCGACATTGGCGCCGTCGTGGCCGCGGCGCACTCTTCTGGGGCGCAGGCGATTCACCCCGGGTACGGCTTCTTGTCCGAGCGGTCCGAGTTCGCGGCTGCCGTTGCCGAGGCTGGTCTGACGCTGATCGGCCCCTCGGCTGAGGTCATGGAGCAGATGGGACGCAAGGACGCCGCGCGCAAGATCGCCGTTGCAGCAGGCGTGCCAGTGGTTCCTCGCGGCGAGGATGCGGGTTTCCCGATGTTGGTCAAGGCGGCCGCCGGTGGCGGCGGCAAGGGCATGCGCATCGTGCGCGCCGAGAGTGAGCTGGCCGATGCGACGGCCGCCGCCAAGCGTGAAGCTGCCGCAGCCTTCGGCGACGACACGATGCTGCTGGAGAAGTACGTCGAGCATGGCCGGCACATCGAGGTCCAGGTGCTGGCCGACCACCACGGCCACGTGGTGCACCTGTTCGAACGCGACTGCTCCACGCAGCGACGGCACCAGAAGGTGCTCGAAGAAGCGCCGGCTCCGACGATCGATGCGGATCTGCGGCACCAGCTGACCTCCGCCGCCGTCGATCTGGCCCGCCACGTGGGTTACACCAACGCTGGCACGGTCGAGTTCCTGCTCGATGTCGAGACGGAGCAGTACTACTTCCTGGAGATGAACACCCGTCTACAGGTCGAGCACCCGGTCACCGAGATGATCTGTGGGGGCATCGATCTGGTCGAGCAGCAGCTGCGCATCGCCGCGGGCGAGCCGCTCGGGATCGAGCAGGACGATCTGTTCATCGATGGCCACGCCATCGAGGCGCGCGTCTACGCCGAGGACTCCTTTGGCGGATTTCTGCCACAGGCCGGCACCGCCACCTTGGTGCGGTGGCCGTCCGCCAGCCCCGGCGTGCGGGTCGACCAAGCACTCGAGACCGGTCAGGTGGTGTCCACCTCCTACGACCCGATGCTCGGCAAGGTGATCGCGCACGGGCCGGACCGCGAGAGCGCCCGGCGCGCCTTGATCACGGCACTTGACGACACCGCCATTCTCGGCATCACGACGAACGCCGGATTCCTGCGCACGCTCCTGGCTTCTGAGCAATTCCGCAACCAGACCATCGACACCGGATGGCTCGACGGCGCCGATCTCGCAGCGCCCGCCGATGAGCTGCCTCGCGTGCTGGCCGCATGGATCGTGGCGATGCTCGCCGCCACGGAGCGCGACGACGCGTTCGGTGCTGACGGCTTTCGTCTCGGCGGCCCGCACGCACCCACCCGGGTCCCGCTGGACATCGAGGTCTTGGTCAATCGTGCGGCAGGCACCGTCTCGGTGGATGGCGAGGTGCACGAGGTGCGACAGATCAGTGCTGAGCACCACACGCTCGTCGCCGAGGTCGACGGCAGCCGGATCACTGCCACGGTCCTCGCGCGGCCCGGGCTGGTCGAGGTTTCGTACCGCGGTCAGCGGCACGTCTTCGCCACGCCGGACCGCGCTGTGGGTGTGCAAGCGGTGGGCGACGGAGACCTCACCGCGCCGATGCCGGGCACGGTGCTCGATGTCCGGGTCGAGACCGGCGCGACTGTCACGACAGGTGACGTGCTGGGCACCATGGAGGCCATGAAGATGGAACACGCTCTGACCGCACCGTTCGACGGCACCGTCACCCACATTGGGGCTGCCGCCGGCGAGCAGGTGGCCATGGGCCACCTCCTGTTCACGATCGCCGATTCGTGAGTCACTCGATGCCCGGACTGCCAGAGCGCGTCACGATCTATGAGGTCGGCCCCCGCGACGGCCTGCAGAATGAGCCCGCCATCGTGCCGCTCGACGTCAAGGTCGAGTTCATCGAGCGGCTCGTCGCCGCCGGACTGTCGATCGTGGAGGCCACCAGCTTCGTGCACCCCCGCTGGGTTCCCCAGCTGGCTGACGCTGCCGAGGTCGTCGCTCGTCTCGACCTCGCTGGGTCCGTGCCACTGCCGGTGCTGGTGCCGAACGAACGCGGCCTTGATCGGGCGCTCGAGGCCGGATGCACCCACGTCGCGATCTTCGCCAGCGCCACCGAGACCTTCGCCGCCAAGAACCTGAACTCCACCCTGGAGGGCCAGTTCGCTCTGTTCGAGCCCACGGTCGAGCGCGCCCTGGCCGCCGGTCTGGACGTGCGGGCATACGTGTCGATGTGCTTCGGCGATCCGTGGGAGGGCGACGTGTCGATCGACCAGGTCGTGGCCACCGGCTCACGACTGCTCGACCTCGGAGCCGGCCAGCTGTCCCTCGGCGACACGATCGGTGTCGGCACGCCAGGGCACGTGGGCACTCTGCTCGACGCCTTCGCCTCGGCCGACGTCGCGGTCGACCGGCTCGCGATGCACTTCCACGACACCTACGGCCAGGCGCTCGCCAACACGCTTGCGTCGCTCCAGCACGGCATCACCACGTTCGATGCCTCGGCCGGCGGCCTCGGTGGCTGCCCCTACGCCGAGAGCGCCACGGGCAACTTGGCCACGGAGGACTTGGTCTGGATGCTCGATGGGCTCGGTATTCAGCACGGCGTCGACCTGGCTTCGCTCGTGGCGACCAGCACCTGGATGGCCGACCAGCTCGGCAAGGAACCGGCCAGCGCCGTCGTCCGCGCCCTCGGTGTGGCCTAGCTAGCCAGGAAGGCGGCGATCGCGGAGCTCGTCGGCGGCATACTGGCCGATCTGCCAGGTGGAGAGGGCGTCGCTGGAGGCGCCGACCGCTCCACCGATCAGCGGAACTCGTCGACCGATCAAGGTCACCGCGCGCTTGCCGGCGGCCCGCGCGAAGATCTCGGTCGTGACCTCGCGGCTCAGCGTGTCGTCGAGCGCCGGGTCGTGAACCGGCGATGTCGCCAGGGCCATGGGCGAGGACGGCAGGCGGTGCTTCTTGACCAGGGAGGTCACTGAGTCCTCGCCGAGCATGCAGGCGAGTATGGCGTTCCGCACGCGCGGATTCTCCAGGTCGTAACCGCGCAGGTGAGCAATTCCGGCGACGAGATGGCACTGCACGAGCGTGACGCCCACGACATTGGCCGGGAGAGCGACCGCGTAGGTAGCGATGCCGCCCAGATTCGTGACGAAACCCTGCGCGCCGGCCAGGGTGGCATGCTGGCGCACCCACGCGGCGATGGCTGCCTCGACGTCACCGTCTCGGTCGACCAGCCGCGCATCTGCTGCTGCGGCAGCCGATCGCAGGGGCACGAAGCCGTCGATGGCCCGGTCGAGGGTGCCGCGCACGAAGGTTCCGGCGTACCGCGGCGCGAGCTTCGATCCGGCCGTGACGGCTGCCGTGCGGCGTACTCCCATGGCTCCAGCATAGAAGGCACCCCGATGCCCCGCCGGCGGCCTACGCTGACGGCATGCCCTTCTCACAGAGCGTCGCCGAGGCGACGTGGTTCGAGGAGGCCACCGGATGGATCACTGAACAGGTGACCGCTCATGGCCATCGGCTGACCGGAGCGATCGAACAGCCGCGGATCCGACCGTGGTCGACCCAGCTCGTCGTACCGACGGACGCCGGCCGCTGGTGGTTCAAGGCCAACTGCCCTTCGCTCGCCTTCGAGCCAGGCCTGCACGCCGCGCTCTCTGATCTGGTTCCAGATGCTGTCGACCGGCCGTGCGCCATCGAAGCCGAGCGTGGCTGGTTGATGACGGCAGATCTGGGTCCCACCGTGCATGAGGGTGGCGACCCGACGTCGGAGGACTGGCACGTCATGGTCTCGGAGAACGCGCGTCTGCAGGCCGCGTTGGCTCCGCATCGCGACCGACTCGTTGCCGTCGGAACACCCGACTGCGGACCGCCGACCATCGTCGACCGCTTCGACCGGCTGGTGTCGATGTACTCCGATCTGCCTGAGCAGCATCCGGCGCACGTGTCGGCCGAGCTGGAGGCCCGGCTCCGTTCGATGCGCAGCAAAGTAGTCGACGCCGCGGCGCAGCTGATCGACTCCCCGTTGCCCGCCACCTGGCAGCACGGCGATCTGCACCCGGGCAAT
This sequence comes from Aeromicrobium sp., assembly GCF_049586495.1. GTDB lineage: Bacteria > Actinomycetota > Actinomycetes > Propionibacteriales > Nocardioidaceae > Aeromicrobium. Next base: position 1,195 of record NZ_JBAVCB010000055.1, on the reverse strand, counting down.
GCCTTCAGAAGCGGCTCGAGAGGGATCCACCTCTTCGACTTCGGCGACAGTCAGTGGGCCCACGCGCTGGAGTCGATGGTGGTGCCCTTTGGATGGATCACCTCGCTGACCCACATCCCGTGGGCCCCGGTGCTCGAGGCTTACGCGACGGCCTGGAACCTCGATGTCGAAATGATCGCCGGTGACTGGTGGGCCGCGGAGATGACGCACGCGGTCAACCGGTCGGTCAACTGGTGGGGGTGTCTGGCCGACGCGACGGCGGACGAGTGGCGCGAATGGGGGCACGCCCCGGTGACGCATCTGTCTCGGGTGCTCGACGGGTGAGGCCGGCCGCGCTGCCGCCGTCGCGCTGGGACTTCGACCCGGCGTCCTGGCCGGAGGACGACTGCGTCGCCGCCGGCGCCGACCTCGAGCCGCCCACGATCATCGACGCCTACCAGCGGGGGGCATTTCCCATGCCGCACGAGGATCTGCTGCTGTGGTGGTCGCCGCTCAGGCGGGGCATCCTGCTTCCCGGAGACCTGCGCATCAGCCGATCCCTGACCCGCTCGATGCGCCGCTTCCAGACCAGCGTCGATCAGTCCTTTGTCGAGGTGGTCGAAGCGTGCGCCGACCCGCGACGCAGCGGCGCGTGGATCGACGAGCGGATGCGCGATGCCTACGTCCAGCTGCATCATCTGGGATGGGCGCACTCGGTGGAGACCCGCGACACCGGGGGCCGGCTGGTCGGCGGACTGTACGGTCTGGCCGTTGGCGGCTTGTTCGCTGGCGAGTCGATGTTCCACCACGAAACCGACGCCTCCAAGGTCGCGCTGGTCGAGCTCTCGCGGCGATGGGGTGACGGCCTGATCGACACGCAGTGGAGCACACCGCACCTGACATCGCTCGGTGTCACCGAGGTGGACCGCGCCGCGTATCTGGCCACGATCAAGACACTGGTTCACCAGCCGCCGCGCGACGCCTGGTGACCACTAGCGTCAGGCGCGGAGCGGTTTTTCCCCGGGGGGTGTGCACAAACGTGTCCGCGGCATCCATAGACTGACCACGAACTCAACCGAAACCGTTTCCCTAGGAGCTCTTGTGGCTATCTCACGCAACGACCTTGTGGCCGCCCTCGCCGAAAAGGCTGGCACCACCAAGTCCGATGCCGACGCCGTCCTGTCATCCTTCAGCGAGATCCTGCTGGAGTCGGTCG
>NZ_JBAVCB010000054.1:0-23230 GCF_049586495.1 Aeromicrobium sp. | reverse complement strand
CCCCGGTCGCGGCTGCGTAGTTGGAAACTGTCACCCAGTAGTTGACGAACGCGGCGGCGCCTTCGGGGGAGTCCTCGGACGCCTGGGCGGGCATGGTGGGCGGGGTGGAGGTCGACGAGGGCCGTGTCGCGCTGGTGGGGTCTGGTTCGCGCGGCTGCGGATCACTGGAGCAGGCGGCCAGCGCGAACGCCAGTGCGATGAAGAATCCCCCGAGCTTCATGCGCAGGAAACTACCCCGATCTCTACAAGGTGTCGACACCTGCCGGGTCGGGGTTGTGGACTGCCGGGCTGAGGCTCAGGGGCGCAACGGCAGCCCGTTGGAGTCCTTTGGATCGCCCGCGAGAATGACGATGCCGTCGATGAACGGCCAGAGCGCGCCGATGCCGCACGTCAGGATCGTGACTGCCAGCTGCCCGATCCCCAGGCCAACGTGACCGGCGTACATGCGGCCGATGCCGAGCGGAATCAGGATCTGCAGCAGGCCAGCGACCAGCTTCTGCTTGTCGGAGAACGGCAGGCCTGTCTTGGGGTCGTAGCCGTAGGGGGCCTGCGGGTTGGCTCCGTACGCGAACGGGGCGCCGGGAGGCGCATAACCATAGGGCTGCTGCTGCGCATACGGCTGCGGGCCGGCTGGGGCCTGCCCGTACCCCGGCGGCGGGGGCGCATGGCCGTATCCGGGAGGGGGCTGCGGGCCGTCGCCCGGGTACGGCGGCGGGGTTGGGGCGTCGCCTCCCGGCGGAGGTGGAGGCGGGGTGCTGGCGCCCGGGGACGACGGATCCTGCTCCGGGCCAGGAGAACCGGACTCGGGAGGATTCGTCATGCCGTCACCCTAGTGGAGCCGGGCGGCCGCATCAGAGGATCGGCCCCGTCGCTGAACGGCCATCGTCGATATCCGCGTACGGATCGGCGACCACCGCCTTCTTCTGCGGGTTCATCGGCCAGCGCTCCTCCAGCAACACGGCCAGAGCCGACGCGGTGAAGATCGTCGAGACGATGCCGACACCGAGCCCGATCAACAGGGCGATCGCGAAGTCCTTCAACGAGTCGCCTCCGAGCAGCGCGAGCGCAGCCAGGATGAACATGGCACCGAGGCCGGTGTTCACGGTGCGGGGAATCGTCTGCAGGATGGCCTCGTTCACCACCTCGCGCAGAGGTCGATTCCGGTCACGAGCGGTGTGCTCGCGGATGCGGTCGAACACCACGATGGTGTCGTTGACCGCCAGACCAATGATGGACAGCACTGCAGCGAGGAAAACTCCGTCGATCGGCTTGCCCCACCAGGCGAACGCGCCGACCACGGTCAGCACGACTGACGACATCGACAGCACCGCAGACAGCGCGAAGGTCCACCGGAATCGCCACGCGAGGTAGGCCATCTGTGCCGCGATCGCGATGGCGAAGGCAATCAGCGCTTTGTTGCGCAGCTCTTCGCCCAGGCTCGGCCCGATGAGCTCGTCGCGTTCCTTCGTCACGTCGCCAGCCACCTCGGCGAGCGCCTCTTCGATGGTGAATGCTTCGTCGTTGGTGACGTCGTCGACGCGGACGCTGATGTTCTCCGATTCGCCGTCGCCAGACGATGACTGGACCACGGCTCTGGGGAAGCCAGCCTCCCCGATCGCTTCGCGGGCGACTTCGGGGTCGACGGGCGAAGCGGTCGAGTACTCCAGGACACGGCCGCCGGTGAACTCGACGCCGAGGTCCAGGCCACGGGCCACGATGCCGCCGATCGAGACGACAGCCACGGCCAGCGTCACGGCGATCCACGTGCCGCTGCGCCTCATCAAGTCGGGGCCGTGCTGGTCGAGCCAGACTCGCACTCGGCTCGTGCCGGCGAGACCGCTGATGCCGGGACGGTTCTGGACAAACTTTCGCCCGACTGCCCATTCGCTGAGCACGCGTGCCACGACGAGGGCGGAGATCATCGAGGCGATGACACCGATGGACAGCGTGACGCCAAAGCCCTTGACCGGGCCGGATGCGAAGAAGAACAGCAGTGCGGCAGCGAGCAGGGTGGTGACGTTCGAGTCGAGGATGGCGGTCCACGCCTTGGAGAAGCCGGTCGTCAGCGCGGGCGGAAGGCCGCCGGCCTGTTGCGATGCGTACTCTTCGCGGGCCCGCTCGAAGACCAGCACGTTCGCGTCGATGGCCAGACCGATGGCCAGCACGAAACCGGCCAAGCCGGGAAGGGTGAGAGTGGCCCCGAGCCACAGCAGCATGCCGTAGGCGATGAGGGCGTATGAAGCCAGCGCGAAGGTGGCCATCAAGCCGACCAAGCGGTACACGAACACGATGAAGAGGCCGGTCAGGATGATGCCGATGATTCCAGCCTCGACCGACGCGTCGATCGCGGCTTCGCCGAGCGTTGGTCCGACGGTTCGCTGTTCGATGATCTCGACCGGGACGGGAAGCGCGCCACCCTTGATCAGGATGGACAGATCGCTGGACTCCTCCTGGGTGAAATCGCCGGTGATCGACGTCTGGTTGCCGCCGCCGGTCTGGCACAGCTGGGGCACGACGCCGGGCGACGAGATGACCTTGTCGTCGAGCACGATCGCCACGCGGTTTCCGGCCGCAGGGTTGGCGCAGGCGCTGTCGACCAGCTCGCGCCAGCCGCCCGAGCCCTGACCGTTGAAGTCGATGTTGACGCTCCAGGCGCCGAGAGCCTGCGGGTCTGACACCGCGGCCGCGTCGCCGACACCGTTTCCGTCAAGCAGCGGCGCGCCGAGCAACAACGGTTGACCGGACTCATCTGGCAGCAGCTTCTGTTCGTCCGTCGGCTGGGCTTGCGGGTCGCCGACCGAGAGCACCTCGTGGAACGACAGCTGCGCGGTCTGGCCGATGACCTCTGCCGCCTCCCGGGGGTCCTGCAGACCGGGCAGCTCGACGATGATGCGGCGTTCGCCCGAGCGAGCGATGGTTGGCTCCGCGACGCCGAGCGCGTCCACTCGACCGCGCAGCACATCGCGCGCGCGATCGGTGGACTCGGCGTCGGCCTTGACGCGATCCGAATCCTGGGTCTCGAGAACGATCTGGGTGCCGCCGCGCAGATCCAGTCCCAACCGGGCGGATGTCGTCAGGGTGAGCACGAGGGCGATGGCGATGACGCCAAACGCGGCGACAGCGCGCCACAGTTGCGTACGAGACATGGAAACTTCCAGAAGTTGCCGCCGCTTCTGCGGCGACGGAGGCGGTCGAGGGCTCAGGCGCCCGGTGGGTTGCGTCGTGGCGGGTGTTCTCGACGCAGTTTAGGCATGTGCGTCAGTGTAGGAGACGGCCGCATCCCACCGGTGGAGGATGAGAATCGCCCCGCCGCGTCACCCGGACGAACAGCGAGGCGATAGATACGACCTGAGTCAAGGGCTCATTCCGTGGCGCCATGTTCGACGACTGTCCAGGGCACATGGCCGCGCAGCGTCACGAGATGGCCCGAAGGGACTACGAACCGTGGCGCCTTTGGAACCAGTTGTCGAGCCCTTTCGACCGTCCGGCGTGTCTTGTTGACCCGACGACTCCATGAGCAGCCGATGTGGCGTAACAACGGCCCATGTTCGCGCGTTGATCTACCTGAACGACGGAAGGCGGCTCCAGTGCGCAAGGCATTCGGACAGATCATGGTTTCGGCACTGCTCGGCACGACACTGGTCGCGGCCACCACCTCGACCGCGGCAGCAGCAGACGACGTGGTGCCAGGGCTGGACCGCACGCTGCGGGACCGAGCGGCAGACATCTTGGCCACCGCAACTCCGGGGGAACCCCTCAAGGTCGTGACCACGAGCCGCTCGTCGGCCGGCCCCGACATCTCCACCAACACGGCAACCACGCGATCGCAGGCGCTCGAGTTCATCGTGGAAGGTCTCTCCCGTCCATCCACCATTGGGGTCGACATGGCCCACCCCGTGCAGATTGACGCCTCGAACGACACCCTCCGCAGCAAGCAGTGGGCGCTGACCCGATTCCAGGCCGAAACTGCCTGGAAGACGTCGACCGGCAGCGGCGTCGTCGTTGCCGTGATCGACACGGGGGTCCGGGCAGCGCACCCGGATCTGAAGGGTCAGATCCTCAAGGGCTACGACTTCGTCGAACCAGGAACCTCAGCCGAAGACTCCAACGGTCACGGTACTCACGTCGCCGGAATCATCGCAGCGATCGCCGACAACAGGAGGGGCGTCGCCGGGCTCGCGCGGCGGGCCAAGATCCTCCCCGTGCGGGTGCTCGACAGCTCGGGTTCAGGCGACACCGCAGCGGTGGCCCGCGGAATCGTCTGGGCCGTTGACCACGGCGCCAAAGTGATCAACCTTTCCCTCGGGTCGATGTGGAGCGACTCGGCAGGTCGGGCGGCGGTGGAGTATGCGCAGTCCAAGAACGTGGTGGTGGTGGCAGCTGCCGGCAACGACGGATGCGGCCTTCTGCTCGGCTCGCCGACCTCCTACCCAGCGGCCTACCCGGGTGTCATCGGTGTCGGCGCCATCGATTCCAACGGGTCCACGGCGTCGTACTCCAGCTGCGGCTCGTGGGTCGACGTGGTGGCACCTGGCACCAAGGTCGTCTCGACCATGATCGAAGCCCCGGACCGCGGGCTCGGCTGCCCCAAGACGTACTGCTATCTCTCGGGGACTTCAATGGCGACGCCATACACCGCCGCCGCCGCGGCCCTCAAGATCGCCCGGATCGGCAAGGGTTGGCGCGCTTCCAAAGTCAGCGCGCTCGTGCTGTCGACGGCAGACGACGTGGGACCGCGTGGCCGCGATTCCAGAACTGGCCAGGGAATCATCAACCCACGCCGCCTGCTCGCCGCCCGCTAGGGCGATCGAGAGAAGGGTCGCGTGGGATGGAGCGACCCACGTGCCACATGCTGGATGCATGACCGCTCAGCGCACCATCGGACCGTTGACCGTTCCCTCTGTGGGCATCGGATGCAATGCGTTCGGCACCCGGATCGACGCCGATCGAGTTGGCGCGATCGTCGACGCCGCGATCGAGCACGACGTTCCGTTCTTCGACACGGCTGACACCTACGGAACTGGTCGGAGCGAAGAACTGCTGGGCCAGGCCATTCGCGGTCGCCGTCACGAGGTCGTGATCGCCACCAAGTTCGGCATGGACATGCAGGGCGTCAACGGCGACGACGGCGGACGGCGGGGATCGGCCGCCTACGTGCGCACCGCCGTCGAGGCGAGCCTGCGTCGGCTGGGGGTCGATCACATCGACCTCTACCAGCTGCACACTCCTGACCCGGCCACTCCGATGGTCGAGACGCTCGGCGCCCTCGATGAGCTGGTGCAAGCCGGTACGGTGCGAGCCATCGGATGCTCGAATCTACAGGCGTGGCAGATCGTCGATGCCGACTGGATCGCCCGTCAGTCCGGGGGAGCGGCGTTCGTCACGGCCCAGAACGAGTACTCCCTGTACAACCGCACGGCTGAGGTGGAGCTGACGCCGGCGTGTCTAGACCGGGGCGTCGGGATCCTGCCCTACTTCCCGCTCGCCTACGGGCTGCTGACCGGCAAGTACCGCCGGGGCGAGCCAGCGCCAGCCGGCAGCCGGCTGGAGATCCAGGCGGGCCGGCTGGAGGGAGCGGACTGGGATCGGATCGAGCAGCTGGAGTCGTTCGCGCGACGGCACGACATCTCGACGCTCGAGCTGGCGATCGGTGGTCTGGCCGCCCAGCCCGCAGTGGTCAGCGTGATCGCCGGCGTGACGTCGGCCGAGCAAGTGGCATCCAATGCTGCGGCAGGGGCGTGGACGCCGACGACCGAGCAGCTGGCTGAGCTGGCCGACCTCGGTCGCCCGACGATGTCCTACACGACGTTCGCGCCCTGACATCGGCATGAGGCGACGATCCTCGACCACGCAGAGTCGTCGGACACGAGCATGGACGATGTCGGTGGAAATATTGCGCCGGACCGGGAGCACCTCACGGTGCGTGGCCGCTCGAGGCGGCTTGTGTTGGGACCCGGGGCTGCCGCGGTCCGGCGCTCGCCCAGCCTAACCCCGGTGTGGGCGCACTCGCGGCGATGGCGCCATCGTGTCGGCCGAGCGTGTCGTCTAGTGCAGACCCACGGTGCGTTCGAGGTCCGCTGCCCGCCGCAGCTGGATGGCTGTGTCGACGAGTCGCACTGCGGACCCGGGATCTCCCGAGTCGAGCTGGGCTCGACCAATGCCGACGATGTGCGCGAATGCCGCCGCGCGATCCAGCGTCACGTCGAAGGCGGGGCCGACGATGCCCCGCACCACGGTGTCGACCAGCGTGATGACCTCGGCCGGCCCGGGCGGGTCGACGACTCCAGCCAACACCTCGTGCACGGGCGCGAACGGTTTGCCGATGCCGTACTCGTGGGCTGCGGTCTCGGGATTGCGGTGCACCCAGGTGCGCAGCGCATAGAGTCGCCACAGCGATCCCGCCAGAGTGTCCGCCGGGGCGTGCGCCCACAGCTCCGCGATGGTGGACAGGCCCTCGGTGTCAGCCAGGTGCAGCACGCGGTCCACCAGCTGCTGGTCCGCTTCGTCACGGGGCCCACGCACCAGCAGGGTGGCGATGCGGTGGCCGGCGGCTGCCGTCTCAGCTGGGTCCTCGCGATCAGGCTGGGCCTCGAAATGCGGTTTCCCGGGCATCTGGGGCTTGTGGAAGTCCCTCATGCGATCGCCCGGTCGATTGCCGCGAGGTACGCGTCCGAGCGGCTGTCGCCGCACGGGCGGGTCCGCCGGGGCATGCCCGGAACGGGCTCGAGGATCATCCGATTCATGGCGTAGGCGACGGTCAAGCTCCGCTCGGCGTCGTTGACGACCACCGAACCGCCGAGTCCGCCCCAGTAGCACCGTCGGCCGGGAGCCACCGATGGCATGACGCGCGGCTCCGGCAGCGCCCAGCCCAGTCCGAAGGTGATCGGGACACCGAGCACCAGATCGGTCCCTGACACTTGAGGCTCGAAGATCCGCCCGATGGTGTCAGCAGAGAGCAACCGCACGCCACCCACCTCGCCACCGTGGGAGATGACCGACTGGATGCGAGCGATCGAGCGCGCGTTGCCGTGTCCGTTCGCAGCGGGAACCTCGCAGCGTCGCCATCGTTCGCTGTTGGCCTCGCGCGCCCGCACGAACGGGCCGGTGAGGGTGCGCACGGCAATGCTGTCGGGGTCGATCCCGGCCGAATCCACCGGCAGCGGCCGCGGCGGACTGACCGGTGAGACGCGGTGATCGTGCTCAGCAGCCAGACCGATGTGGAAGTCCGCCCCCAGCGGCGCGGCGATCTCGCGGGCGAACCAGGTGCCGATCGAGTCTCCGGTGATGCGTCGGACCACCTCGCCGACGAGGTGCCCCTGGTTGAGCAGGTGGTAGCCCGAGGCGGTGCCCGGCTCCCACCACGGCGCCTGGGCGGCCAGCATCGCAGTGGACGATGGCCAATCAAACACGTCATCGGGGGTGACCGGTTGGTCCCATCCAGGTACTCCCGACGCATGACTCAGCAGATGGGCGACCGTGACGGACTGCTTGCCGGCCGCGCCGAACTCGGGCCAGTAGTGGGCCACAGGGGAGTCGACGTCGAGCTCGCCCCGATCGACCAGCACCATCACGGCGAGGTTGGCCATGACCTTGGTGATCGACCACACCGGGACGAGGGTGTCGCGTTCCCATGGGACGTGGCCGTCCAGGTCTGCGGCGCCGTGCCAGATGTCGACGACGGTCTTGCCGTCGCGGACCACGCAAAGCGATGCCCCGCGGTCGGAGCCGTCGGTGACGGACTTCTCGAGCAGGTCCGCCACCTCGTCGAAACGAGGGTCGCACGTGCCGGAGACCGTCATGGCGTCAACGGTAACGCCGCGCCGGGTGGTGCGCCGTGTCGCCGGAGCCGAGCTAGCACCCGTTACGAACTGAGTGCATCCGCCAGCTGGGACGCCACGAGGCCCACCTGCCAGCGCCGTGCGCCTTGTTCCTCGAGTGCGTCGACCACGGATCCCTCGGTGACCGTTCCGTCCGTGGTGGGGGGCTCCCAGGCGAGGTTGCGCACGAGCTGCGGAGTGATGAGGTTCTCCGCTGGAAGGTCGTGCGCCTCGCTCAGCGCGACGATCACAGATCGGCAGCGAGCCAACCGTTTGGCGGCTTCAGGATTCTTCTCCGACCACGCGCGTGGCGGCGGCGGGCCGTCAGACCGCAGTCCGGTGGTGGGAAGCTCGGTGTCCGGCAGTGCCAGTCCGCGCTCCACGGCATCGAACCACTCGCTGAGAAAACGGCGGGGCCCACGATTGCGCATGGCCCTCATCTGCTTGAGGTCGCCGACGGTCGTCGGCGCGGTCATGGCGATCTCCATGAGTGCTGCATCCGGCAGGATGCGGCCGGGGGTGGTGTCCCGCGCCTCGGCGATCACGTCGCGGGTCAGCCACAGCTCGCGTACCAGCGCGAGCGAGCGCCGGCCGCGTGCCTTGTGCATGCCGGACGTGCGGCGCCACGGATCGATGCGCTCCGGTGGTCCGGCGAAAGACAGCAGCGCCTCGAACTCCTCGGCGGCCCACTCCCGCTTGCCGGTGGCGGTCAGCTCGTCGTCGATCAGGTTGCGCAGCTCGATCAGGACCTCGACGTCGAGTGCGGCGTAGACCAGCCATGGTTCGGGCAGCGGCCGTGTGGACCAGTCGGCTGCCGAGAACTCCTTGGCCAGGCTGAGTCCCAAATAGTGCTCGACCAGGGACGCGAGACCCACTCGGGGAAGGTTGAGCAGTCGGCCGGCCAGCTCGGTGTCGAACACGGCAGTCGGGCGCAGACCGATCTCAGCCAGGCATGGCAGGTCTTGCGTGGCGGCGTGCAGAATCCACTCGGCGTCGCCGAACGCTGCAGACAGCTCGCTGTGGTCGTCGAAGGCGATCGGGTCGATCAGGTGGATGCCGGACCCCTCGCGGCGCACCTGGAGCAGGTAGGCCCGCTGCGAATAGCGATATCCCGAGGCGCGCTCGGCGTCGAGCGCCACGGGGCCGGTGCCGGCGGCGATCTGCGCACACGCCCGCGTGAGTGCCTCCGGTGTCTCGACGACCGCGGGGAGCGGGTCGCGCAGCTCGAGTCGTGGGAGAACGACCGCGGGCACCTCGTCGGGTGCCGGTTCGTCAGGTGCAGGGTCGTGGGGAGGGGGGACGGCTGCGGGGGAGTCGGGGGTCAACGGCCACCACGCCTGCGCTGGAGAGGGACGACTCCAGGGGCGATCGGGGGGAGTCCTGCGATCGCGCACAACAGGTTGGACCATGCCGCGGCGTGATTGCCCTTCTCGGTCAGCGGGGTCCAGGAAGCGCGGACCTCGATCTGGGCGTCCGAACTGTCTTCGGACATCTGCCCGAAGCTCTCGGACCGAACGACCGTCACGCTGCCACTGGCGGCGCTGTGGTCCGCGTCGTGGGCCTCCAGCGCTTCGATCAACCAGCTCCATCCCACGCTCGGCAGCAGCGGGTCGGCGGCCATGTCAGCGTCGATGTCGGCTCGCGCGAACGTGACGCACCGAAAGGTGCCACCCCACGCGTCGTTGCCCGCAGGGTCGTGCAAGAGGATGAACCGACCGGTGCCCACGTCGTCGGGCCCCACGCGAACATCACCGCTGATCGCGTAGGCGTGCGGGGCGATGCGTTGGGGGGCGGGCATGTCGTCGACGAACACCTCCGGCCGCATCACTGCGTGCTGGACCTGACGCACGGCGTCGGTGAATGCTGCGGGCGCCTGATCTGTCTCGATGCGTGCAACCACCCCATGACTCTATGCTCCGACCGGCGTTTCAGCCCTCCACGACACTCCACTTCATCCTCTGGGCCTTGACGTCGGGGACACCTGAGAGAATGGCGGCATGAGTCTTGAGGCGTCTGCCCGCCTGTCCTCCAGCGCCTTCCTGACCGCTTGTCGGGGTGAGCGACCCGATCATGTCCCTGTGTGGTTCATGCGGCAGGCCGGCCGCTCGCTGCCGGAGTACTTGAAGATCCGCGAGGGCACGAACATGCTCGACTCGTGCTTCCAGACCGAGATGGTCGTCGAGATCACGCTGCAGCCCGTGCGACGCCATCAGGTCGACGCAGCGATCTTCTTCTCCGACATCGTCGTCCCGCTCAAGGCGATCGGCGTGGACCTGGACATCGTGCCCGGAACCGGCCCTGTCGTGGCCGAACCGATCCGCTCGGCCGCCCAGCTCGACCAGCTCCGGGACCTCGAGTCCGACGACGTCGCCTCCGTGCTGGCCGCCGTGTCGGCACTGACCGACGAGCTCGGCCCCACCCCGCTGATCGGCTTCGCCGGCGCGCCGTTCACGCTGGCGTCGTACCTCGTGGAGGGCGGTCCGTCCAAGGACCATCGCCGCACCAAGCAGCTGATGTATTCCGACCCTGAGCTGTGGCACGCCCTGCTGGGTCGCATGGCGCGCATCGCCGGACAGTTCCTGCGCCTGCAGGTGGAGGCAGGGGCGTCAGCGGTCCAGCTGTTCGACTCGTGGGCCGGCACCTTGTCCCGCGCCGACTACCTGACCTACGTCCAGCCGCACTCGGCCGCGGTGCTGGACTCGGTCGCTGACCTCGGCGTCCCGCGCATCCACTTCGGCGTCGGTACTGGCGAGATCCTTGGCGCGATGTCTGACGCGGGCGCCGATGTCGTGGGCGTTGACTGGCGCGTGCCGTTGGACGAGGCGGTCCGCCGGCTTGGCCCGGACGCCATCGTGCAGGGCAACCTTGACCCCACCACGTTGTTTGCTCCCACTGAGGTCGTCCACGCCCGGGCAGCCGAGATCATCGCCCAGGGCGCAGCCGCCCGCGGACACATCTTCAACCTCGGCCATGGGGTGCTGCCAGCAACGGACCCGGACACGCTGACCCGTCTTGTCGACTTCGTGCACCAGCAGCCTGTGCCCGCCAGGTCCTGACGTGACCCCCACGCCGCGCACTGTCGCCGTCATCGGCGGTGGCATCGCGGGACTCGCAGCGGCCCACGACCTCGCAGTCGCTGGGTGCGCCGTCACGGTGCTGGAGACCACCGATCGCGTCGGCGGCAAGCTCCGCATGGGCGAGGTCGGTGGTGTCAGCGTCGACCTGGGCGCTGAGTCGATCCTCGCGCGTCGGCCCGAGGGGCTGGATCTCGTCCGAGACGTCGGACTGTCCGCGTCCACCGAGAACCCGCGCACGCTCTCGGCTTCCATCTGGACCCACGGCGGGCTGCGAACGATGCCGCCGTCGGTGATGGGGGTGCCAGCAGATCTCGCCGCACTGGTCGCGTCGGGCATCGTCTCGCGCTCTCCAGCGGCGAGAGCGGTGCCAGTACCCGACCACGACGTGTCGGTGGCGTCTTTTGTGGAGCAACGTCTGGGTCGCGAGGTCGTGGACCGCATGATCGAGCCGTTGCTGGGCGGCGTCTACGCCGGTCACGCTGATCGATTGTCGCTGCGGGCCACCGCCCCCCAGGTAGAGGCACTGGGACCTGATCTGGTCGCCGGCGCGGCCGCGACGTGGGCCGAACGGGCCGACCGACCACTCTCTCCCGTGTTCTTTGCGCCCACTGGCGGAGTCGGCACCTTGCCTGAGGCCATCGTCGCGGCGGGCAGATTCGACGTCCGCACGGGTGCGACCGTCCGGGCCGTTGAACGCACCGTGGATGGGTGGCGCCTCACGATCGGTCCCACCACCGCCATGGAGGCGTTGGAGGTCGAGGCGATCGTGGTGGCCACGCCAGCGCCGGCCGCAGCACGCCTGCTGCACGACGTCGCACCACGGGCAGCCTTCGCCCTCGCGGGCATCGAGTACGCCAGCGTGGGCATCGTGACCTTCGTGCTCGACGGAGCTTTCGAACCCGAAGGATCGGGGTTCTTGGTGCCCGCGGTCGACGGCACCGCGATCAAGGGCGCCACGTTCTCCAGCTCGAAATGGCAATGGTCGCGCGACGCGGCCGCCGGCCGCACGCTGGTACGCACCTCGATCGGACGAGCCGGGGAGACCTTGCTGCTGCAGCACGACGACACCACCCTGATCGACCTCGCCCGCGCTGATCTGGCCGCGGCGACCGGCTCGGTGGGTCACGTCGTCGACGCGCTGGTGCACCGATGGGGCGGCGCACTGCCGCAGTACGACGTGGGTAACCTCGACGTCGTCGACACCATCGAGCGAGATGTCGCGTCGGTCGAAGGTCTGGAGATCTGCGGTGCTGCCTACAGGGGTGTGGGCATCCCGGCCACCATTGGCACAGGTCGGGCCGCTGCCGCGCGATTGCTTGCACGGGAGACAATGGACGCGTGACCACGATTGCGAACAAGGGCAAGCTTGCCAAGGAGATCAACGAGACCATCCGGTACACGATGTGGTCGGTGTTCAGACTCGATCGCGTGTTCGGCGAGCCGGGCGATGGCGGCGCCGATCGATCTGCCGAGGCGGCCGAGGTGGACGAGCTCATCGCATCGCTGGCCACCGATGACGTCGTGGTGCGTGGCCTGTATGACGTCAGCGGGATCCGCGCCGATGCTGACCTGATGGTCTGGTGGCACGCCGAGGACAGCGGGCAGCTGCAGGACGCCTACAACCGATTCCGGCGCACGGCGCTCGGCTCGCGCATGGCGCCGGTGTGGTCACAGCTGGCCCTGCACCGCCCCGCCGAGTTCAACCGGTCGCACATTCCGGCCTTCATGACCGATGACGCCGTGCGCCGCTTCGTGTGCGTGTATCCGTTCGTCAGGTCCTACGAGTGGTACCTGCTGCCCGATGACGAGCGTCGCGAGATGCTCAAGGAGCACGGCATGCAGGCACGGCCCTACCCCGACGTGCGCGCCAACACCGTGGCGTCCTTCGCGCTCGGAGACTACGAATGGATGCTGGCCTTCGAGGCTGACGACCTGCACCGCATCGTGGACCTCATGCGCGACCTGCGGGCCAGTGGAGCCCGTCGCCACGTGCGCGAGGAAGTCCCGTTCTACACCGGCGAGCTGCACACCGCGGCCGAGCTCACCTCGCGCTGGCCCTGATCCCGGGCGATGCGGGCGGCGTCAGTCTGGGGTCTGGGTGAGCGTGATGCCGTTGATGCAGAAGCGCTGGTCGGTGGGGGTGTCGAAACCTTCACCCTCGAACACGTGACCCAGGTGAGAACCGCAGGTGGCGCAGCGCACCTCCACCCGCGTCCGGCCGAACATGGAGCGGTCCTCGATGTACTCGACTCGGTCTTCGGCCATCGGTGAGTAGAAGGCGGGCCACCCGCAGTGCGCGTCGAATTTGGTGTCGCTGCGGAACAGCTCGGTCGAGCAGGCGCGACACGAGTACACCGCCGGCGTCGTGTCGGTCTCGAAGGATGAGGAGAACGGGCGTTCAGTGCCGGCTTTGCGGAGCACCTGGTACTCCTCGGCGCTCAGCTCGTCCTTCCACTCGGCGTCCGTCTTCTCCACGTCATAGGCCATGGGTCAAGCCTACGGCGGCGGCCACAAAGTCGCCCGACGCAGCAGACCAGGTCAGCGCTGGGCGTCGAACGGAACGTGCTCGAGCAGGTGCAGTGTCGGCACGTCCAGGGCGCGCTTGGCCCGAGACGTCCAGTCCATCTGGAAGAACTCCTTCACCACGTGGGACTCGGTGAGGATGATGACCTCGCTGGATCCTGTCCGTGCGACGAGCTCCTTGAGCTGGTCAATCGGATCAAGGTCCGTCAGCTGCGTGGACGTCTGCTGTCCGCGGGCGGTCAACAAGGCGGCGCTGGCGTCAAGCTCGGCCTGACCTGCGCGCATCACCTCGTGCTGGACCTCCTCGACCGTGCCGGGGTCGGGCATGGCCGCAATCTGGCCGCCACCGATGGCGCTCATCGAGGAGGTGAGTATCGCGGTCGAGTTCTCGACCGGCAACAGCAGGTGATACCGCACCGTGTCCTCGAGGCCCTCGTGCAGTGCGATGATCTGGTCGGCGTCGAGGTCCTCGAGCTGGCGCTCGATGAGCAGGGCTACGTCATACATGGGGCTCACGGTACGCGGTTCTGCGCCGGATCGGGCGAGGGTGGACAGGACTGTTGCATCGTAGGCTGCCGCCATGCCTTCGCTCTCCGCTCAGCTGACCACCTCCGGGCCCATCGACGTGGCGCTGCTCGATTCACGGGCGACCACGGGATTTGATGGACACAAGGCCGATGCGGCCGATGCCATGGCCGCGCTGGGCAAGGAGTTGTCGGACCTTCAGGAGCGACTGTTCGCCCAGGCGCGCGCAGAGGTGGGCACGCGCCGCGTGCTGCTGGTGATGCAGGGCATGGACACGTCCGGCAAGGGTGGCATCATCCGGCACGTGGCCGGACTGGTCGACCCGCAGGGCCTGGCGATCACGGCGTTCAAGAAGCCGACCCCCGAGGAGCTGGAGCACGACTTCCTGTGGCGTGTCGAGCGGGCGCTGCCCCAGGCCGGCGAGATCGGGATCTTCGACCGCTCGCACTACGAGGATGTGCTGATCGCGCGAGTGCGAGAGCTGGCGCCCGCTGGGGAGATCGAACGACGCTACGAAGCGATCAATGATTTCGAGAGATCGTTCGTCGATGGTGGCGGCACCCTCGTCAAGTGTTTCCTGCACATCAGTCCCGATGATCAGAAGGAACGGCTCGGCGAGCGACTCGACAACCCCGACAAATTTTGGAAGTACAACCCGGGAGACGTGGACGAACGGCTGCTCTGGTCGGACTACGCCGCGGCCTACAACGTGGCTCTTGAACGCTGCTCGACTGACACGGCCCCGTGGCACGTGGTGCCGAGCGGCCGCAAGTGGTACCGCAACTGGGTGGTGGCCACCCTGTTGGCAGAAGCCCTGCGCTCCATGGATCTGCAGTGGCCTGCGGCTGATTTCGACGTCGATGTCGAGAAGGCTCGGCTGGCCGCCAGCTAGGGTCCTTCGCTGCGGAGATGGCCTCGAGGGCTAGCGCCCTGACTCCACTGCCGCAGCACCGCACGGGGTGCCGGGCCGCGGATCCGTGCGACGAATCGCTCACGTCACGTAGGAGGCTGCTGAAGCCTCGACATGACGTGATTCAGACGGCCCACGCATCCAGCGGAACCAGGCTCACCGCACCCACGGCATAGCGCGCCAGGACCGCGCGAGCGATCTCGGCGTCGGCGCCCAGAGGTGCTGCGACCGCGATGGCTCCGGCCTCGGTGGCCAGCTCCGTCACCCGGTCGGTGTGGTGGTCCGGCGCGAGAAACAGCAGGCCGACCGCGATGTGACGCCGTCCGTCGGCGCGGTGCGCGCGCACTGCTTCGCCAGCCGCCGGGGGAGCGGCTGTCGCGAAGGCCGCGATGGTGGGCAGTCGGTGCTGGTTGCCCCAGGCGCGTGCGGCCCGCGAGATGGCGGACTGCACCAACGGGTCACTCGATCCCTCGCCGGCGAGCACCAGTCCATCGAGCTCGCGCACCCGGCGCAGCGACAACGCCTCGCGCAGGCGCTGGTCAAGCACCTGCAGGAAGGCGCCTTCGATGCCCAGCACCTCGGTGACGTGGACCAGAACCCCGTCGTGGCGGTCCGCTGCTGCGGCCGCAGCGGCGGCGGCGGCCGCGGTGATGTCCTGGTCGGCGGTGAACAACAGTGGAATCACGACGATCTCGCGATGCCCCTCGACCACGAGGCGATCGACCGTGGACTTCAAGGTGTTCGCACGGCCGAGGGACGCGCTCGTGACGCGCAGGTCGGGACGGATTCGGCCGATCAGGGTGGTCAGTGCCGCGACGGTGTCAGCCGTGCGCGGGTCGTGCGTGTCGGGTGCCAAGGCGATGAGTGCCGGTGCAGTCATGATGATCCTCACGGGGGAGGGCTCGCGGCGGTCCGGACGCTGGTCGGGAGATGTCGCCGCGCGCCGGGGAGATGGGGTCGTGGGTGCGCGATGAATTCAGCGACACATCATGCTGCTGGCGCGACCGAGATCGACGTGGAGACGTTCCACGAGTCGAAGGTGCTGTGCGGCGAGCATGTAGTCAGTGTGCGTGCACCCGGAGGCCCACACAAGAATCAATCTCGAATAGTGAGATTCCCGTCCAGCATGTGAGAACTGTGCCGGGATGGCATCGAATTTGAGTGGTCAGTCCGCGGCCGGAATCAAGAATCCGACGATCCACCCTCCGACAGCGGCCGCGAGCAGGCCAGATCCGGCGGCCACGAGGGCAACGTCCCACGCCAACAGATCGGCCGCCGCGAGTCCCAGAACGACTGATGGGGAGAACGTGCCGATCAGTCCGAGAGGGAGGATGCCGCCGGCCACGGCGACCGGCACGGCCGCCAGGGCGTCGGGGCCGGAGGCATCCAGGGCCAGCGTTGACCATGCGCCAACGAGACCAACGATCGCTGCACCAACGCCGGCGATCACGAGGTCATCGGCGTCGAAGAGCAACGGATCGCCCCATCGATCGCCGAGTCCGAGCGCGGCGACGCCGCCCAGCACCGCGCCCAGCACGTGCGCAGTCCAGGTCGGGAGCAGCGTTGACCAGCTGCGACGGCCGACGGCGGCGAGCGTCGTGGCAGACGCGGGGTTGGCGAGTCCGAGCACTGGGTGATCGTCGTCGGCGTGCAGTCGCGCGTACCACGTCAACAAGACAGTGACAGCGGCAACGGCGATGACTGCCAAGGCGGGATCACTGGCCCTCAGAGCGGCAGCCGTGACGATCGTGATGAGCGCCGACATCGCAGCACTCAGGCCAAGGAGGCGCATCAGACCCCCGTCCGGGCGGTCGGGAGTGGTCCAACTCGTACGGGGGAACGGGTCTCGCCTGTGCGGGCGCAGTCATCCATGTCGCTACCGTAGGGGCATGGTGGCCGGCGCGGTAGATCGACCGTGGTCTGTGGCGTTGGTTCGCAGCTGGCTCGCGCGGATCATCACGCGCACGGTCTCGAGTTGTTTCCGCTACCGCGTGACAGGTCTGGCGGCTGAAGCCGCGTTCTTCGCGATCTTGTCGCTGCCGCCTCTCGTGTTCGGCCTGGCGGGCACCATCGGCTTCATCGCCGAGCGTTACGACGTGACGCAGGTCGACGTGCTCCGCGGACGAGTCATCGATCTCGCCTCGCAGGCGCTGACCCCCGACACGGTGGAGGAGATCATCACGCCGACCCTGAACGACGTGCTCGGGTCGGGCCGCATCGATGTCATCTCGATCGGCTTCGTGCTGGCGCTCTGGTCCGGATCGCGCGCGCTCAACGTCTTCATCGACACCATCACGATCATCTACGGCATGGGCGGACGCCGAGGCATCGTGAAGACTCGGGCGTTGTCGTTTGCGATGTACGTCATCGCGCTCGTCGTGGGCATCGCGTTGGTGCCACTGGTGCTGGCTGGCCCGGAGGTTGCGGCCAGCCTGCTCCCCGATCGCCTGGAGATGTTCCGATCGCTGTACTGGCCCGCCGTCTTGATGCTGTCGGTGGGATTCGTGGCGACGCTGTACCACTTGGCGGTGCCTGTGCGGCGGCGCTGGCGCATGGCTCTGCCGGGCGCCACCTTCACCTTGCTGATGTGGATCTTCGGCAGCTACTTCGTGCGGTGGGCCCTCGGATTCTCCACCGGCGGCACATCAATCTACGGGCCGCTCGCCGCACCGATCGCGGTTCTGCTGTGGCTGTACGTCATCTCGATCGCGGTGCTCATCGGAGCGGCGATCAACGCCGCCATCGACAGCGGGGTGGAGCACGACTCCGGCAGGGAGGCTCAGGCCGCATGACCGACGAACGCGACCGGGTCGGCGACCCTCGCAGGAAAGCCCACCTCGTAGCGTCGCTCAGCCCTCCCACGGCCACGTGATCGCGGCGGATGCCACGACCACAGGCACGACGACCCACACCGCGATCAGCAGGACGGTCGCGACAGTGGCGAACAGCTTGGAGTGGTCGTGCGGTGGGCTGCCGGCCGATCCGATGACTTCGTAGAGCGCCTTCACGCTCGCGTCGAGAGCGATGCGCGTCCGGCGTCGGGCGATGCCGGCGGCCTTGAGGATGCACCAGAACGCGACGAGGCCCAGAACGAGGAATGCCGCGGAGAACAGGTAGCGGCTCCAGTCCGCGTTGAACGACGAGCGAATCACCGACAGGGTCCCGGAAATGGCAGCGCCGCCGACCAAGAAGGCGGGCAGCGGGAGGCTGGACTTGTTCAAATCGGCGACGAAGGCGTCCATCTGGGTGCGCGCTCGCGCGAGCATCACCTGCTGAGGGCTGTCGGTGGCCGAGTTCGCCTCCCGCAGCGCGTACAGCTGACGCACGTCCCGGATGAGGCGCTTTTGGTGGTTGCGGACGATCGCCGTGGTGAGGAGCTGCACGACCTGGGCGGCGGGTCGGCGCGCAATGGCCCACACCGGCAGCACCGACGGCGGCCTGGCGCCGTTGCGGTCGAAGACCTCGAGTGCTCTGACGGCACGTCGGTGAGCCTCGCTGAATCGCTCAGGATGCGCGATTGGCTCTGTGCTGCTGAGCTCGGTGATCATTTGCTGCTCGACCAGTCCGTGGGTGCCGAAGGTCTCGAGTGCACTGTCGAAAGCGGACATGTCGTGCTCGCTGAGCAGGGCAAGACTGTCGAGCCGAGATGACAGCTGATCGATCAGGAGATGGCTTCCACCGCCGGCATCGAACGCCGTCGCGACTGCGTCGGTCCTGCGTGACTCGACCTCCGCGTCCGGTATCACCGGAGCGGCTGGCTGCTCGATCTCGCCCGCCGTCATAGGGAAAAAGATAGACCCATCCAGCTATCGACGGAAGGATGGTAAGAGCCCGCACACCTCGTCACACGTCCAGTGTCCGGACCGTCCGCCGCACGGTCTCGTCGGCGCGCTCCAAAAAGACGATCTCGCCGAACTCGAGGTGCATCCAGTCCTCGATGCTCTCGGTGAGCGGCTCGGAGGCGAAGATCGCGGACGTCGCCTCGTCGCCCGAGGTGACGTCGAGGTCGTACGTTCCCTCGTGATCTTGAAAGTTCGTCCCCATCAGCACGTACATCGGCTCGAGCAGCATCGACTTCGCATGATCGTCCGTGCCAGGCCCGGACTTTCGCAGTTCTCGCCAGTCTCCGGATGGGTGAGTCTCTCCGTCGTGCCCCGCGCCGAAGTTGACCCCGATGACCCGGTCCAGCGACACGAGGCCGATCTTCAGCTTGGTCAGTGCCACCAGATCAAGAGTGCGCATGGCATCGAGAACGAGCGTCAACATCCGTTCGAAGCCGACCTGCACGTCGTCGTCGCTGTCGCCTTCAAGAAGGGAGAGCAGGAGGACGTACAAGAATTCGGTGTCAGTGGTGCCTCGCATCTGTTCGAGAAACTCGTCCTTGATGTGAGGCAGCAACTCCCTTTGCAAGATTTGCCAGTGCGGCAGCGCACCGTTCTGGGCAATGATCCACGGGGTCTTCTCATACGAAAATGGGTGGCAGTTCTCGTCAGTCAGGACGACGCCGGCGTTGTAGGAGGCGGCCCGGACGTGCGCCAGCAGCGTGCTCGCCTGGAGGCTCGGGATGATTCCCTCGACGTTGTCGTCGTAGAACGCCGCCATCGGCCGCCGATACAGCAACGGCTCCTCGGGCTTCAGGAGGTGCTCGCCCCACGCCCCGAATCCCCACCCGGCGAGCTGGAGCTCGGGGTGGAGCTCGGGATCAAGCGTCTGGTTGATGAGACTGTTCTCCGGCGTCAGGAGCAAGCTCTCGACTGGAATCTCTGGGCCGATGTAGGCGAGAACGCGGCACATGGGTGTTCCTCACTTGATCCGTCACGGAATCAGATTCGCTTCATCTCACGTGGCATGAAGGGGCGACCGTCTCAGCATGGTCTGCTCGAGAAGATCGGCAAGTCGACGCGAGTCGTAAACTCGCCGGACCGCGTCAGGCGATGAACCCGGCCCAGCCGGCATCGAGATACTCGATGAACGTGGGGCTCACGGACTCGGCAGCGAGGTGCTCGCGAGTGACCGGCTGGGCTTTGCTGGCGAACGCGGCGTCAGCAATGGCCTGCTGAGCGAAGTCGTGGTGAACGATCGCACCCATGCCGACCGACACGAAGTCGGCCCCCTTGTCCAGGCACCAAGCGGCGTCCGTGGCGGAGAGAATTTTGCCGGCCACGCCCAGGCGGGTCCCGCCGCGCGGGAGATCGGTGAAGTGCTCGATCAGCAGCCCCTCATGTCCAGCGCCGCGCGGCTCCATGAAGACGTTCCACAATGACATGTCGAGGTAGTCCAGCAGACCGCTGTCCAGGACCTGCCGCGCCACTTCGCGGCCCTCGGGCACGGTGATGCCGAATCCCTCCGGCGTGAGGCGCAGGCCAAGCTGGAGGGCGGGGCCGGTGGCTGAGCGGATGCCCTCAAGGATCTCCATCAGCATCCGGGCGCGATTCTCCAGCGAGCCGCCGTACTGGTCCGCACGCTGGTTGTGCCGGCCGTCCAAGAACTGGCCCACCAGGTAGCCGTGCGCACCGTGCACCTCGACCCCGTCGAATCCTGCCTCCTCAGCGCGAACGGCGGCGGCGACGAAGGAGGCCACCGATTCCTCGACCTCGGCGGTCGTCATCGCCACGGCATTCTTGTCCGGGTCGTTCCACGGGCACTGGTTGGGTCGCCCGCTCAAGGCAGGGTCGGCGCGCCGGCCGCCGTGGTGGAGCTGAACTGCCGACCGTGCCCCGGTGGCACGAAGCCCTCGCGCGAGCCGGGTGAGCCCGGGCAGGTGCGCGTCGCTGGCGATCCCAAGCTGTCCGGCCCAGGCCTGACCGGCCGGCACGACGTACGTCGCACAGGTCATGACCAGCCCGAATCCGCCGCGTCCTCGAGCCTCGAGCCACAAATACTCCTCGTCGGACAACGTGCCGTCCGCGTGGCTCTGGGTGTTGGTGAGCGGCGCGAGCGCGACGCGGTTGCACCAGTCCGGTCCGTGGTCGAAGGTCAGGGGATCCGCGAGCGTGGTCATCACGTGACATCATGCCGTGCGATGCGCAGACCGGTTCCGCCGGTCGTTGCCGGGCAGGGTGCTCGTCCGGCACAGTGCGTACATGGAGGAGGAACATCTGCTGGCGGGTGCACCGGACGTCGCCGTGCGGCAGGCACTGGTGGCCCACCTGCGAGGTGCAGGCTTCGAGGATCTGCTGTTGAGTCAAGCCGCCAAGCGTGGCCGGCTGTACGCCCTGGAGGGCGACCAGATGATTCGGCCCGGCGCCACGACGTTGACGATCGCCGATGTGGCATCGCGACTGGGTCAGGAGACGGCCGTGACGACGCGACTGTGGCGTGCTCTGGGGCTCGAGGAGCCCGTGCTTGATGAGCCGGTCGCCACTGAAGAAGAGGCCGCTGCCCTGGCCGTGTGGCCGCTCATCGCGCAGCTCGTCGGCGAGTCGCAGGCCCTGGCGCTGGCTCGGGTCCAGGGTGCCGCGGTGTCGCGCATGTGCGAGGCAGTGGCCTCGACGATGGTGGAAGCTGTCCCGGAGATCGACCTGCTGCACAGTCCCGATGAGCTCGCCACGTCGCATGCCTTCGCCCTCGCCGCCTCGCTCATGCCTCAGGTCGTCGAGATGATCGAGATGACCTTCCGCCACCACCTGTTGTCGGCGACACGTCACTTCGAGCAAGCCCATGCTCCAGAGGGATTTGGGCTCCACGGCGTGCCATGGTGCGTCAGCTTCGCCGATCTGTGTGGCTTCACAGCGGCCACGGGGCGGCTCGATGCTGATGCCCTGCACTCCTTGCTGGGGCTCTTCGAGAGCATCGCGCACGACGAAGCCGCGGCGGCGGGAGTTCGTTGCGTGAAGCTGATCGGGGACGCCGCGATGTTCGTGGGGGCGTCGCCCGACGGCATTGCGCAGGCGTCGCACGGTCTCATCGCGCGGCTGGCGGAACTCGATGCCGTTCTCGCCGTCCGAGTCGGCATGGCCGCCGGTGATGTGATCGTCCGAGCGGGCGACTACTTCGGGCCGGCGGTGAATCTGGCGGCACGGCTCCTTGAACTGGCCGAGCCGGGGGAGGTGTTGTCAGAGTCAGTTCTGACCCAGCAGCTCGGAGATCTGTGGGAGGTCGAGGCGCGTGAGGCGCGCCACGTCAAGGGCATCACCGAGCCGGTGGTGCCGTACGCGGTCCGAGCGCGTGCCGCCAGTGGCACCGGCACCGCTGGGGATGTGTTGGCATGACCTCTCCGGCGACACCATGAGTCGGGCGGGCGAGTGGCAGCTTATTCGTTGCCCGTCAGCGGCAGACCGTCCAACATCGAGCACCTTTCAGCCGTGTCTCGCCGACGGGAGGGTGTCTCCGTGTCGCGCGGTCGGCCCGACCTCGACAAACGAAGCGAAGCCCCGCGGACCATCAGGAGATGGCGCGCGGGGCCTTGGGCTTGAGCTTGATCTGTCAGTCGTATTCGGCGGCGCTTTCGAACCCGCCGTCATCGGTGAGCGTGATTGTCATCGTTCCTGTGTCGCCCTCTTCGTCCTCGAAGGAGCATTCAGATCCGTCTTCGATCGGGTCCTCGCACTCGACTGAGGCCAGTGCCTCATCTTCGTTCAACAGGTAATCTGCAACTTGGCCTGAGGCATTGGTGGCAATGGCCAGGGAGTACTTGTCCTCATTCTCGATCTCGAAGGTCACGACACCCTTCGAGCCGTCTTCCACGACGTAGTCGCAGTCGAACGTTTCCCCGACGGCGTACTCGACATCCTCTGGGCATGCCACCGAATCGATGGCCATCTCGGATCCAGCGAGCTCCGGGATCTTCTCTGTTGCTTGCTTTTCTGCGTCGGCTGCGTCGACGGTTGATCCGCAAGCAGACAAGGCGAGACAAGCGGTCAAGGCGGCGGTGAATGAAATGGCGCGACCAAAGGTCGCTCGTGTGGTCATCGCTGCAATCTAGGGTCAAAGGGTCCTCGCGGACGCGTTTGATCCAATGATCATCCCTAGTAACTAGGTGTTACTAGTCCCCGTCGACCATCCCGATGTGCAGGGCGGGCCGAGGATCGAGGAGGCAGACGCCGGCTGAGCCTCGATCTTGAGAGCAGCCGTGGAAGACGGCTGACTTCGCTACGAGGACGTGTACCCAGGAGCAGAAAAGCCCCGGTTTCCCGGGGCTTTTCGTTGGTGGGCGATACTGGGATCGAACCAGTGACCTCTTCCGTGTCAGGGAAGCGCGCTACCGCTGCGCCAATCGCCCGTCAGGGCTCGTGCTGTCGTGCTGATGCTGCGAGGTGGGTACGGGATTCGAACCCGTGTGCACGGATTTGCAGTCCGTTGCCTCTCCTCTCGGCCAACCCACCGCTGGATGGGTTACGAGACCCGCTCCGAGCGGACGACGGGATTCGAACCCGCGA
>NZ_JBAVCB010000053.1:0-24980 GCF_049586495.1 Aeromicrobium sp. | reverse complement strand
CCGATTGGCGGCGTCTTCGGCTGCCGCTTCGGCGTCGCGGAGCTTCTTCTCAGCAATGGCACGCGACCTCTGGTCCGATTCTTCGGCCAGCCTCTTCGCCTCGGCGGCGGCGTCGTCAAGACGCTGCTGGGCCTGTCGCTCCGCCTCGGCTCGTGCAGCCTCCACGCGCGCATCGGCCTGCCTCTGCAGCTCAGCGATCTTGGCTGATGCCGCAGCCCGCTCACGCTCGATCTCGGCGGTCACCCGGTCGGCCTCGGCCTGGGCCAGGCCGACGCGCTCGGCGGCGGCCTCCTCGGCGGCCCTCAGCTTCTGCGCGGAGAGCTCGCGCTGCGAGGCTTCGTCAGCGGACAGTCGAGCAGCGGTCTCGGCGCGCTCGCGAGCGGCCTCCTCCATGAGTCGAGCCGCTTCAGCCCGTGCTGCCGTGACGCGGTCCTTGGCCGCCGCACTGGCGGCCGCCAGCTTCTCTGCGAACGACACCGACGGGGGTCCGAACGACACGACAGCTGACAGATCATCTTCGGCTTCCGCCGATGGCTGCTCGTCAACAGAGGGTGCCTCCGCGGCGGGCTGCTCGGCCGCTGGCACGTCAACGACGTCGTGGGCCGCAGGCTCCTCGACAGCAGGCTCTTCGACAGCAGGCTCCTCAACAACGGACTCTTCTCGATCGGCTGCCGGCTCATCGACGATCGCCGGCTCCGAGACCTCCCGAGCGTCGCTGCCGGTCTCCTCGGCCTCGGCGGTGCCCTCTGCGACAACGACATCGGTGTCAAGATCCTCAGCCGCCGGCGGATCCTCAGCGGTCTTCGTGCTCAATGGGTCGGACACCTCACCCTCAACGGCTCCCGACTCGAGAGAACTGAACTGGCCGGCGGTCATGACGCCCAGCGACGGGAAGCTGGCAGGAGTGCGCTCGGTGGCATCCGCGTGAGCAGGAGTCTCTTGCGCGAGCGCGTCATCGGACGATTCAGTTTCTTGAATCCCCTCGGTCGCCTCGACCGTGTCCGCAGTGTCGGACCCTGCGGATGCCTCGGCGGACGCTGCCCCACGGCGAGCCTCGGCAAGCTTGTCCGAGAGCGACTTCTCCGGCACGGACTCATCGTCTGGTTCTGCCGCATGACGTCGCTTGGCGACGCTCGCCTTGGCGGCCAGACGCTCTTTTCGTCGACGCTCCATGGCTTCCTTGCGCGCGGCGCGGGCGGCGGCTCTGCGCTCGCGAGGAGTCTGCTCGCCGTCATCGGCCTCATCGTCGACCTTGTCCGCCGCTGCGCTCTTGCCGTCATCGGGGCTCGTGTCGCTGGGGTGTTCTTCGTCGAAGGCCTTCGCTGCGCGTGCCAACGGATCAGATGTCGAACCCCGCCTCGCCTTCTCTGCAGGCCCGCTCGGGGTGGCAGATCCGTCATCACGGATCGTGTCGGCGGCCGCCTGGAGCGGATCAAAGCGGCGCGAACCGGACGAATTGCTGGACGTAGAGTCCGACATGACTCCCCTTCGAAGCACGGAACGAGTGATTTGGCCAGTATGCCCCATGCCTTCGGCGAGCGTCCGGCTCACGACGGGCGAGTCGGCGCCGGTGAATTCACGATCCTGCGAAGGTCGCCTTGCCGGGACCGTTCTCGACGAACGACCGCATACCTGCGGTCTGGTCGTCGGTGGCGAACAGTCCGCTGAACTCCATCCGCTCGATCTCCAGTCCCGTCACGAGGTCGACCTCGAGGCCCCGGTCGACGGCCGACTTCGCCGCGCGCAGCGCCAAGGCCGGTCCGCCCACGAACTGACGAGCCCACTCGACCGCCTTGGCGTACACCTGGTCGGCTGGGTGCACCTGGTCCACCAACCCGATCGCGAGCGCCTCAGCTGCATCGACGAATCGGCCGGTGTAGATCAGGTCCTTCGCCTTGGCTGGGCCGATGAGGCGGGCCAGGCGTTGGGTCCCACCGGCTCCGGGGATGACGCCCAGCAGTATTTCCGGTTGACCGAAAGTGGCGTTGTCCGCAGCGAATCTCACATCAGTCGCCAAGGCCACCTCGCACCCGCCTCCGAGCGCGAACCCGGTGACGGCGCTCACCGTGGGCTTGCCGATCGCAGCCAGCGCCTTGGTGAAGTCCTGCAGGAGAACCGAGTGCCGCGCCATCGCCTGATACGACATCGCACCCATTTCCTTGATGTCCGCGCCTGCTGCAAAGACTCGCTCACCGCCGTAGACGACGACGGCGGCCACGTCATCGCGGGCGTCAGCCTCGACCGACACGTCGATGAGCTCGCGTTGCATCTGGGCGTCAAGCGCATTCATCTTGGGGCGGTCGAGCCGGATCGTGCCGACCCCGCCGTCGACGTCCAGTGATACGAACTCCGCCATGCTTCCTCCTGTGTGCCGCAACATTGCTGCCGAGCATAGGCCGTGCGCCGTGGACCTCGGTACCGTGGAGCCATGAGCAAACTTCCCGATCTGACCGGCCAGACCTACATCGTGACCGGAGCCAACTCCGGCATCGGGCTCGAGGCGGCGCGCAAGCTCGCGGCAGCCGGCGGACACGTGGTCCTCGCAGTACGCGACACCGGCAAGGGCGAAGCGGCAGCTGCCACCATCGAGGGCTCGACCGAGGTCCGCCGGCTTGACCTCGCCGATCTGGCGTCGGTGCGCGCCTTTGCCGATGCCTGGGACGCGCCCATCACGACTCTGGTCAACAACGCAGGCATCATGATGGTTGCCGAGGGCCGCACCGTCGATGGCTTCGAGCGACAGATCGGAACGAACCACTTCGGCCACTTCGCTCTGACGAATCTGCTGCTCCCGCACATCACCGATCGCGTCGTCACCATCTCCTCGGGATTGCACAACGGCCCCCAGATCAATCTGGAGAACCTCGAGCTCGAGGGCATCTACCGTCCCACCGGTGCCTACCAGCAGTCGAAGCTCGCCAACATGTTGTTCACCATGGAGCTGCAGCGCCGCCTGACCGAGGCCGGATCGACGGTCGTCGCGCACGCCGCCCACCCCGGCTACTCCGCCACCAACTTGCAGAGCCACCACGCGAGCTCGTTGATGAACAAGGTGATGTGGATCGGCAACAAGATCATCGCGACGAGCGCCGAGTTCGGTTCGCGCCCCACGATTCACGCCATCACGGCCGATCTTCCGCCCAACAGCTACATCGGGCCGACGAAGCTGGGCGGCACGCGCGGCGCCCCCGGGCTGAATCCTCGGTCGCCCCAGGCTCGGGAGTCCGACGTCGCGCAGGCCCTGTGGGACGTCTCTGAGCAGCGAACAGGGGTCGCGAGCGCCCTGGTTCCGCGATGACCAAACCCATCGAGACGTGGCTGACCGACATGGACGGCGTCCTCGTCCACGAGGAGAAGGCCATTCCGGGCGCAGCCGACTTCATCGCGCGGCTCACCGACACCGGACGCAAGTTCCTGGTGCTGACCAACAACTCGATCTTCACCCCGCGCGATCTGTGCGCCCGGCTGCGGGCCGCTGGGATCGACGTGCCCGAATCGGCCATCTGGACCTCCGCACTCGCGACAGCGGAATTCCTGTCCGAGCAGCGTCCTGAGGGCTCGGCGTACGTCATCGGCGAGGCCGGCATGACCACCGCGTTGCACAACGTCGGCTACATCATGACCAGCAGGGAGCCCGACTACGTGGTGCTCGGGGAGACGCGTACCTACTCGTTCGAGGCCATCACCCGGGCCATCCAGCTGATCGAGAAGGGAGCCCGATTCATCGCCACCAACCCCGACGCCACCGGCCCGTCGCCGGGTGGGTCTCTACCGGCCACGGGCTCCGTGGCCGCGCTGATCACCAAGGCGACCGGAGTGGAGCCCTACTTCGTCGGCAAGCCGAATCCCTTGATGATGCGCAGCGCGCTGAACCAGATCGAGGCGCACTCCGAGACCACGGTGATGATCGGCGACCGCATGGACACCGACGTCCTGTCAGGTCTGGAAGCCGGTCTGCGCACGTTCCTGGTGCTGACGGGGTCGACGCCGGCTTCGGCCGTCGAGCGATTCCCGTTCCGACCCACCGAGGTCTTCGACTCGATCGCGGACATCGTCTCTCTCATCGACGCCTGAAGAAACCCGTCAGGCCAGCTGGCCGGTCGCCACCGTCCAGGTGAAGAAGCAGACACCCAGCAACAGGCCCACGTGCCCCAACAAGGACAACCCTGGCCCGTCGGCCCAGGTGTCGTCGGTGGCGTCCGATGAGTGTCGACCGGCACCGGGCAGCCAGCGGGACAGGATCGCGACGCCGAGGGCGACCTCGACCCACCACAGCACCAGTCCGGCGTATCCGACCCATTGGTTCGCAGAAGAAAGGAAGCCGATCCAGACGACCAACGCCAGCACCCCGACGACGGTGTGCGACGTGATGATGGCCTGGGGAATGCGAGCGTGTCCAGATTGCGCCGCGGTCGATGACATCCGCATGTAGGTCAGCAGGACGACCACGGCGGCGAGTGCTGTCAACATCCACAGGACGTTCTCCAGATCCATCGCAGCATCGTGGCACAGATGACGCCGCGGCGACGGTCGGGACCCGGCGAGCCCTGATCGGGTCTTCGCCGCCTACGGTGGAGCGCATGACCTTGCGTGACGACGACCTCGTCCTCGAGCCCACCTCGGGATCGGATGAGTTCATCGGCTTCGCCGTCCTGAAGGCCGGTTCGCGCATCGGTACCCTCGCATTCCGTCGCGAGGCCGCCCGCACGCTCTCGGTTCGGTGGAACATGGGAGAACATGCGCTTGGCACCGTGGTGCGCGCCCTGGGACTCGCGGTCCCCCACGCCTTCGACGAGCTCGGCGCCACCCGCCTGGAGGCACGTATCCCGATCGACCGAACGAACGACGTGCGCGCCGCCTCCATCTCGGGGCTCCGCCGCGAAGGCATGGTGCGGGGCGCGGGAACTGACACCGACCGAGTGCTGCTGGCGCGCATCGCCGAGGACCCGCAGCCGATGAGCCGCGACGGGTTCATCGCGATCCTGAATGCCGGACTGCCGACCAAGCGAG
This sequence comes from Aeromicrobium sp., assembly GCF_049586495.1. GTDB lineage: Bacteria > Actinomycetota > Actinomycetes > Propionibacteriales > Nocardioidaceae > Aeromicrobium. The sequence continues at coordinate 19,970 of NZ_JBAVCB010000053.1, read as the reverse complement.
TCATCAGCCAGGGACTGCTGCGCGACCAGCAGGGTCGCGTCCTGCTGTGCGAGCTGACGTACAAGAACGAGTGGGACCTACCCGGGGGCGTCGTGGAGGTCGGAGAGGCTCCCGCGCCCGGGTTGGTGCGCGAGCTGCAGGAAGAACTTGCCGTCACGGTCGACGTGCACGGTCTGGTCACGGTCAACTGGCTACCAGCGTGGCGCGGCTGGGACGACGCCTGCATCTTCGTGTTCGACCTTGGCACGGTCGACAGCTCCTACATCGCTCAGATGACCCTCCAGCCCACCGAGATCAAAGCGGTGCACTGGTGCGATCCAGTCATGGTCCGCGAGCGCGCCACCGCCGCCACGGTCGAGCTGTTGGCGTCAGTCCTGGATGGCGACGACCGCCCCTACCGCGAAGCTCCGCCCGGCCCCTGAAGCCCACCTAGCCGACGTCGCCGCTCACGACCCCGCCGAACTGGCCGAGGGCCCGCGGCTTGTCCTCGCCGCCGGGAAGGTAGACAAGGATCTGGTGGTAGTAGTCCAGCGTTCCGGTCCGCTGAATGCCCCCTTGCAAGAAGGCTTGCTGAGGCGATCCAGCCGGCCACGTGACCTGCAGGCCGTCCGGCACCGTGTAGGTGTCAGTGCGCAACAACGTCACGAATGCCAAGGCGCCTCCGTCCTTGGTGCGCAGCGCGTACTGCACAGGCTCAGCAGCCCACGTCTGCGCGAAGGTGACCCCCTCCAGCCCAGCGTTGGTGGCCGCCGCCTGGCGCATCTGGTCGATGAACGAGTCGTCCTCGATCGTGCTGGCTTCCTCAGCCTTCGCGTCGGCCAGAGTCTTCGCGTAGGCCTGGGCCACCTCATTGGGCGACATCGCCATGCCCGTTCCGTCATCGGGCCTCACCCGTCTGGCATCACCGTTGCCGTCGCCGCGAATCTGCGGCAGCTCGGTGTCGTTGAGGATTTCAGGGGTGGTGACCAGCAGCCACGGATCGACTGCCGACGTCCGCTCGAAGACCTGCACCCGCTTGACGTCGCGCGAGCCGTCGCGGATCACGGTGGAGTACCAAATCGGGTACGTGGTGAACCGCGGCGTCTGGATGTCGAGAATCTCGACCTCGCCAGTGTTCTGCTTCTGGGTCGCGTTGAGCCGCTGCGACACCTCGAACGATCCCGAGTCGATCGCCAGCGCAGGGCCCGTCTCGATGGTCGACAGCGGTTTGGGGTCCAGCAGCTCGGTGGCGGCGTTGCGCACCTGCTGGTACCGCGTGTAGACCGCAGCAACGTCGGCCGTGGTGGCCGACACCTTGTCGATCTTCTTGATCTCGCGGTCACGCGGGATGGAGCAGGCGGCCAACATCAGTGCTGAGGCGACCAGCAGGATCGCCAGACGTCGAAACGTGATCATCGCGACTCACCTCCGTGGTCAGGAAGCTCCTCATCAGCCACTTCGAAATCGTCGAGGTCGTCCTCACCGAGCTCGTGCTCGACACCCTCTTCGTCGACGAACACGTACACGACGCGCTCGCCGCTCGGCGTGGGTCTCGGTTCGGATTCCGACTCCTGTGCGGGTTCAGACTCGTCGACGACCTCGTAGCCACCCGTTTCGACCTCCTCGGCAGTGAGCTCGTGCTCGACGCCGTGCTCGTCGACGATCAGGTAGACGACTTCCTCTATCCCGCCCTCCGTCTCGGCCGGCGCATCGAACTGGCGGTCGTACTCCTCATCAAGCTGCGCACTGCGCCGCAGCACCAGCCCACCGATGGCTCCGCCAACCCCCAGCAGCACAAGTCCCGCGCCCTTGGCGAAGCCACCCTTGATGCCGTAGGCGAGCGAGACCTGCAGTCCTGACAGGTTCGATGCACCGACGGAGATGACCGCGAGCGAGACCGGCTCGTCCGGCAACGTCGTGCTGATGCTCGCTCCGCCCACGCCGGCGGAGTCGACGTACCACCAGTCGAGCGCCGTGGGCGCACCCTGCACGAAGGCGCGGCCGTCGCGCTGACGGAACGTGGGCTTCCACGGGGTCTGGAACGTGGCGATCTCGATGCGTTCGGTGCCGCCAACCAGACTCTGCACGTCCACGGTGTTGCCGAGACCCACGAACACCGGTTTCTGAGCGGGCAGCTCTGCCAGCACGTCGATCTGCACTCCTGACCAGGTGATGAGCCGTGGAGCGGTGACGACGACCGAACCATCGGTCTGGATCGCATGCGGTCCGGACGTGACGCGACTGTCCGGACCGAGCATCACCATCAGCGCGAAGCCCAGCGCGGCGAGGACGACGCCAAGGACGACGCTCGCCCAACCCGTCGCCCGCTTCATGGTGTGGTGACCTTACCTGTCACTCGGGTCGCCTGGACCCAACTCGCCGATCAGAACAGAGCCTGTGCCAGCGTGCGCCGTGCGGCCGACACGCGGGGGTCGCCGACACCCACCACCGTGAACAGATCGATCAGGCGCTCCCGCACAGGTTCGCGCTCGTCGCTCGGGAGTCGCTTGACGAGCTGGATCAGACGATCGAAGGCGTCTTCGACGTGGCCGCCAGAGATGTCGAGATCAGCGACGAGCAGCTGCGCCTGCATGTCGTCCGGGGCGTCCCCGGCCGCGGTGCGTGCGGCCTGGAGGTCGACATCTTTCACGCGAGCCATCAGCCGGATGCCAGCCAGGCGCTCGGCCACCTCTGCGTCCGCCGGGTACTGAGCCTGCACCTTCTCGTATTCGGCAATGGCCAGATCCAGATCACCGGCGGCAAAGGCGGTGTCCGCCGTTGCGAAGCGTGGGTCCTCGACCGGCTCCGCCTCCTCCTGAGGCGCGGGGGTCGACCCCACGGGCTGCGCCACCCCGCTGATCCCGTGCTGGATGCCCAGCGCGATGAGCTCGTCGAAGACGCGTCGGACCTCGGGCTCCTCGGCTGCTCCCTCGAACAACGGCACCGGCTGCCCCTGCACGAGTCCGAACAGCACGGGCACGCTCTGGGCCTGCAGGGCCTGGGCGACCCCGGGGTTGGCATCGACATCGACCTGCGCCAGCAGCATCTTGCCCTGGTACCCGTTCACGACCGTCGCGAGCGTCTGGTTGAACGCCTGGCTCTGCGCGGATCGCGGAGACCAGAGGCTCAGCACGACGATGTGTGTCATCGAGGACTTGACGACGTCCTCGAAATTCTGGTCGGACACGTCCACGACGTAGGAGGCGGCGCCCGGCGCGGCTCCGGGGTCGACCCCGCTCGGTCGCTGCGCACCGGTTGGCTGCTTCAGGACGGACAGGTCAATGGCTCCGTGACGCGAGAAAGTCATGCGCCCAGTGTAGGAACCGACTCACTCACCCTGGAGGTGGTGGTCGGACTGGCTGCGCAGGCCGCTGTTTTGCACCACGCGCTGAATGGTGCGATCGCGGCCGTCCGGATCACCCACGAATCTGATCGTCCGCAGACCCTGGTCCTGCGCGGCGGACTCGAAGACGAAGTGGCCATAGCCGACCATGCGGCCAAGCACCGGCTTCTCGACGGTGATGTCGAGAATGCGTCGCAGCGGCATGGTGGCGACTCGCACCGAGATCACGCCGCTGGCGCGAAACACCCGCATGTTGGTGATGACGAAGATGTCGCGATGCTCGCGCAGCGTCCGATAGAGCGCGTGGCCAGCCAGAGCGAAGGCCGCCAGGATGAAGAACCACCCCAACGAGATCGGGCCGAAGACAGCCAGGAACCACAGCCCGACCACACCCGCGGTCTCGAGCAGGGGAACCCAGTACACGATCCGATGGTGGCGCACGAGATCGATCACGACCTCGCCCTCCTCGACGAGGAGATGGTTCTCGATCTCCTGCTCGGGAAGGTGCTCCAGCACCCACCTCAGCATCGGAGGCCCGCTACGCGACGAGCTCGTTGACGAAGACCCCGAGCTGGCCAAAGCCGTCGATGACGGCCCCCGCGGCATTGCTCACAGCATCGGCCGCGCCGGCGGGCGCGGTCAGCAGGTAGAACACACCGAACCCGATGACGAGCAGGGTGACGATCTTCTTCAGCACGACCCCATTGTCCACCACCGAGTCACGGGGCCCCCGCAATCATCATACCGGCGCGTCGCGCGCGCCCTACAGCGCCTGGACGAGCCGGTCGGCGGCGGCGAAGGGGTCAGTGCCGCCCTCCACGACCTGTCGCGCCAGGTCATCCAGGTCGGCGTGGCCGGACAGGTGCGCGAATCTCTGCTGAACCTCGGTGAGCGCCAGTGCTTCGATCTCGCGACGAGCGCGGGCCAGCCTGCGGCGGCCGAGCTCTCCTGAGGCGGCGAGGTGCTCGCGGTGGGCATCGATCCGGGCGAGCAGCTCCTCGACGCCCTGACCGGTCGTGGCCACGGTCATCACGATCGACGGTTTCCAGCTGCCACCGCCGTCGTCGCCAGTCATCGACAGCACGCTGCGAAGTTCTCGGCGGGTCGAGTTGGCGCCGTCACGGTCAGCCTTGTTCACGCAGAAGATGTCGCCGATCTCGAGAATGCCGGCCTTGGCGGCTTGAATTCCGTCGCCCATGCCCGGTGCCAGCAGCACCAGCGTGGTGTCGGCGATGCCAGCGATCTCGATCTCTGACTGGCCGACGCCGACCGTCTCCACCAGCACGACATCGCAACCTGCGGCATCGAAGACCCGCAGCGCTTGCGGGGCCGACGCTGACAGCCCACCGAGGTGGCCCCGACTGGCCATCGATCGGATGTAGACACCGGCATCGGTCGCGTGATCCTGCATGCGGATCCGGTCGCCCAGCAACGCGCCACCGGTGAACGGCGACGTGGGATCGACGGCCAGCACGCCCACCCGTCGACCAGCCGCGCGCAGGACGCCGACCAGCGCCGACGTGGAGGTTGACTTGCCCACTCCCGGCGAACCGGTGATGCCCACGACGTGGGCGCGGCCAGCCGTTGATGCCAGCGCTGCGCTCACCTCTCGCAACTTCGGCGATCTGTCCTCGACCAGTGAGATCAGTCGCGCCACGGCGCGCGGCTGACCTTCCACGGCCCCCGCGACCAGCGCGGCGACGTCGTCGGCGGGCACGCGACTCTTACAAGGCCTTCGGCACGCGGAGGATCAAGGCGTCGCCCTGGCCTCCGCCGCCGCACAGAGCCGCCGCGCCGACGCCGCCACCGCGACGACCCAGCTCGAGGGCCAGGTGCAACGCGATGCGAGCGCCGCTGGCCCCGATCGGGTGACCGAGGGCGATGGCACCGCCGTTGACGTTGACGATGTCCTCGCTGATGCCGAGCTCGCGGGCGCTGGAGATGCCGACCGCCGCAAACGCCTCATTGATCTCGACCAGGTCGAGATCGGCAGGGGTGATGCCCTCCTTCTGGCAGGCGTGGGCGATCGCGTTGGCGGGCTGGTTCTGCAGGCTGGAGTCCGGGCCGGCGACCACACCGGCGGCGCCGATCTCGGCGATCCAGGACAGACCGAGCGACTCGGCCTTCTCTTTGCTCATGATGACCACCGCGGCAGCGCCATCGGAGATCTGGCTGGCCGACCCGGCCGTGATGGTGCCGTCCTTGGAGAAGGCGGGACGCAGCTTGCCCAACGACTCGGTGGTCGTGTCGGCCCGGATGCCCTCGTCGTCCTTGACGACCACGGCGTCGCCGCGACGCGCCGGAATCTCGACCGGCACGATCTCGTCGTCGAACACGCCGTTCTTCTGCGCCGTCGCGGCCTTCTGGTGCGAGGAGGCGCTGAATGCGTCCTGCTCCTCTCGCGTGAACTTCTGCTGATCGACGTTGATCTGCTCGGTCAGCCCGCCCATGGCCTGATCGGTGAGGGCGTCCCAGAGGCCGTCGTACGCCATGTGGTCGGTGAGGGTGGTGTCGCCGTACTTGGTGCCCTCGCGCGATCCGAGCAGCATGTGCGGCGCCTGCGTCATCGACTCCTGGCCGCCCGCCACGATGATCTCGTGCTCGCCGGCGCGGATCAGCTGATCGGCCAAGGCGATCGCGTTGATGCCCGACAGGCAGACCTTGTTGATCGTGAGCGCCGGCACGTTGAGCGGGATGCCGCCCTTGTGCGCGGCCTGGCGCGCGGGGATCTGACCCGCACCCGCGGTGAGAACCTGACCCATGATCACGTAGTCGACCTGATCACCCGAGACGCCCGACTTCTCCAGCGCTCCCTTGATGGCGAGGCCGCCGAGATCGGATCCTGACAAGGTCTTGAGCCCGCCGAGGAGGCGGCCGATCGGGGTGCGTGCTCCGGCAATGATGACGTTCTGGCTCATGCGGTGTGCTCCTATGACGACGATGCGTTCACTTTACCCAGCGGTCATCGCCAGAGACACCGGTGCCCTACGCTCGGTCGCATGCCCGACGCACTGGTTCCTGAACATCTGCTCCTGACCATCGACCACGTCGGGATCGCCGTCCCCGACCTGGACGACGCACTGGAGTTCTACGCCTCGATCTTTGGCCTGCACTCGGTGCACGAGGAGGTCAACGAAGAGCAAGGGGTCCGCGAGGCGATGCTGGCCGTCGGCGAGTCCGACACGCGCATCCAGCTCCTTGCTCCGCTGACAGAGCAGTCCACGATCGCCAAGTTCATCGACCGCAATGGTCAGGGCATCCAGCAGTTGGCGTACCGCGTCGCCGACATCGACGCCGTCTCAGCCATCTTGCGCGAACGCGGCGTGCGGCTGTTGTACGACGCCCCCAAGCGCGGGACGTCAGACAGCCGGGTCAATTTCGTGCATCCCAAGGACGCCGGCGGCGTGCTGGTCGAGCTGGTTCAGCCAGCCGGCTGAGCCCGCCGACGACCGTGTGAGGGCTGGATCACAGCCCGCGACTGTATCCGCGGCTGTTACGGATCGGTAACATCGCCGGGGACACCTCAGGAGGCCCACCCGTGCAGAACATCCTCGACGCCATCCTTGCCGGCGACACACCGCCGGAAGACTTTGGTTCTCTCGCCCTGCCCGAGACCTACCAGGCCATCACGGTTCACCAGGACGACGTGGGCATGTTCGACGGTCTGCCGAGCAAGGAGAAGGACCCCCGCAAGAGCCTGCACCTCGACGACGTCCCGGTCCCCGAGCTCGCGCCGGGCGAGGCGCTCGTGGCCGTCATGGCCAGCGCAATCAACTACAACACCGTGTGGACCTCGATCTTCGAGCCCGTCTCCACCTTCAGCTTTCTGGAGCGCTACGGCCGCCTGTCGGAGTACAGCAAGCGGCACGACCTGCCGTATCACGTGGTTGGCTCGGACCTGTCTGGCGTCGTGCTGCGCACGGGTCCCGGCGTCAACCTGTGGAAGCCCGGAGCCGAGGTCGTGGCGCACTGCCTGTCGGTCGAGCTGGAGAGCCCCGATGGTCACGACGACACGATGATGGACCCCCAGCAGCGGATTTGGGGCTTCGAGACCAACTTCGGCGGCCTGGCCCATCTCGCGGTCGTCAAGGCCAATCAGCTCATGCCCAAGCCCGACCACCTCACGTGGGAAGAGGCCGCGAGCCCCGGCCTGGTCAACTCGACCGCCTACCGCCAGCTGGTGTCCAAGAACGGCGCCAACATGAAGCAGGGCGACGTCGTGCTGATCTGGGGCGCCTCGGGCGGTCTCGGTTCGTACGCCACCCAGATGGCTCTCAACGGTGGAGCGATCCCGGTGTGTGTCGTGTCCTCCCCCGACAAGGCCGCGATCGTTCGTTCGCTCGGCGCTGAGCACGTCATCGATCGCTCCGCCGAGGGCTACAGGTTCTGGAAGGACGAGAACACCCAAGATCCCTCGGAGTGGAAGCGGCTCGGCAAGAAGATTCGCGAGCTCACCGGCGGTGAGGATCCCGACATCGTCTTCGAGCACCCGGGCCGTGAGACCTTCGGTGCCTCGGTCTACGTGGCGCGCAAGGGCGGCACGATCATCACCTGCGCGTCGACCTCGGGCTACATGCACGAGTACGACAACCGCTACCTGTGGATGAACCTCAAGCAGATCAAGAGCTCGCACTTCGCCAACTACCGCGAGGCGTACGAGGCGAATCGTCTGATCGACAAGGGCTTGATCCATCCGACGGTGTCCAAGGTCTACCCGCTGGCCGAGACCGGTCAGGCCGCTCTGGACGTGCATCGCAACTCCCACCAGGGCAAGGTCGGCGTGCTGTGCCTGGCCCCCGAAGAGGGCCTCGGCGTGCGCGACGAGGCCAAGCGGGCCATCCATCTCGAGGCGATCAACCGGTTCCGCGGCATCTGAGCCGACGAGGGGGTACCGCCCGTTCAGGCGGTTCCGAGGGCTTGCACCTCGGGGTATGCTGACGACTGCCCACTCGCCATCTTCGATCTCGGGATGCCCATGTCTGACCACCTCGCGACCGCCGTTCTCGATGCTGCCCAGAAGTCCGCAGACGCCTCGTTCCCGCTGGCTCGCCGCGGCGGATACGACAGCGAGGCTGTCGACTCCTTCGCGCGCGACCAGTCCTCAGAGCTGCAGCGCGCCGCCGAGGCTCTGAAGTCCGCCGAGGACGAGAACGCCAACCTGCGGGGCTTGATCGAGAAGCTCAAGGATCGGGTCGAGGCTGTCGAGAAGCCGACGTACACCGGTCTGGGCAATCACGCTGCCCAGCTGCTCGGTCTCGCCGAGCAGGAGGCCGAGGATGTGCGCACCCGCGCCGTGCGCGAGGCTGGCGAGCTGGTCAAGAAGGCCGAGGAGGAGGCTGCGCTCGTGCGGGCCGCCGCCGCCAAGGAGGCCGAGAACACCAAGGCACTGGCCATCGCCGAGATCGATCAGCGACGCACCGCTCTGCTCGAGGAGGCTGAGGTCATGAACGCTGACACCAAGGCCCACACCACCGACCAGCGTGCGCACGCCGAGCGCGAGGCCGCCCAGATGCGCCTCGCGGCCGAGCAGGAGTCACAGAACATGCGCCTTGGCGCGACGCGTGAGGTCGAGCAGGCCCGCGCAGCCGCTGACCGCGAGGTCAGCGAGGCACGCCGCGTGCTGGCCGTCGAGAAGGAGCGCTTGGCCCGTGAGGCCACCGAGATGCACCAGTCCGCTTCCCAGCAGACCGCTCAGCTGGTGGCCGACGCCGAAGCTCGTGCGACCGCGGCCGACGCTCGTGCCCGCGACGTCATGGCCCAGGCCGCCAAGACTCGTGACGCCGCCAGCGACGAGGCCGCGCGCGTGCTGGAGAGCGCCAAGAAGGAGGCCGCAGCCCTGAAGGCCGGTGCCAGCGCCGACGCCGATCACCTGCGCGCCAGCGCCACGACCGACACCGAGCGTCAGACCCGCACGTTGCGTGCGGAGGTCGAGGACCTGCAGCGCAAGCGCGACGGCATCATGTCGCAGATGGGTCAGCTCCGCGACATCGTCTCCACCTTCGCCCCTGAGGCAGCCAAGGCGGTCGAAGCAGTCGAACCGACCAAACGGCCCAAGGCAGTCGAGTCCACACCGGCCGAGACCAAGCCCGTCGAGGCGGCGAAGTCTGCTGAGCCCAAGCCCACCCAGGTTCCGGCCGACGCCGCCAGCTCGGAGAGCTGAGTCAGAGCCTGCGCTGCCAGCAGGAGGTGTGCCAGTGGCGCCGCTCGTCGATCGCCTCGGCACTGAGCAGAGACTTGTGCACCGGCCAGATCAGCAGGTGACCCGCACCCGGATGAATCGCCTGATGACATCCGGGACAGCGATACGACTTGTCCGACCCGGCCAGGGCGCGCACGTGCCACTCGGTGGACCCTCGCGTCTCGATCCGCTCGTTGACCGGCCGACCTGAGACGGGCGGACGTCGGCGGGTGGGGCGTCGGGGCACGCTCTTAGCATAGGGAGCGCTAGAAGCAGTAGCGCTGGATGGACCCCGCGCCGGCCTTCTGAGCGGAGACGGCGCCCCGCAACGTCAGCAGCGCAGCAAACTCACCCGAGCCGTACTGGAACACCACCCGATCAGTCAGGGCGGCCTCGGGCCGACAGGTCAGACCCAGCGACTGCTGCTCCCGCACGACCTGATCGACAGCGGCGCTCGCCGACTGCGTCTCGGGGAGGCCGTCGAACAACCGATTCTCGACCCCGTGAGCCAGGGTGAACGCTTGAAAACAGCCGATCACGATCGCGCCCGCCGCGAGCATGCTCCCGATCGTCGTGCGAACCAGGTGGGCCACGGACTTCCCGGGCCGGACGAGGGGCTCGACGATGACGGCCACCTGTGCCGTGGTCATGATGTGCTCCTGTCGCGTCCCTCTCCGCAACAGGAACGATCAGCAGGGCGTGGGGTTATCCTCGACCGCCCGATCTCAGCCGCAACGCCTGAGCACCCATCAGCTTCGGCCGGACTCAGTACCTGTGAAAGCCTTCACCGGTCTTGCGGCCGAGCTTGCCCGCCGCGACCACGACCTCGAGCGCCGGGGCCGGCTGCCAACCCGCGTGACCGAAGGTCGAGACGAGCGAGCGCTGGATCGCCAAGGACACATCGTTGCCGACGACGTCCAGCAGTGCGAACGGGCCCATCGGCACCTGGGTGGCCTTCATGGCCGAGTCGATCTCCTCCAGCGAGTCGCCGTCCGCCTCGTGCAGCTTGATGGCGTCGTTGAGGTAGGGGAACAACAGCGCATTGACGATGAATCCGGCGCGATCGCCGCAGGACACGGGGTGCTTGCCGGTGGCCAGGCAGAGGGCGCGCACCGTCTCGTCGACCTCGACGGAGGTCTCGTCGGCCGTGACGACCTCGACCAGCTTCATCACTGCCGCCGGGTTGAAGAAGTGCATGCCGATGACGTCCTGCGGGCGCTTCGTGGCTGCAGCACAGGCGTTGATCGACAGCGACGACGTCGTGGTGGCGAGGATGGCGCCGGGCTTGGCGATGCGATCGAGGTCGCCGAACAGCTCAAGCTTGATGGCCAGATCTTCGGCGATCGCCTCGACGATCAGGTCGGCGTCTGCCAAGGCTTCACGCTCGGTCGAGCCGGTCAGTCGGCCCAGCACCGATGCCTTGGCGTTCTCGTCGAGCTTCCCGCGCGCGATGGCCTTGTCGAGGCTCTTGGTGATCGCAGCGATGACGCCTTCGATCTTGTCCTGACCACGACCGATGAACGTGACCTCGTATCCCGCCTTGGCGAACACCTCGACGATGCCCGACGCCATGGTGCCGGTACCCACCACTCCGACGCGAGTGATCGTGTGCTGGAAGGTGGGCTCGGTCGGACCGTCCTCCCCCTCGCCGTCGGCGAATGATCGACCTTCCTCGGCGTGCGCGACCAAGACCGAAGCCGGCTGATGCAGCTCGTCGCCGCTGGCCGCGTACATCGCCTCGAGGCCGGCGACCACGGACGTTGCGCCCAGGGCGTCGACGAGGGCCAGCGGGCCGATCGGGTAGCCGCATCCAAATCGCATGGAAGCGTCGATGTCGGGCGCCGTCGCGTAACCGCTCTCGTACATGGTTGCCGCGTGGTTCAGGTAGGGCAGCAACAACGCGCGAGCGATCTCGGACTCTCGCCCGGAACCGTTCACCTGATCGACGATCTCCTGCATGGCTACTCCTGAGTAGGTTCGAGGTCGTGTCAGACTAACCTGACGCCGCCACGACCGGGAGAGGGTCCTGATGAATCGACGTATGAGGATCACCACACTCGCCATCTTCGCCGCAACGGCGCTGCTGCTGGCCGGGTGCACGAGCGACGCACCCGCCGCCGCTGGAGACCCGTCGACGGCGGCCACTTCGACCTCTCCGGACGCCGAACCGCCGGGCGATTCCTCTTCTGAGGGCACCGTCGCGCTCCGCGGCGACTGGGAAGATCCGCAAGCCGAGTGGGTCGTGCATCTTGAGGAGGACGGCACCTTCACCGAGGACTTCGAGGGGCTGACGGACTTCCGCGTGGGCACGTACGAGGTCGAGGGCGACATCGTGCGCCTGCTCGGTGACGACGGCAACACCGACGAGGGCACCGTCGTCGGTTCGGGCGACACGACCCAGCTCGAGTTCAATCTCGGCACCCTGACGAGGCAGTAGTGCGTCTCGTCATCGCCCGCTGTCAGGTCGACTACGCCGGGCGACTGACGGCCCACCTGCCCCTGGCCACGCGGGTCATCATGGTCAAGACCGACGGCTCGGTCCTGATCCACTCCGACGGCGGATCCTACAAACCGCTGAACTGGATGAGCCCGCCGTGCACCCTGCGCGAGGGGATCGCTGACGACGGCGTGCCGGAATGGACCGTGTCGGCCACCAAGACCGATGACACCTTGCGCATCCGGCTCGAGGAGGTCCTGCAGGACTCCTCGCACGATCTCGGCGTGGATCCGGGGCTGCAGAAGGACGGCGTCGAGAAGCACCTCCAGGAGCTGTTGGCCGAGCACACCACGGCCCTCGGCTCGGGCATGAGTCTGGTACGCCGTGAGTTCATGACCGCCATCGGCCCCGTCGACCTGTTGTGCAAGGACGCCGGCAACTCCTCGGTTGCCGTCGAGATCAAACGGCGCGGCGACATCGACGGCGTCGAGCAGCTGAGCCGATACCTGGAGCTGATGAATCGCGATCCTGGACTGCGGCCCGTGCGCGGCATCTTCGCCGCGCAGGAGATCAAGCCCCAGGCCCGTGTGCTGGCCGAGGACCGCGGCATCACGTGTGTCGTCGTCAACTACGACGAGCTGCGCGGCATCGACGATCCCTCGCTGCGCCTGTTCTAGCGCCCGAGGTGGCCACGGGCCCGAGCGAAGCGACGGGCGAGGCGCCCGGCGAAGCACGGCTGCTCCGAGGGACGAGCCGTGGGCCCTACTGCAAGGGGATGTCGAAGACCTCGGTGCCGAGGGTGTCCCAACGGTCGATCTCGCAGCCATTGGCGCGGCTGAAGGAGGCGTCGACCTCCTCGCCCTCGTAGATGCCGGAAATCGTGGCTGTCTGGGGTCCGCCGAAGATCATGGTGCACGTCGTGCTACCAGCGACCGGCTCGAAGATCGGGGCGCCCGCCTCGGCGAGCTTGGCGCAGGCCGCCGAAGCGTTGGGATGACTGCCCCCGACCGGGGCACACGAGAGCGTCATGGTCCGCGGCTCAGCGCCGTCCGCCGCCACGACTCGAATCTTCAGTCGGGTGGCCGCCGACGTCCCGCCCCCATCCACCGATTCGTCATCCTTGCCACATCCGGACACCGCGAGTCCCGCGAGCAGCATGAGCGCGGTGAGTCGGGACAGGACGGACATCACGAGAGATCGTTGGCCTTGCGGATCTCATCGGCGATGCGGCTCATGATCGCTGTCATGCCGAAGTCCTTGGGTGTGAACACCGCGGCGACCCCCGAGGCTTCGAGCTTGCGGGCGTCGGATTCGGGGATGATGCCGCCGACGATGATCGGCACGTTGCCCAGCCCGGCCGCGTTCATCGCCTTCTGCACCTCCGGCACCAGCTCCATGTGCGAGCCGGACAGGATCGACAGACCCACGCAGTGCACGTCCTCGGCCACGGCGGCGGCCACGATCTGCGCCGGAGTGAGCCGGATCCCTTGATAGATCACCTCAAATCCAGCGTCGCGGGCTCGCACGGCGATCTGCTCGGCGCCGTTGGAGTGTCCGTCCAGACCCGGTTTGCCGACCAGGAAGCGCAGTCGCGTGCCCAGTTCCTTGCCGGTCGTCGCCACCTTGTCGCGCACGGCCGTCAGCTCGGCTCCGGCTTCCGCGACACCGACCACTCCGCTGACACCGGTGGGAGCGCGGTACTCGCCAAAGACCTCGCGCAGCGCGCCGGACCACTCCCCGACGGTGGCCCCCGCCCGCACGGCAGCGAGCGTGGCCTCCATCAAGTTGGTGTCGGACTTCGCGTCGCGCTGCAGACGAGCGAGCGCCTCGTCGACGTCGCTCTGGTCGCGCTGCTCGCGCCAGGCCAGCACGTCAGCGATCGCATTGGCCTCGGCCTCGGGATCGGAGGCCATGATGGCGCCGTCCAGATCGGCCGTCAGCGGCGACGGCTCCGTCTCGGTGTAGGAGTTCACTCCGACGACCAACATCTCGCCGGCCTCGATCTTGGCGCGACGCTCTGCGTGCGAGCCCACCAAGGCCTGCTTCATGTAACCGGACTCGACCGCCGCGACGGCTCCGCCCATGGCCTGAACCCGATCGACCTCCGCCTTGGCACCCTCGCACAGCTCGGTGACCTTGGCCTCGATGACCACCGAGCCCTCAAAGATGTCCTCGTACTCCAGCAGGTCGGACTCGAAGGCCAAGACCTGCTGCAGCCGCAACGACCACTGCTGGTCCCACGGGCGCGGCAGGCCAAGCGCTTCGTTCCAGGCTGGCAGCTGCACCGCACGGGCGCGTGCGTCCTTGCTGAGCGTGACACCGAGCATCTCCAGCACGATGCGCTGCACGTTGTTCTCGGGCTGCGCCTCGGTCAGACCCAGCGAGTTGACCTGGACGCCGTAGCGCAAGCGACGCATCTTGGGATCCTGCACCCCATAGCGCTCACGGGTGATCTCGTCCCACAGCCGCCCGAAGGCGCGCATCTTGCACATCTCCTCGATGAAGCGCACGCCAGCGTTGACGAAGAACGAGATGCGGCCGACGACCTTCTCGAACTCCTCCGGCGGCACCTGCCCGGAGTCCTTCACGGCATCGAGCACGGCGATGGCCGTGGTGAGCGCGTAGGCGAGCTCCTGCGTCGGTGTGGCGCCTGCCTCCTGCAGGTGATAGCTGCAGATGTTGAGCGGATTCCACTTCGGGATCGTGCTGACCGTGTACGCGATCATGTCGGTGGTCAGGCGCAACGACGGCGCCGGACCGAACACGTACGTGCCGCGCGACAAATATTCCTTGATGATGTCGTTCTGCGTGGTGCCGGACAGCTGCGCCGGCTCGACGCCCTGCTCCTCGGCGGCCACCTGATACATCGCCAGCAGCCACATCGCCGTGGCGTTGATCGTCATCGACGTGTTCATCTCATCGAGCGGGATGTCCTGAAACAGGCGGCGCATCGCACCGAGGTGCGGGATCGGGACGCCGACCTTGCCCACCTCTCCACGGCTCAGCTCGTGGTCTGGGTCGTAGCCCGTCTGGGTCGGCAGGTCGAACGCGACCGACAACCCGGTCTGCCCCTTGGACAGGTTGCGGCGGTACAGCGAGTTCGACTCGGCGGCCGAGCTGTGGCCCGCATAGGTACGCATGACCCACGGGCGGTCGCGTTCGGGCATGTCCGCGCTCTTGTCAGGCATGCGGGTCAGATTACCGTCCCGCCACCCCTCGGTCACTCGAATGTGAGGGGGTCGTCGCTCACACTGCACCGAGGCCCTACCTCATAGACTCAGGCCATGGTGAACCTGACGCGCATCTACACGCGCACCGGAGACGACGGATCGACCCGCCTCGGCGACATGAGCCTCACGTCCAAGCTGGATCTGCGCCTCCAGGCCTATGCCGACGTCGACGAGGCCAATGCGCACCTTGGCATGGCGCTCGCCCTCGGCCGCCAGCTCGGCAGCATCGACGAGGACGTCGCGGCTGTCCTCACGCACGTGCAGAACGACCTGTTCGACGTCGGCGCTGATCTGTCGTGCCCGGTCGTCCAAGATCCCGAGTTCCCGCCCCTGCGCGTCGAACCGGACTACATCGACCGCCTCGAGGGGTGGTGCGACCACTACAACGATCAGCTGCCCGCCCTGCGGTCCTTCATCCTGCGGGGCGGCTCCCCCGCCGCGGCAGCCGTGCACGTGGCCTGCACCGTCACGCGCCGCGCCGAGCGGTCGGCCTGGGCCGCTCTGGACGCGCACGGCGACACCATGAACATCCTGACCGCCAAGTACCTCAACCGACTCAGCGACCTGCTGTTCATCCTCGGCCGACACGCCAACCGCGCGGAGGGCGACATCCTCTGGGTGCCCGGCGGCGAACGCTAGGACACGCCCGCACATGACAGAACCGCCCACCATGGCGGGCGGTTCTGGGCAGTGGGCTGGTGATCAGTCCCAGTCGATCCGATGCTGCGGACCCGACGCCGGCTTCTGCGAAGTCTTGGCGCCCTTCGTGTCCGAGGATGAAGCGGCGGTGGCTGCTGGCGCAATGCCGATCACGGAGAAGGTCGCAACGGCGACCGCCGCTACCAGACGCTTGACGAACACGGTGTACCTCTTTGCGTAGGGAAAATTGGTTCCCGGTGATTCTCTATCACTTCAGGGTCAGGGTCAATGAAATCAGCCTCTCCGAGCCATCAAAAGTGCGCTAGAGAACGTTGTTGACCCGTCCGCCCGGTGGAGAGGACTCCAACCATGACAGCAGGCCTGTGAGCGCGTTGGCACTCATGGCCATCTGTCGCACCCCGCACTGGTTCTTGGTGTCCACGATGACGTGGCCGAGGTAGATGGCGTGGTTCTCGCTCCCGATGGGCGCGCGTCGGCCCTCGATCAGAACGGTGCCGCGGGCAAAGCGGTAGCGAGGGCGCGGCGACAACGAGAAGGTCCGATACCACCGAAGTTCGACGTCGCCGTAGACCGCGAAGCCCAGGGTCCACCCCGTCCCGGGGTCGACATTGCGGTTGGTGCTCATGTCGAACGTCCCGGCAGCGCCCTTCGTGATCACGCGCCGCCGGATGACGAACCACGCCACCACCAGGAAGCCCAGGAAGGCCAGGAGCGCGAGGGAGTCGATCAACCACATCCACAGTGGCACGTCGGGACCCCCTCAGGTCGTCAGGATGCCTTGCCGACGGTACGGAACTTGGCCTCGGCGCGCAGCACTGCGTCGTGATCGTCGGCCGCGCGGGCCGTGTCGATCTCGTGCTGGAGTGCCGCCTCGTCGATCTCGTCCTCGAGCAGGATCTCTTCGCTCAGGATCGAGATGTGGTCGTTGGCGACCGACAAGAATCCCTCTGCCACCGCGGCGCGGACCAGCTCACCGTCTGCGGCGTGGATGACCACGACGCCGGGTACCAGCAGCGACAACAGTGGTGCGTGGCCGCGCAGCACGCCGAGGTCACCCTCGACGGTGCGTGCGCTGACCTCACGAGCCTGCCCCGACCACACCACGCGGTCGGCGGCCACCAGCTCGATCTGCAAGGAGCCCTCGGAGTTCGACGAAGCCATCAGAGACCCTTCTGGATTTCTTCCCACTTCTTGTCGACGTCCTCGAGACCGCCGCACATGAAGAAGGCCTGCTCGGCCACGTGGTCGTAGTCGCCGTCACAGATCTTGGTGAAGCCGTCGATGGTCTCGTCGATCGGGACCGTCGACCCCTCGAGGCCGGTGAACTGCTTGGCCACGTAGGTGTTCTGGCTGAGGAAGCGCTGGATGCGGCGCGCACGGGACACGAGCGTCTTGTCCTCCTCGCTGAGCTCATCGACACCGAGGATGGCGATGATGTCCTGCAGCTCCTTGTTGCGCTGCAAAATGCTCTTGACCCGGTTGGCCGTCTTGTAGTGATCGTCGGCGATGTAGCGCGGGTCGAGGATGCGTGACGTGGACGTCAGCGGATCCACGGCGGGGTAGATGCCCATCGACGCAATCTCACGGTTGAGCTCGGTCGTGGCGTCCAGGTGAGCGAACGTGGTGGCCGGTGCCGGGTCGGTGTAGTCATCGGCCGGCACGTAGATGGCCTGCAGCGAGGTGATCGAGTGACCACGGGTCGAGGTGATGCGCTCCTGCAGGACGCCCATCTCGTCGGCCAGCGTGGGCTGGTAGCCCACGGCCGACGGCATGCGGCCGAGCAGCGTGGAGACCTCGGAGCCGGCCTGCGTGAACCGGAAGATGTTGTCGATGAAGAGCAACACGTCCTGGTTCTGCACGTCGCGGAAGTACTCCGCCATCGTGAGCGCCGACAGGGCGACACGAAGACGCGCTCCCGGCGGCTCGTCCATCTGGCCGAAGACGAGCGCGGTCTGTCCGAGGACGCCGGCTTCTTCCATCTCGACGATGAGGTCGTTGCCCTCACGGGTCCGCTCGCCGACACCGGCGAACACCGACACACCCCCGTGATCGCGCGCCACGCGGGCGATCATCTCCTGGATCAGCACGGTCTTGCCGACGCCTGCACCACCGAACAGGCCGATCTTGCCGCCCTGCACGTACGGGGTCAGCAGGTCGATGACCTTGATGCCGGTCTGGAACATCTCGGTCTTGGACTCGAGCTGGTCGAACGCGGGAGCCTTGCCGTGGATGCCACGGCGCTCCTGCACCTCCCAGGTCTCGCCCTCGGCGAGGTTCATGACGTCGCCGGTGGTGTTGAACACCTTGCCGAGCGTCTGGTCGCCGACTGGCACCATGATGGGCTCGCCGGTGTCGGTGACCTGGGCGCCGCGGACGATGCCGTCGGTGGGGCGCAGGCTGATCGCGCGGACCATGCCGTCGCCGATGTGCAACGCGACCTCGAGGGTCAGCGTCTCGGTGACACCGTCGATCGTGGTGTCGACCTTGAGCGCGTTGTACATCTCGGGGATCTGGTCGCTGGGGAACTCGATGTCGAGCACCGGTCCGATGACCCGGGCCACGCGGCCCGTGGTGCTGCCGGTGCCGCCCTGGTTGGAGCTGGACTCGTCGATGGTGGCAGTCATGATCTCTTCTCTCACTCCCCAGCGGTCGCTTCGGCCAGCGCATTCGCGCCGCCCACGATCTCGCTGATTTCCTGGGTGATACCCGCCTGGCGGGCCTGGTTGGCAGTTCGGGTGTACTTCTGAATCAGTTCTTCGGCGTTGTCGGTCGCCGACTTCATGGCCTTCTGACGGGCGGCGAGCTCAGAGGCCGACGCCTGCAGCAGGCAGTAGTAGATACGGCTGTGCACGTACTTGGGCAGCAACGCATCGAGCACGTCGGTGGCCGACGGCTCGAACTCGTACAGCGGCAGCACGTCGTCGTCCGCCGGCGCCTCGGTGCCTTCGACGACCTCGAGCGGCAGCAACCGGATGACATCCGGCTCCTGCGTCAGCATCGACCTGAAGCGCGTGAAGACCACGTGCAGCTCGTCGACGGCGTGCTCGGGACTGGCATCTGAGTCCTCGCTGAGGTCATCAGCGTCGAGATTGAACGCGTCGACCAAGGTGTTGCCGATCTCGCGGGCGTCGGAGTACTCAGGCTTGTCCGAGAACCCGGTCCACGAGGTGATGAAGGGACGCTGGCGGAAGTTGTAGTACGCCTCGGCCTTGCGGCCGGAGAGGTACAAGTCGACGTCCTTGCCCTCGCCCCTGAGCTTCTCGACCAGGCGCTCGGCCTCCTTGAGTACCGCCGAGGAGTACGACCCAGCCAGCCCGCGGTCGCTGGACACGACCAGCACCGCTGCCTTGGTGGGATTCTCCTTCTCCCGCGTCAGCGGGTGATCGACGTTGGAGAACGTCGCCACCGCCGACACCGCCCGGGTCAGCTCGCGGGCGTACGGCGCTGCCGCCGCTGCCCGCTGCTGCGCCTTGATGATGCGCGACGCGGCGATGAGCTCCATGGCGCGCGTGATCTTCTTGGTCGCCTGGGTCGACCTGATCTTTGCGCGTAGCTCTCGTACCGACGCTGCCATGTGTCAGCCCCGCTTCTGCTTGACGATCTGCTCCTGCTCGACATCCTCGTCGGCAAGCGCCTCGTGCTCCTCGTGACCGGCCTTGATCGAGCCGCCCTCGTGGGTCTCGAACTGATCGGCGAACGACTCGTAGGCGCCCTCGAGAGCCTGTGCGTTGTCGTCCTCGAACTTGCCCGATTCACGGATCGCGTCGAGGATGCCGCCGTGGGAGCGCTTGAGGTAGTCCAGGAACTCGGTCTCGAAGCGGCTGATGTCCTCGATCGGCACCGCATCGAGCTTGGCGGTCGAGGCGGCCCACAGCGACACGACCTGGTCCTCGACCGGGAACGGCGAGTACTGGCCCTGCTTGAACAGCTCCATGATGCGCTGACCACGCGCCAGCTGCTGCTTGGAGGCAGCGTCGAGGTCTGAGGCGAACATCGCGAACGCCTCCATGGCCCGATACTGCGCCAGCTCGACCTTGAGCGAGCCCGTGACGGCCTTCATCGACTTCTGCATGGCCGCGCCGCCCACCCGCGAGACCGAGATGCCGACGTCGACGGCGGGACGCTGGTTGGCGTTGAACAGAT
>NZ_JBAVCB010000052.1:0-16865 GCF_049586495.1 Aeromicrobium sp. | reverse complement strand
GCGTTGCACTGGTCAGCCGGCCCAGAACACCCCGTGCTTGAAGAACATCACGCGTGAGGCCGACGGCGGCTGGTCAGTCGTCATGGTCAAGCCCGAGAATGGGCACATGCGTTGATCCGATGACCGGGGCAGCGGGGGCGGACAAGTCCGACTCGCGGATCTGCGCGTCCTGCGGCGGAGACAATCCGCTCCGCTTTCCCCTCTGCGGCTACTGCGGGACCGAGTTTCCCGTCATCGGTCCGCCCAAGGCCGTCCGAAAAGCGGTGACGATCGTCTTCTCCGACCTCATGGGCTCGACGTCGCTCGCCGAGCGGCTCGACTCCGAGGCGATGGGCGAGGTGATCACGGCGTACTTCGCGGAGATGCAGGCAGCCTTGGAGGGCCACGGGGGCACCATCGAAAAGTTCATCGGAGACGCGGTCATGGCCGTCTTCGGTGTGCCCACGGTGCACGAAGACGATGCCCTCCGGGCAGTTCGCGCGGCGTTGGAGATGAAGGAGCGTCTGATCGTCCTCAATGACGACCTCGAGCGGCGCTACGGCGTCCGTCTGGCGAACCGGACCGGCGTCAACACCGGTGAGCTCGTCGCCGGGGGAAGCGGGATGGCCAACCAGCGACTCGTGATCGGAGACGCCGTCAACGTGGCGGCCCGACTCGAGCAGGCGGCGCCGGCCAACGACATCCTGATCGGCGACAGCACCTACCGGCTCGTGCGCGGCGTCGTCGAGATCGAGGAGATGGAACCCCTGGAGCTGAAAGGAAAATCCGAGCGGGTTCCCGCCTACCGTCTGATTGCCGTCCACGACGGTGAGGCGCTCGCGCGGCACCACGAGCGGCCGATGATCGGCCGGGAGCGGGAGCTGTCCCTGCTGAACGGTGCGCTCGACGAGGCGATCTCGGCTCATCGGGGCCGCATGGTGACGGTGCTCGCCCAGGCCGGCATGGGCAAGTCCCGCCTGACTCACGAGTTCGCCGCGGCGGTCGAGCCACAGGCGCAGGTGCTTCGAGGTCGTTGCCTGTCCTACGGGCGAGGCATCACCTACTGGCCGCTGATCGAGATCGTTCGCCAGGCGGCGTCGATCAGCGACGACGATCCGCCTGGACTCGCCCTGGCCAAGCTGTCCACGCTCGCCGGTGACGACGCGGTCGCTGAGCGAGTCGCGTCGGTGATGGGGCTCCAGGACGCCCAGTTCCCGGTCGAGGAGATCAAATGGGGTGCTCGCAAGCTGCTGGAGCGGGTGGCCGACCAGCGACCGCTGGTGGTGATCTTCGACGACATTCATTGGGCTGAGCTGACCCTGCTGGAGCTCATCGAGCATCTTGCCGAGTCTGCTGAGGCACCGGTGCTGGCTGTGTGTCCGGCTCGACCTGATCTGCTTGAGCTCCGCGCGGACTGGCCCGAGCCCCGAATTATTCTGGAATCACTGACTGATGCCGACATGGGCCGAATCGTCGAGAACGCGCTGGGGCGCGGCGATCTGGCCGACGAGATCCGAGACCGGATCCTCGTGTCGGCGCAGGGCAACCCGCTGTTCATCGAGCAGATGCTCTCCATGTTGGTTGACGACGGCACGCTGGTGTTCCAGGACGGTCTCTGGAGCACGACGGTGGAGCTGTCCGACGTGATCGTGCCCCCCACGATCCAGTCGCTCCTGACCTCCCGTGTGGAACAGCTGGGCCGCGATGAGCGCGAGACGCTCGAGCCCGGGGCCGTGATCGGCCAGGAATTTCCCGAGGAGGCGGTCAAGGCGCTGTTACCGGAGGATCTGCGCCCCCGCGTCGGCGAGCGCCTTGAGCTGATTGCCGCCAAGCAGCTGATTCGCCCGAACCCGGACGCGCTGACGACCGAGTCCGGGTATCGCTTCGAGCACTTGTTGATTCGCGACGCTGTGTACAAGCGACTGGTCAAGCGCAGCCGGGCCACGCTGCATGAGCGATTCGTGCGTTGGGCACAGGAAGTCAATCGTTCACGCGACCGCGAGCAGGAGTACCAAGAGATCTTGGCCTACCACCTCGAGCAGGCCCACCACTATCTGGCGGAGCTCGCGCCACTTGACGCGCATGGCCAGTCGATCGGGCTCGAGGCCGCCGACTGGTTGGCCGCCGCAGGCCAGCGCGCCTTCGGACGAGGCGACATGCCTGCTGCCGCCCAGCTTCTCAGACGCGCTGCCGGGCTGCTGCCGGACGACGCGCACGCCCGACTGGAGCTTCTGCCAGATCTCGGCGAAGCACTCGTCGACATCGGCGAGTACGTGGTGGCCCAGGTCTATCTCGACGAGGCGATCGACCGAGCGAAGGCCAGCGGGGAGACGCGTCTGGAGGCGCGTGCAGAGCTGGTGCGATTGCTGCTGCACGCCCATTCCTCGACCTCGGCCAGCTGGGCCGATCAGGCCATGCAGGGTGCCGAGCGGGTGATTCCGGTCTTTCGCGACGCCCATGACTCGGTCGGGCTGGCCGCCGCCTACCGGCTGCTCGCCTGGGCCCTGGGCACCGAGTGCCGGTACGAAGACGCAGCCTCGGCCGCGAAGGTCGCGATCGAGCATGCCTCCGCGGGCGGCGACGACCGCCAGCATCGGCGCGCGTCGGTCCAGTATGCGCTCGCTGCGGTGTGGGGGCCCACGCCCGTCCCAGAAGCGATCGAGCATTGCCGTGAGATCGTCTCCCAGGCTCGTGGCGACCGCCGCACGGTCGGCGTCATCACCAGCCTGCTCGGACGCCTGGAGGCCATGCGGGGGGAATTTTCCACTGCTCGTTCGCTGATCGTCGAGGCGCGGGTGGTCCTCGAGGACATGGGCCGGACCCCGATCGCTGCCTCGACCTCGCTGGACTCATGTGCGGTCAATGTTCTAGCCGGTGACCCGGCGGAGGCCGAGCGGGATCTTCGCCGCGACTACGCGGCACTCGAGGGGATGGGCGAGAAGTACATGCGGTGCACCGTCGCCTCAGAGCTGGCCCGGGCGCTGATCGAGGAGGGTCGCGACGCGGAAGCCGAGCACTACACCGAGATAGCACGCGAGCTCGCGGCCGTCGACGATCTGTCGGCCCAGGTGCTCTGGAGGTCCGTGCGTGCCCGGGCCATGGCGCGCAGAGGTCAGCAGACAGACGCGGTTGCGCTGGCTCGGGAGGCCGTCGCCTTGCTTCGCGGTACCGACTCGCTCGTGGCGCAGGCCGACGCGCTGTGTGATCTGGCTGAGGTCCTCATGGCCGACGCCCAGAGTGCCGACGCCTCCACGGCCCTTGCGGAAGCGCTGGGCCTGTACGAGCGCAAGGGTGACCTCGCCTCGGCGGCGCGTGCCCGTGCCCTGCTCGTGGAGTCGCCGGCGCGCGGCTGAGGAGACTCAGCAGTCAGTCCGTGGTCAATCCTGCGTGCCGACGGCGAACTGCACGGAGCCGTCGGAGCCGATCTGAGCGTCCAGCACCTTGTCGTCGAGCATGAGGGCGGCTGATTCGTCCAGGAACACGCGGGCGCCGGCCTCGTCGAGCACCTGGTCGCCGTCTTCGGGGGCCGGAACGGCGCTGAGGACCAGTGCGGGTCCCTCGTCACTCTCGGGCTGGGTGCTGATGCGAAGACCTCCGTCGGGTCCACTGGTCTCGTCGATCTCGGTCAGCTGCTTCACAACGCCAGCAGCGGTATCGGTCAGGGTGAGCATGTCGCCTCCTGTGTGGGGTGTGCAACGGACCATCCACTGTTCCTCACTTGAGCCACGATGCAAATCGGCTCGGGGTGCCGCGTGGCTCAGTCGGCCGAGAGGAACACCCGCAGGGCTGACGCGAAGGCCTCGGGCTGCTCGGAATGCACCCAGTGGCCGGCCCCCTTGACGGTGACCAGAGTCGTGCGGGGAAACAACCGGCGCATGGCCGGCTCGTCCTGGTCGGTGATGTAGCTTGACCGGTCCCCTGCCATCCACAGCACCGCGCCGTCGAAGGTGCCGTCGAGCTGAGGGAAGTCGCCGATCGCAGCGAGATCACGGCGCAGCACGGCGAGATTCGCCTGCCACATGAAGCCGTCCGGTCCCGATCGCAGGTTCTGCAGCAGGAAGCCGCGCACGCGCGGGTCCTCGATCTGGTCGGCCAGTCGCTCATCGGCCTCGCCGCGGCGATTCAGCGTCGCAAGATCGAGCTCGGCCAGACTGTCGAGGAGGTGCTGAAACTCGCCGGAGTCCTCGCTGGCCGACGGCGAGATGTCGACGACCACGAGCCGCCGCACGAGGTCAGGATGGCGCAGTGCCAACACCATCGCGACCTTGCCACCCATCGAGTGGCCGACCAGGTCGATCGAGCCGTCGGGCGCCACCTCGTCGCGCAGGAAGCCCGCGACCCGGTCGGCCATGTCGGCGTAGTCGATGCCGTCGGTCCAAGCCGACTGGCCGTGATCGGGAAGATCGATCAGCATGGACCGGAACTCCGGCACGAGGGACTTCGCGGCCTGGGTGAAGTTCTTTCCCTGGCCGAACAGCCCGTGCAGGAAGACCACGGTCCGTCCGGTGGCCCCGACCTCCACAGCGTGGATGGTGGGCTTGTCTGGCATGCGCCCAGCCTAGGGCCCGCACGGTGCGAACCATTCGTCGAAGGCGCATCGTCATCGTGGGGACCGTGGGCCGGAAGTCACGTCACTCGCCGGCCAGTGCCACCTGGATGCGGTCGGCCATCAGACTCATCCAGTGCCGCGCCTGGGTGTGGTCGCTGCCATCGAGAAAGTAGTGATCGCGTCGCGGCACGACGTGGTGCTCCACCGACACGGCCGCTGCCATCAGTCGCGCCGCGAAGGCGTCGCCCTCGGTGCGCAAGGAGTCGTACTCAGCCGTGATGACGAGCGCCGGTGGCAGCCCATCCACGGCGACGGCCAGCAGTGGCGACGCATACGGCTCAGCTCGGCGTGAGGAGTCCTTGAAGTAGGTGGCACGCACCAGACGCAGCAGCGGCGGGCCGATCATCGGGTTGGCAGTCGTGGACGGCTTGCCGCGCACGTCCCCGGACACGTCGAGGGACGGAACGGCGAGGAGCTGAAGGCGAGGCGTCGCGGTGTGGTGGTCGCGTGCTTGCAGGCATGCCGACGCCGCGAGATTCCCTCCGCCGCTGAATCCCCCGATCGAGATCCGATCCGGGTCCAGGCCCCACTCCCCCGCATGTGTGGTCAGCCACGCCAGCACGTCGTGAGCCTGCTCCTGGGCCACGGGGTAGCGGACGCGAGGTGCGGCGAGATAGTCCACGTTCACCACGGCGACCTGCGCCTCGGCGACGACGAAACGGCAGAAGAAGTCGTCCATCTGGGGAAACCGCATGATGAAGGCGCCGCCGTGCAGGTGAACGTGGACTGGCGGCCGGTCGACCGCCGGTGGCCGGTAGAGGTCAACCTTGACCCGCCCGTGGCGCGTGGGCACCCGCAGCGATTCAGGGGTGGGGAGGTCGCTGCCCGCCAGGCGCAGCTGCTCGCCGTATCGCACGGTCCACCGGGCGGTCAGACCCGAGAGGCCTGCATACATGTCTGCCAGCACTGCCATGGGAGGCATTCGGTGCTGAACTGCCCCCGGCTGGGTCGCTGATCCATCATGGATCCATGAAGATCACCCGATTCGGCCACGCCGCACTGCTCGTGGAGACCGAGACCACGCGTGTTCTGATCGACCCGGGCGGATTTTGCGATGCGCCGGTCTTCGACCTCACCGATCTCGATGCCATCGTCGTGACCCACCAGCACCCCGACCATTGTGATCAGGAGCGTGCTCCCGCTCTGGTCGATGCCAACCCCGAGGCCACCTTGATCTGCGACCCGGAGACCGCGACCCTGGTGGGATTCGGGACCTGGCTGCCGAACTCGGACGGCCGTGAGCACCAGATCGGTGACATCGCGCTGCGCGGGGTGGGAACGCAGCACGCGGTCATCCTTGCGGCGATCCCCCGCATCGCCAACGTCGGCGTCACGCTGACCAGCGGTGGAACCACGGTGTTTCACCCCGGCGACACCTATGAGTACGCACCCGCGGGAGTTGACGTGCTCGCCGTCCCCTTGAGCGCTCCGTGGGCCAAGATCAGCGAGACGGTCGATTTCGTGCAGCGCGTGGCGCCGAAAGCCGTGCTGCCCATTCATGACGTGACCATCGCTGAAGCCGCCTACGAGCTCTACTGGGGCCAGGTGATCAAGCACGGCGGTGCAGCGGACGCTCGTCGGCTCGGACAGGCCGAGTCGACTCAGTTCTGAGAATCCTCGACGCCGCCCCGCAGCCACCAGGCCGCGACGACACCGCCGATCGCCCCGAACAGGTGCCCCTCCCACGAGATGCCGGGCTGGCCAGGAAGCACCCCGATCAGCGCGCCGCCGTATGCGAAGAAGACCACGACTCCCACGAAGATCTGTCGTACGTTGTCGGCGAACACCCCGCGCAGCACCAGATAGGCGATCCAGCCGAACACGATGCCAGAGGCGCCGACGTGAAGGGTTGACGCGCCGCCGATCAGCCACGTGCCGAGGCCTGAGGTGAGCCACACCAGGACCGTCACGGTGGCGAAGGTGCGTACGCCGGCCAAGGCCAGCAGGAAGCCCAGCACCAGCAGGGGAGCTGAGTTGCCGATCAGATGCGCCCAGTCATCGTGCAACAGCGGGCCGAACACGATGCCGGTCAAGCCAGCCTCGGACCGTGGACGCACTCCGTTGGACTCGAACTGACCTGGAACGATTGCATCGAGACCCTCGATGATCCACAGGACCGCGACGAAGCCGGCCGCGATGACGACCGACCGCCGTGTGGCCACGAGAGTTCGTTTCGTCACTCGTTCACGGTAGCGGTGAACCCGATGGGCAGAAGCATTCGTTCCGGGTCGGTATCGTCAGTCCGGGCGAGGGCGAATTCAGGGTGAGGTGTTATCTCACATGTGAGATAAGGTGGAAGAATGTCTGACACAGCCGAGATCGATCAAGACGACTACCTGGCGCGCATCGGAACGTTGATCCGGGACGCTCGCCAGCACCGCGGGCTGACCCAAGCCGAGCTGGCCACGCAGCTGGCCACCAGTCAGAGCGCCGTCAACCGCATCGAGAAGGGTCTGCAGAACCTGACCCTGGAGATGTTGGCCCGCATCGGCAACGTGCTCAACTCCGAGCTGGTCAGTGTCGGCACGTCCGGACCCAGCCACCTGCGGGTCAAGGGCGGGACCCGGCTGTCCGGCGCCATCGACGTGAAGTCGAGCAAGAACGCCGGTGTCGCCCTGTTGTGCGCGTCGCTGCTCAACGCCGGTACCACCGTGCTGCGCAAGGTGGCGCGCATCGAGGAGGTCAATCGGCTGCTCGAGGTGCTGGAGTCCATCGGGGTCAAGGCCACGTGGCTGAATGCAGAGAACGACCTCGAGCTGGTGGTCCCGGCCGACCTGGACCTGAACGCGATGGATGCGGACGCCGCCCGCCGCACCCGCAGCATCATCATGTTCCTCGGCCCGCTGATGCACCGGTACGACGACTTCGAGCTCCCGTACGCCGGCGGCTGCGATCTGGGCACGCGTACCGTCGAGCCGCACATGACGGCGCTGCGGCCCTTTGGCCTCAAGGTCGTGGCCACTGAGGGCAGCTATCACGCCGCGACCGCGGCTGGTGTCGTTCCTGAACGCCCGATCGTGCTGACTGAACGCGGCGACACCGTCACCGAGAACGCCCTGCTCGCCGCAGCGCGCTGCGACGGCGTGACCGTCATCCGCAATGCGAGTCCCAACTACATGGTGCAGGACCTGTGCTTCTTCCTCGTCAAGCTCGGGGTGGGTGTCGAGGGCATCGGCACCACGACGTTGCGGGTCACGGGCAAGCCGGTCATTCACTGTGATGTCGAGTACGCGCCGAGCGAGGACCCGATCGAGGCCATGAGCCTGATTGCCGCCGCCATCGTCACGCGGTCCAGCATCACGGTGAGGCGCGTCCCGATCGAATTCATGGAGATCGAGCTCGCACTGCTGGAAGAGATGGGATTTCAGTACGACCGCGGTGAGGAGTACCCGGCCGAGAACGGCCACACCCGCCTGGTGGACATCACGACCCACGAGTCAGATCTGCACGCGCCGATCGACAAGATCCACCCCATGCCGTTTCCCGGACTCAACATCGACAACCTGCCGTTCTTCGCCGTCATCGCGGCAACCGCCGAAGGCCAGACCATGTTGCACGACTGGGTCTACGAGAACCGTGCGATCTACCTGACGGAGCTGAACAAGCTGGGCGCGCAGGTCAAGCTGCTCGACCCTCACCGCGTGCTGATCGAAGGGCCCACCCGCTGGAGCGGATCGGAGATCGTGTGCCCGCCGGCGCTGCGTCCGGCCGTCGTGATCCTGCTGGCCATGCTGGCGGCCAAGGGCACCTCGGTCCTGCGCAGCGTGTACGTCATCAACCGTGGATACGAGGACCTCGCCGAGCGTCTCAACGCCCTTGGCGCCCAGATCGAAACCTTTCGCGACATCTGAGTCGGGACGGCGACGAACTGACCCTGCGAGGCCCTAGCGTGACGACTGTGTCACGGCTCACCTACCTCGGAGCTTCAGGCCCGGTCGCCATCGCGCACCGCGGCGGCGCGGCCACGGCGTCCAACGGGAAGATCGAGAACTCGCTCGAGGCGTTCCAGGACGCGGTCGGCCGGGGATTTCTGTTCATCGAGACCGACGTCCGGTGCTCGGCCGATGGCACGGTGTGGGCCATTCATGACGAGACGCTGACCCGCCTGACCGGCAGCCCGTCCGTGACCGCTGAGCTCAACGACGAACAGTTGTCCCGCGAACGCATGGACGGGCGCGTCGGGTTCGTGCAGCTCGCGGAGGTGCTCACCGCGCTGCCCGACGTCCGCCTGAACATCGATGTGAAGGCTCAGGACGCGATCGGCCCGACGTGTGACCTGATCGAGGCGATGGGCGCGGTCAACCGCGTCTGTTTGTCGTCGTTCTCGCACGTTCGACTCCGCCAGATTCGCCGGCTGCTGCCCAGCGTCACCACGGGAGCCTCGAGGCGCGAGGTGGGGCTGGTCAAGCTGTTTCCGGCATGGCTGCTGGCCGCACTCCATCTCCCCGCCGCCGACTGCCTCCAGGTGCCGGTCGCCGCCGGCCGCCTGACCATCACGACGCGCCGGTTCATCGCCCGGGCTCATCGACTCGGACTGCAGGTTCACGTCTGGACCGTCGACGATGCCGACGAGATGCACCGACTGCTCGACCTCGGCGTCGACGGACTCATGACTGATCGCACCGATGTCCTCAAGGACGTGCTGCTGGCCCGAGGTACCTGGAAGGAACCCACATGACCCCCCAGCCCGACGTCGCCGTCGCAGAATCTCGCCGCGGTCCCGTCATCGCCTGGAGTCTGTGGGACTGGGGCTCGGCAGCGTTCAACGCCGTCATCGTGACCTTCGTGTTCTCGGTGTATCTCGTCGACGCAGTCGGTGCCGACATCGGCGGTCCGATCTCGGCGGCGACCTGGCTCGCCTGGTCGATCGGCGGCGCAAGCGGTGTCATCGCCGTCCTGGCTCCCGTGATGGGGCAGAAGTCGGACGCTTCGGGCCACCGCAAACGCTCACTCGGCCTCCTGACGGTGTCGGTCGTCTCTGTGACCGCGCTGATGTTCCTGGTGGAGGACAGCCCGGACTTCCTGTGGTTGGGACTGGTCCTGCTCGCACTCGGCACGATCCTGTTCGAGCTGGCCCAGGTGCCGTACTTTGCGATGCTGCGCCAGGTCTCCACCCCCGACACGGTCGGCCGGATCTCCGGTCTGGGCTGGGCGTTCGGCTATCTCGGCGGGATCGTGCTGTTGGTCATCGTGTATGTCGGGCTGATCGCCGGCAACGGTGGTCTGCTAGGCGTCTCGACAGAAAACGGACTCAACATCCGCTGGGTCGCAGTCGTCGCCGCCGTATGGTTTCTGGGGTTCTCGATCCCCGTCCTGCTGGCGGTGCCGGAGCTGCCGGCCGATGCGAGCCCAGTTCCCGATGCCGGCTTCTTTGAGTCGTACCGCGTCCTGTTCGCGGAAATTTGCTTGATGTGGCGCGAGGAGCGGCACACGCTGCAGTTCTTGATCGCCAGTGCGTTGTTCCGCGACGGTCTCAACGGCGTCTTCACCTTTGGCGCCGTCATCGCGGTGAGCGTCTACGGGTTCTCCGCCGAGACCGTCATACCGTTCGGCATCGCGGCCAACGTGTCGGCTGCCGCCGGAGCGATCGTCGCCGGTCGCCTGGATGACCGGTTCGGACCGCGTCGCGTCATCGAGGTGTCGCTTGTCGCGATGCTGGGCGCCGGCATCATCTTGTTGTTCGTGCAAGGCATGGCCATGTTCTGGGTGTTCGGCCTGATCCTCGTGCTGTTCGTCGGACCAGCCCAGTCCGCTTCACGCACCTACCTCGTGCGGCTGACTCCCCCGGGCAAGGAAGGCCAACACTTCGGGCTGTACGCCATGACCGGCCGTGCTGCGTCGTTCCTTGCACCGACGCTCTTCGGCTTGTTTGCGCTGCTCGGCGGCGACGACCGCTGGGGCATCATCGGCATCATGTTGGTCCTCCTGGCTGGTCTGTTGGCCCTGTCGAAGGTGCCGCCGCTGACTGGGGATCGCGCCAGAGTTTCGCAGTAGGGGCGCGCCTCAGGGGAATTTCATGTGCGTCTCGTACGTTGAGAGAGGTAGAGCAACCACGAGAGGGGACGCATCATGGCTGAACGCGCATTGCGAGGTGCCCGTCTGGGGGCCCAGAGCTTTGAGGATGAGCGTGGCGTCGAGATGGCGGCCCGGCAGGAGATCGAGTACGTCTGCGCCGACGGCCACACCTTCACCGTGACCATGGCCGACGAGGCGGAAGTTCCGTTGGAGTGGGAAGACCCCAAGACCGGTCAGAAGGGTCGATTGGTCGACGGCGCTGAGCCCGAGCCCAAGAACGAGAAGCACGTGCGCACACACTGGGACATGTTGCTGGAGCGTCGATCTGTCGACGAGCTCGAGGAGATTCTCACCGAGCGCCTCGAGCTGCTGCGTGGCGGAGAGATCGGCCCGCCCCACCTGCACCGCGCCGCAGCAAAGAAGCGACGCAAGACGGCCTGATCAGCGACGACGTCGCGTGGGCATGCGACGCGCGATCCCCCACCCGGTGACGCGCCACAGCGCCTCCCGCACGATCGCTCCGCTCATCTTGGAGTTTCCACGCGTCCGCTCGACGAAGGTGATCGGCACCTCGGTGATCTTCATGCCAGCGGCCAGGGTGCGTCGCGCCATGTCGATCTGGAAGCAATATCCCTGCGACGAGACCTCGTCCAGGCGTAACCGCTCCAGCGTGTGCCGCCGGAACACCCGATAGCCGCCAGTGGCGTCCTTCACGTCGAGCGACAGCATCAGCTGGGCGTATCGGGTCCCGGCACGCGACATCATGCGTCGATGCCACGGCCAGTTGATGACTCCCCCGCCGGGCACCCACCGTGAGCCGAGCACGAGGTCGGCGCCATGCTGGCTCGCCTCCAGCAGCGCAGCCAGGTCCTCGGGACGGTGGGAGCCGTCGGCGTCCATCTCGACCAGTCGGTCGTACTTGCGCGCAAGCCCCCAGGCGAAACCGGCGCGATAGGCGGCGCCCAAGCCCACCTTGGACTCGCGGTGCAGCACGTTGACCCGGGGATCCTGGGCTGCGACCTCGTCGGCAATCTGCCCGGTACCGTCGGGCGACGCGTCGTCCACGACCAGTACGTCGACCTGCGGCTGCTCGCGGTGCAGCTCACCAATGATCCAGGCGATGTTGGCGGCCTCCTGGTAGGTCGGAATCACCACCAGCGTGCGCATCAAGTCTCCCTTGTCGCTCGCCCATGGCGGCGGGCTCCGAGCATCCATCCAATCAGAGCGAGGGTCACCAGCACGTATTCCAGTGGTGCTCCGACGTGCACGGCCGGGGTCCGCTCCGACGCGAGAGGAACCTCGACCTCGAGGGTCGCCGCCGTCCGTAGCGGAGCGCGCTGCACCGCCTGTCCCTCGGCATTCACCACGCCAGTGATGCCGTTGGTCGACGGCACGACAACCCAGCGTCCCGTTTCGATGGCGCGCAAACGCGTGATGTCCCACTGCTGTTCGGGCTGTGCCGTCGCGGTGAAGGCGGCGTTGCTCGTCTGGACGACGATCAGCTGGGCTCCCTCGTCCACGAGATCTCCCACCACGTCGTCGTACACGATGTCATAGCAGATGGTGTCGCCGATCGTGGTGCCGCCGATGTCAAGGGTGCCGACGCGATCGCCGGCCAGCATGTCGCGCGGGATGGAGCGGTCGAAGGCCGGAACCAGCCCACCGAGCGACTCACGGAAGGGCACGTACTCGCCGTAGGCGACGGGTCGGCGCTTGACGTACCGCTCCCCCGGCCCGTTGGCGTCCCAGACGACTCCAGCGTTGTACGACGTGGTGGAGGTGGGTCCGTCGAAGATGCCACCGACCAGGATCGGTGCGCCGATGCGGCTCGACAGGTCCGAGATGCGGGAGCTGGTGGCCCGATCGGCCGTGGGATCGGTGTCGGTGGCGTTCTCTGGCCACAGCACCATGTCGGGCCGGGGCGTCTCGCCGTTCTCTACCCGGTCGGCGAGGCGCTCCGTCTCGGTGGCGTGCAGGGTGAAGATGGCGCCAGGCGGCCACGCGAGGAAGTCACCGGGAGTGTCTCCCTGCACCAGCGCGATCTGGCGGGTTCCATCGCTCCCGGCCAGTCCGACCGGCAGCAGCAGGCCGACGCCGACCAGTGCGGCCACCGAGACCGCGCCGCGCACGCGGTGCTCACCCTCCACGATGGCCAGCACGCCCGCAGCGAGGAGCACCATGACCGCCGAGGTGCCCGGCATGCCCGTCGCCCGCGCGAAGGACTCCATCGGCGTGTCGATCGCGCTGTGCGCGATGCGGCCCCACGGGAAACCTTCGAACGGGAAGGACGACCGGGCCCACTCCACGGCTGCCCACACCGCCGCTGCCCACAGCGGCCACAGGCGCAGTCGCATGACCGACCGCAGCCCCAGCATCACGATGCCGAAGAAGACCGTCTGGGCCATCACGAGCGCCACGTACGCCCCGTTGCTGACCGCATTCATCCACCAGATCAGCACGGCCATGAAGGTGCACCCGTACGCCAGCCCGGCAGCGGCGACCAGCCGCCGGGAAGCGTCCTCGAGCCGCCGCGCGAGCCACAGCAGCCCGGCGACCGACAGCACCATCGCGAACGGCAGCGACCACGGGTCGAACGCCGCGGCCGCCACCAGACCCAGCGCTGCCGCCGATGGCAGGGCGAGGCGCGCCCTCACAAGATGACGAGTTCGCGCGGGGTGTTGTTGAGCACCTCGAGGCCGTCGGCCGTGCAGATGGCGATGTCCTCGATGCGGGCGCCGAAGTGGCCCTCGACATAGATGCCCGGCTCGATCGAGAACGCCATGCCCTCGGTGAGCACCAGATCGTTGCCCGCGACGATGTACGGCTCCTCGTGGGTCTCCTGACCGATGCCGTGCCCCGTGCGATGCATGAACAGATCGCCATATCCGGCGTCGGCGATGATGTGCCGACCCACAGCGTCCACGGACTCAGCGGTGACCCCGGGACGGGCGTGTTCCCGCTGTGCGGTCTGAGCGGTCTCCAGCACGGCGTAGAACTCGGCGTACTCCGCAGGGACCGACCCGCCGGCCAGGTAGTTGCGGGTGGAGTCCGAGCAGTAGCCGGCTGGCGTGGTGCCGCCGATGTCGACGAGGACGGGATCACCTTCCTGGATCACCCGATCGGACAGCTCGTGGTGGGGCGAAGCACCGTTGGGGCCAGACCCGACGATCACGAAGTCGCAGGTCGCGTGCTCGACCAGGATCGCGGCAGCGATGTCGGTACCTACCTCGCGCTCGGTACGACCTGGCCGCAGCCACTCCCCCATGCGCTCGTGCACCCGATCGATGAACACGCCAGCCTCGCGCAGCGCCTGGGCCTCGTCGGCATCCTTGCGGATGCGCAGCTCGGAGACGATCGAGCCGCCCAGGACCTGATCGGCACCCGGCAGGGCCGCGCCTAGTGCGAAGACCCGCGCAGCCCACATGTGGTCATCGATTCCGATCGTGGCGGCGTCGCCGACCAATGATGCCACCAGCGCGAAGGGATCATCGGTCTCGTTCCATGACGCGACCGTGACGTCCACGCCGGAGGCGACGGCGGCCGCTCGCTCCAGCGCCGGGACCACCAGCGTCGGGTCTCCTTCCGAGGGCAGGACCAGACAGGTCAGTCGCTCCAGCGGCAGAGCCTCATAACCAGTCAGGTATCGCAGATCCGCCCCCGGCGTGATCAGCAGTGCATCAATCCCGCGCGCGGCGGACAACTCTTGCGCCTTCTGCCATCGACTACCCACGCGACGACCCTACCGTCGCGATGTTGGGCTACGGTGTGGGGAACATCACCAATGGATCGGGGGGTCCGCATGCGCAAGACCATTGCGTCCGCAGCAGCTGCTGCACTGACCGTCACCCTGTTCGCCGCGACACCCGCGACAGCAGGCAAGGACGACAACACCAAGGGACAGAAGCCGTCGAGCAAGACGGTCGACACCCGCAAGCTCGAAAAGGCTGTGTCGGTCAACGGCCTCATGCAACACCTGCGTGAGTTCCAGGTCATCGCCGACCGCAACGACGGCAATCGTGCGTCGGGACTGCCGGGCCACACGGCATCGGCGGACTACGTGGCCAAGAAGCTGCGCAAGGCCGGCTACCAGGTCACTCGCCAGGAGTTCACCTTCGCCTTCTCGCGCGAGGTCGAACCAGCCACCTTGACGCAGACGGCTCCGACCGAGCGCGATTTCGACACGGCGACGTTCGACTACTCCGGATCCGGTGACGTGACCGGACCGGTCGTGAACATCGACCACGTGCTTCCTCCGTCGGAAAAGCCCAACGGCTCCACCTCGGGCTGCGAGGCGTCTGACTTCCCGCCCGCTCCGGCTGAGGACGCCGTGGCGTTGATCCAGCGGGGCACCTGCCCCTTCGGTCTGAAGGCGAGCAACGCCGAAGAGGCCGGCTACGACGCCGTGATCATCTTCAACGAGGGCCAGCCCGGTCGTCAGGACCTGATCGTCGGAACGCTCGGCGCTCCGGCCGACATCCCGGTCGTCGGCCTGTCCCACGAGGACGGCGCCGCCCTGGCACAGACGCCCGCCGCCGAGGTCCACGTGACCACGAAGACGGAGAACGACCTCAACCGCACCACGGAGAACGTCATCGCCGATCTCCCGTCGAAGTCCAAGGTCAGGAACCCGGACCAGACGGTCGTGGTCGGTGCGCACCTCGACAGCGTCACCGAGGGTGCGGGCATCAACGACAACGGTTCGGGATCTGCTGGAATCTTGGAGATCGCCGAGCAGCTGGCTGCACTGAAGTACACCAAGAAGCTCGAGCGTCCTGTGCGCTTCGCCTTCTGGGGTGCTGAGGAGGCCGGTCTGCTGGGCTCGGAGCACTACGTCGACAACCTGTCGACCGCCGAGCGCGGCAAGATCTACGCCAACTTGAACTTCGACATGATCGGCTCGCCCAACTACGGGCGATTCGTCTACGACGGCGACGGCTCCGACAGCGATCCGGCAGGCCCTCCTGGTTCGGGTGCCATCGAGGACATCTTCACCGGCTACTTCGACAGCAAGAAGCTGGCGTCGGCACCGACGGAGTTCAGCGGACGATCTGACTACGGACCGTTCATCGCGGTGGGGATCCCGGCTGGTGGCCTGTTCACCGGTGCCGAGGGCATCAAGACCGCTGAGGAAGCCGTGATGTTCGGTGGAACCGCTGGCGTCGCCTACGACGTGTGCTACCACTCGGCGTGCGATGACATCGGCAACGTGAACACCAAGGCGCTGCAGGAGATGGGCGACGCCGCGGCTCACGCGACGCTGGTCATGCTGCAGAGCAAGGCTGGCCTGTTCCCTGACGGCAGCGTGGCTCCGAAGTCCAAGAGCGCGAAGGTCAAGAAGGGCGCGCCGGGCAACCCGGCCCACGCCGCTCGGTAACGCACGGCACGTGACCGCCACGGGCGTCGATCTTTTCGGGGATCGACGCCCGTGGCCTGCGCAGTAGGGTGATCGCCATGTCTCGACTGATGCTGCTGGACAGCGCCAGCTTGTACTTCCGCGCGTTCTTCGGCGTGCCGGACACGATGCAGGCGCCCGATGGCACGGTGATCAATGCCGTGCGCGGGATGGTCGACTTCGTGGCCACGCTGGCCGAGCAGTACCACCCCACCGGCATCGTGGCGTGCTGGGACGATGACTGGCGGCCGCAGTGGCGGGTCGATCTGATCGACACGTACAAGACCCAGCGGCTGGACGACTCGGGCGCTGAATCGGACACCACCGGGGGCCTGCTCGGTCCCCAGGTTCCGCTGATCGCTGAAACCATGACTCTGCTGGGCATCCCCGTGGTGGGTGCAGCTGAGGCCGAGGCCGATGATGTCATCGGAGCGCTCGCGGCCCAGGCGGACTGTCCGGTCGACGTGGTGACCGGAGATCGCGACCTGTTCCAGGTCGTGGACGACCGGCGTCAGGTGCGCGTGCTCTACACCGCCCGCGGCGTGGCGAAGCACGACGTGGTCGATGCTGGCTGGTTGCGCGAGAAGTACGGCGTGGGTCCAGAGCAGTACGTCGACTTCTCCGTCATGCGCGGCGACTCCTCCGATGGGCTGCCCGGCGTGGCCGGCATCGGCGAGAAGACCGCCGCAGTGCTGTTGGCCGAATTCGGGGACCTTGACGGCATCGTGGCGGCAGCACACGACGACGCCTCGTCGATCAAGCCGCGCGTGCGAGCCAATCTGCTCTCCTCGGGCGCCTACATGGCCGCGGCCCGCGAGGTGGTGACGGTGCGCACCGACATCGTGCCGCCCACCCAGTACGTGCTCGAGC
>NZ_JBAVCB010000051.1:0-1722 GCF_049586495.1 Aeromicrobium sp. | reverse complement strand
GTAAAGCCCGTTCGCCAGGGAGCGAAGCGCGGCGAACCACAACTGACGGGCTTGCGGTTGCATCGCCTCGGTCGCTGGCGCTCCCTCACGTTCCTCGCCGGGCTCGTCACTGGCGAGCGGACTGTTCGCCAGGGAGCGGAGCGACCGTGAGTGAAGCGAGGCGAAGGCAAGCGGGCAGGCATGGGCGAGCAGGCTGTTCGCCAGGGAGCGGAGCGAGGCGAACCCGAGCGGCCAGGCTTGCGTTCGCCTCGGTCGCTCGTCCCTCGCTCCCTCACAGTCGGCCGCGGGCGGCCTCCTTGGCGAGCGGGGTTCAGCGCGCGTAGAGCGTGTCGCGGGCGTGGTCGACGAAGCCGAGGCGGCGATACACCGCGAGGGCGGGGGCGTTGTCCCCCTCGACGTAGAGGTCGATGGCGGACACCCCGGCATCAACGAGGTGCTGCAGACCGCGGGCGGTCAGCGCCGTGCCGAGTCCAGTGCCCTGCTCGGAGGGGTCGACGCCGACGACGTAGACCTCGCCGAGATCATCCTCGATCTTGGTCCAGTGAAACCCGACGATCTCCCCGTCCCGTTCGGCCACGAACAGGCCGTCCCAGCTGAACCACTCCGAGCTCGCTCGCCGTTCGAAGTTGGGGCGGTCCATGGCGCCCTGTTCTGGATGAGAGGCGAAGGCGCGGCCGTTGACGGTCACCACGCCATCGACGTCATCGCGCGTGGCCGCGCGCAGCACCACTCCGGCCGGCGCAGAGGCGGCATCGACCGGATCGGCGGGTCGACGCATCACCAACAGCGTCCGCTCGGCGCTCAGATCGATGGCTGCCGCCAATGCTTGAGCGCCCGGCAGATCGCCGTGCGCCCAGAAGCGGGTCTCGCCCGCGTCGAGCAGATCCTGGACCAGCCGGCGGCCATGTCCCTGGCACCGAGCAGCCGGCGTCACGGCCAGCTCCACCGGTGCGTCGCCGTAGCCGACCCCCATGCCGACCTCGGACCGCACCATGACGCGAGGCTCGTCACCGGCCGCATCGGCGGTCAGCGTGGCCTCGTTGAACGGTGCGACGCCATCGGACGCCTCGACCAGCGCCGCCAGCGCGGTCAGGTCGGTCATCGGTCCCGCAACATCACGAGCTGCGCGGCGACGGTGGCCGCCATCGCGGTGGCGAAGGTCTCGGAGGTGTCGTCGTCGAGCTCGGGCACCACGTGGTGCACCGTGCCAGATTCCAACAGGTCGATGGCGCCCACGCGCTGCGACCGAGCCATCTCATCGGCGTGCTCCAGATCGCCGTAAACGATCGCGCTGGCGCCCTCGGGCGGTAGCGGAGACAGCCAGGCGTTCTCGGCGGCGACCACCACATCGGCAGGCAGCAACGCCAGCGCTCCGCCACCGCAGCCCTGGCCCAGCAGCACCGACACAGTGGGCACCCGCATGGTCGACATCCAGCTGATGCACCGGGCGATCTCGCCGGCGATGGCACCCTCCTCGGCCTCAGGCGACAGCTCGGCACCCGGGGTGTCGATGAAGGAGACCAGCGGCAGCCGCAGCTCGTTGGCCAATCGCATGCCGCGGCGCGCCTCACGCAGCGCGGCCGGCCCCATCGGGGTCAGGGGGGTCTGCTTGGTGCGGTCCTGCCCGATGACCACGCACGGCTGGCCGTCCAGCCGGGCGAACGCCACGAGCATGGCGCTGTCACGCTCGCCCTTCTCGGTGCCCTGCAGTCGGACCGTCGC
>NZ_JBAVCB010000050.1:0-3327 GCF_049586495.1 Aeromicrobium sp. | reverse complement strand
GAGGTCGAGGTCGGCAACGGGCAGGACGAGGCATTCGTGCTGCACCCCGGTGAGTTCGTGCTCGGGTCCACCTACGAGCTCGTGACGCTGCCCGACGACATCGCCGCTCGGCTCGAGGGAAAGTCTTCGCTGGGGCGCCTCGGCCTGATGACCCACTCGACCGCAGGCTTCATCGATCCTGGATTCTCCGGTCACGTCACGCTGGAGCTGGCCAACGTCGCCACTCTGCCCATCAAGCTGTACCCGGGCATGAAGATCGGTCAGCTCTGCTACTTCCGGCTCACCTCGCCGGCCGACAACCCGTACGGCTCGGCCAAGTACGGTTCGCGCTACCAGGGTCAACGCGGTCCCACGGCGTCGCGTTCGCACGCGAATTTCCACCGTACTGAGATTTGAGGGAGGTCTGAGAGCCGTGGACCTGCCGCTCGACATCGCGCCCCAGGTTGCAGCGGCGATCGCCGACCGGCGTCCGGTCGTGGCGTTGGAATCAACGATCATCTCCCACGGTCTGCCGCGGCCGGACAACCTCGCAGCGGCTCGGCGGTTCGAGCAGATCCTCGCTGACCTCGGGGTCGTCGCTGCCACCGTGGCGGTGCTCGACGGCCGGCTGAAGGCGGGGCTCACTGACGACGAGCTGCAGCGCATCGCCGACGTGGACGTACCCAAGTTGAGCGTCCGCGACCTGCCAATCGCGCTGGGCCGCGGCAGCAGCGGGGCCACCACGGTTGCGGCGACGTCGGTCATTGCCGATCTGGCGGGCATCCGCGTGTTCGCGACCGGCGGTCTCGGCGGCGTGCACCGCAAGGCTGCCGAGTCGTTCGACGAGTCGGCGGACCTGTCGGTGCTGGCCCACGTGCCGATCACGGTCGTCTCGGCCGGAGTAAAATCGATCCTCGACATCGGTGCGACCCTCGAACGTCTCGAGACGCTCAGCGTGCCTGTGCTCGGTTATGGCACGGACCGCTTCCCCAGCTTCTGGTTGACCGACTCGGGTCACGAGCTCGACTGGCGGGTCGACACCCCGGCCGAGGTGGCCGCCGTCATGGCAGCCCGCGACGGGCTGGGCCAGCGCGCCGGGATCGTCGTGGCCAATCCGTTGCCGGAGGGGCAGCAGCTGGATCCTGCGGTGCACGATCGAGCACTCACCGATGCATTGCGCATGGCCGACGAGCAGGGTCTCGTGGGCAAGGACGTCACCCCGTTCCTGCTGCAGAAGATTGTCGATCTCACGGGCGGCGACAGCCTCGCGGTGAACCTGCTGATCGCCGAGAACAACATTCGGGTGGCCGCCGGCATCGCTCAGGCGTGGGCCGTCAGATGATCTTGCTCGTCGGTGACGTGGTCGACGACATCGGCGTCCGGCCTCTCGGTCGGATCAACCCCGCCAGCGACACCGAGGCCGAGATCCGGATGACCTGTGGCGGATCGGCCGCCAACGTGGCGGCGTGGCTGGGCCACCTCGGAGCACCGGCCCGCTTCGTCGGCCGTGCCGGCATCGACGGGGTGCAGCGTCACACCGGCGCACTGACCGCTCACGGGGTCGACGCTCGCATTGGTGCAGATCCGCACCTGCCCACCGCCACGATCGTCCTGACGCTCGACGACGCCGCGGACCGCACGATGTTCGTGGATCGCGCTGCGAACACGACGTTGATGCCCGGCCACCTCACTGATGACATCTGGGCCGGCATCGCCTGGCTGCATCTGACCGGGTACACCTACTTCGACACGGCGACCCGGCCGGTGGCGATGGCCGCCGTCACCGAGGCGCGCCGCCGTGGCATCGGGGTCAGCATCGACCCCAGCTCGCTCGGCTTCTTGGAGGCGACCGGGCGCGGCGCGGCGCTGCGTTGGTTCGCGGACGCCGACCTGGTGTTCCCCAATGAGGACGAGCAGGGTTTTCTGGTCGTGGACGATGAACATGCCGTCGAGACGAGGGGCGCAGCCGGCGCCCGGTTCCGCGGCCATGCAGTCAAGGCAGTCGAGGCCGACGTCATCGACACGACCGGAGCCGGTGATGCCTTCTGTGCCGGCTTCTTGAGCGTCTGGTCGACACGCTCCGACCCCGAGGAAGCTCTCGCAGCGGGCGTCGCCGTTGCGGCCCAGTGCGTCACCCGGCGCGGCGCCCGCCCGACGGGGGGCTAGCCGCCAATCTCCTCGATCCATGGGAGGTCGGCGCCAGCGCGGGAGCAGGTGATGGCGGCGGCTCGGGCGGCGTAGGTGCCGAGGTCGAACAGCTCGGTCACGTCCAGCTCGGTCGCAACGGGCCAGTCATAGGAAGCACTCCAAGCAAGCATCGCGGCCATGAAGGTGTCGCCGGCACCGATCGTGTCGACGACCTCGATCGAGGGCGCCTCGATGACCGCCAGCTCGTCCTGATGGGCGACCAGAGCGCCACCAGCGCCCTGGGTGATGGCCACCAGCGCTCCCTCCGAAGCCAGTCGTCGCGCGAGATCGAGTGGCGCGACGTCCGGGAACAGCACCGCGGCGTCCTCGTCGCTCATCTTGACGATTCGCGCGTGCGGCGCGAATCGCGCGAAGACGGCCTGCCAGATGGCCGGCTCGGCGACGACCGAGAGGCGGACGTTGGGGTCGAACGAGACGGGGACACCGAGGACATCGGCGGTGACCACCAGGTCCGACACCTGGGCGGCACCCGGTTCGAGCAGGGTGCCGAGCGATCCGACGTGCAGGGCAGCGAAGGCGCCCGGGTCGGGCAAGGAGGAGGGCGCCCACGTGAGGTCGAACTCGTAAGTCGCGCTGCCGTCATCGGCGATCTGCGCAACGGCGCTGGAGGTGCGGTGCGTCGCCGAGTCAGGCCCAGCGTGATGCACGTTCGACTCCTCCAGGCCCTCGGCGAGCAGCCGTCCGTGGTCATCGTCGGCGAACTGGCAGATCAGATGGGTGTCGACGCCCAGGCGCGCCAGGCCTCGTGCCACGTTGTACGGAGACCCGCCAGCGTGCGTCTCAACGCTGCCGTCGTCGCGGTGCACGACGTCGACCAGCGCCTCGCCGACCACGAGCACGTTCATCTGGATGCACCTCCAAGGGCCACGGCTGCGGTGCGGGACAGGGGCAGATCAGCACAGGTCAACGCGTTGACGCCATGGTAGGCGTCGGGACGTCCGCGCCACGTCTGATCGGACGCCGCGAGGGTCGACGACAGCTCGTGCCGCCACGACCCGTCGTCGTCGATCACGTGCTCGGCGATCTCGGACCACCAACGCTCGACGAGCCCGGCGTAGACAGCGCCACCCGTGGCGGCAGCCAACACCTCGGCCGACTGCACCGCCTCGGCCATCACCCAGTGGAATCGCTCGCGCACGA
>NZ_JBAVCB010000049.1:0-15638 GCF_049586495.1 Aeromicrobium sp. | reverse complement strand
CGCAGGCCGTTCCGACGTACTTCGTCGACGGCAACACCGCCAGCTACGCCAAGGACGCCACGACGCCGCTGCCCCCGGGCACGCTCGAGGGCACCAAGGGCACCATCCCCGGTGCCGAGGCCAAGGGCGACTTCAAGAAGAACCTGCTCGAGGTCGACGACAGCCTGAAGGTCTTCAGCTACGCAGCTGAGTCCTACGACGCCGTGATCACCTCGGCGCTGGCTGCCATCGCCGCTGGTGACGATTCAGGCGAGTCCATCGCCGCGAAGCTGCCCAGCGTGACCGAGGGTGGCGAGAAGTGCACGACGTTCGCCGACTGCGCCAAGCTGCTCGAGGCTGACGCCAATGCCGACATCGACTACGACGGAGTCTCCGGACCCATCGAGCTCGGCAAGACGGGCAGCCCCACGGCCGCCTCGGTGGGCATCTACGAGTACGACGCCGACAACAACTACAACGCGGTGGAGTTCATCTCCGGCAGCATCTGATCAGGCAACTGATCTGAGCTGAACCCACGTAGTCGGGACGGCCCCGGTGCTTCGGCATCGGGGCCGTTCTGCGTCCGCTGACGAGTCCCGTAGGCCCGCTGACGAGTCACCCTGGCCCGCTGACGAGTCATGTAGACCGAGTCTGTGGACGGGCGACGGCCTTCACAGCGCGTCTCGACTGAAATGTCTCGATGGCGCATCTAATCAATGACGGCCAACCGTTTCTTCACCGCGATCACGGACAGGTGGGACTAGATCGTTCAGCGTTTCGGTCTGCCGTTTCGTGCGGCGAGGTGGTCCGCATCTTCGACCGCGTGTATCAGGACGCCAGATTGCCAGACTCGCTGGAATCGCGTGTGGCCGCGGCGAAGCTCGTAGTTCCGGCGCACGCTGTCGTGAGCGATGAGACGGCTGCATGGGTCTGGGGCGCCGACGTGCATCGGC
Source organism: Aeromicrobium sp. (assembly GCF_049586495.1). Classification (GTDB taxonomy): domain Bacteria; phylum Actinomycetota; class Actinomycetes; order Propionibacteriales; family Nocardioidaceae; genus Aeromicrobium. Next base: position 14,706 of record NZ_JBAVCB010000049.1, on the reverse strand, counting down.
CGAGCGACAGGCACCAGTTCGTGCCTCGGTGGGTCGTTCCGCATGGGCAGAGCAGATCGCGAGTCAGCGGCATCAGGTGCCGCCAAGCGTTGATCTCGTCGGCTGACGTGGTGGAGGTGGATGGCCTTGCAGTGACCCACCCGGTGCGGACAGCAGCCGACTTGCTGCGCAAGCAGTGGCGTCCCCACGCCTTGGCAGCCGTCGACGGCCTCGCTCGCATTGGTGCGATCCGGCCGATGGAGGTCCGCAACTACTTGGTTGACCTCAAGGGCTATCGCGGAATCCGTCAGGCCCGGGTTCTGGCGGAATACATCGATCCTCGGGCGGCGAGCCCGGGGGAGTCGTGGACGCGGCTGCGGATCATCGATGCCGGCCTCCCGAAGCCCGAGAGTCAGGTGGAGGTCGAGGATGCTGCCGGTCGGCAGCGGTTCTTGGACCTGGCCTATCGGCGTCGAATGGTCGCCGTCGAGTATGACGGTCGGGGCTTCCACACCGCAGCACGGGACGAGCAGCACGACGCGGAGCGCCGGCGTCTGCTCACCGCGACCGGTTACACGATCGTGGTCGCGCAGTACAAGGACATCTTCGGGACGAGTCCGCGATTCGAGCAAGAACTTGGAGACATCCTCGGCGTCACGCCGATCCCGCGATGGTGGTGAGTGACTCGTCAGCGGGCCGGGGTGACTCGTCAGCGGGCTTGCGTGACTCGTCGGCGGTCAGTCGTCCGACTTGCCCAAGGTGCCGAGGTAGAGCTCGATGACCTTGGGATCGTTGGCAAGATCTTGACCGGTGCCGGAGTAAGCGGTGGTGCCCTGGTCCAGCACGTAGGCGCGGTCACAGATCTGGAGACAGCGAGCGGCGTTCTGCTCGACCATGACGACCGAGACACCCGCTTTGTTGATGTTGCGCGTCTGCACGAACACCTCGTCCTGCAGCACGGGGGAAAGTCCCGCTGACGGCTCGTCGAGCAGCAGCACGGACGGGTCCATCATGAGCGCCCGCCCCATGGCAACCATCTGTCGCTCGCCGCCGGAGAGCTGTCCGGCGCGCTGCTTGCGGCGTTCGCCCAGGCGCGGGAAGATCCCGGTCACGAAGTCGAATCGTTCGGGAAACTTCTTGGGTTCTTGGTAGCAACCCATCTCGAGGTTCTCCTCGATGGTCAGGCTCGGGAACACGTTGTCGTTCTGCGGCACGAAGCCGATGCCCTTGGTGACCAGCTGGTCGGCGCGTTGATTGGTGATCTCGCCGCCCTTGAGCGTGACGACGCCCTCATGGATCTTGACCAGGCCGAACATGGCCTTGAGGAGCGTCGACTTGCCGGCACCGTTGGGGCCGATGATGCCGACCAGCTCACCTGTGTGGCAGTACAGATCAGCACCGTTGAGGATGTTGACGCCAGGCAGGTAGCCAGCGATCAAGTCGTCGGCTCGAAGAACGGCACCCTCGGCGTTCGCCAGATGCTTCTCGCGCTCGACATTGGTGGCGGCCTCGGTCATGACTTCTGCTCCTTGCCGTCAAGTTCAGCTTGGGCCTCGGCTTCGATCTCCTCAGGGGAGATCTGGGTGAGGTCAGTGTCGTGGTGCGCGCCCAGGTAGGCGTCGATGACGGCCTGATTGGCCATGACCGATGCGGGAGTTCCCTCGGCGACGATTTGCCCCTGGGCCATGACGATGACCCAGTCGGAGATGTCGCGCACCATGTCCATGTCGTGCTCGACGAACAGCACCGTGCGGCCTTCGTCTCGCAGTGACTTCACGTGTCCCAGCAAGGACTGCTTGAGGGCCGGGTTCACGCCAGCCATGGGCTCGTCGAGCATGATCAGCTCTGGGTCGACCATCAGGGCACGCGCCATCTCCAACAGCTTGCGCTGGCCACCGGACAACGAGCCTGCAAAGTCCTCACGCTTGGCGTCGAGCTTGAAGCGCGCCAGCAGTGCGTCGGCGCGAGTCGTGATCTCGTCCTCCTGCTTGCCCCACAACCCTTTGAACGGAGCGGACCAGAACTTCTCGCCTCGCTGCCCGGTGGCACCGAGACGCATGTTCTCGATCACCGTCAGCTTCGACAAGACCTTCGTGAGCTGGAAGGTGCGGACCATGCCGGCCCGCGCCACCTTGTACGCCGGCATCTTGGCGAGCGCGCGGTCGTTGAAGGCCCACTCGCCGGTGTCGGGCTCGTCGAAGCCGGTCAACAAGTTGAACAAGGTGGTCTTGCCGGCACCGTTGGGCCCGATCAGGGCCGTGATGACGCCGCGCTGGACCTCGATGTGCTCGACGTCGACGGCCTTGAGGCCACCGAACTGACGCATGATGTTGCTGCCCTTGACGATCGGATCCGGCTTGGCCGCTCCCGGCTCGTGGGCGACGTCGTTGAGAAAGGCCTGGGCCGTGGCTGCCACGGTCGGCGACCCGGGGGCGCGACTCTGGTCGTGTGCCGCGTCGGCGGCGGGGGTGTTATCGGGCATCGATCGCAATCTCCCTCTTGTCGCCGAAGATTCCTTGTGGTCGGTAGATCATCAGCAGCATCAGTCCGCCACCCAGCACGACGAAGCGCACCAGGCTGGCCTGGGTGTTGGTCATCAGCCAGGTGGGCAGAATCGGATCGGAGCCCGACGTGAGCTGCCCGAAGACGGCTCCGAGACCGGCCACGAGGAACCAGAAGATCATCGATCCCACCACGGGACCGAGCACGCGAGCCGCGCCACCGACCAGCAGGGCGGCGTAGCCGAAGAACGTGAAGGTGGTGTTGAAGTCGGTGGGCACGGCGGAGCCCTGCTTCAGGATGTGGAAGATACCGGCGAGACCACCGAACAGTCCGCCGAGAATCAGCGACTGCATCTTGTAGCCGAAGACGTTCTTGCCCAGCGACCGCACGGCGTCCTCGTCCTCGCGGATCGATCGCAGGATGCGTCCCCAGGGACTGCGCATGAGCGACCAGACGAGCAGGCAGCCCAAGGCCACCAGGGCCCAGCCGACGGTGAGCGACCACAGGTCGTTGCGGCTCCAGGAGGCCACCTGGATGTCGAGCCCGGAGTCATAGGGATTCATGCTCTGGAAGGAGCCAGCGAATCCGGTCAGTCCGTTCGATCCACCGAAGAGGCTCTTGAACTCGACCGCGCCGAGAATCAGACGGATGACCTCGGCGGACGCAATCGTGACGATGGCCAGGTAGTCGGCCCGAAGGCGGAGCGTTGGCACACCGAGAACGAGCGAGAGCAGCACCGTCATGAACAGACCGATCACGATGGCCGGCAGGAACGGCACGTCGAACTTCACGATGCTGACGGCCAGACCGAAGGCAGCGATCGCCATGAATCCGGCCTGACCGAAGTTGAGCAGTCCGGTGTAGCCGAATTGGATGTTCACCCCGATGGCGGCGAGCGCGAACACGATGGCCTGCGGTCCCAGCGCCTGGGAGACGGCTGCGTCGATGACTGTTGCGATGTCCATGGGGACCCCTATCCGATCCGTTGGGCTCGGCCCAGGATGCCCTGGGGTCTCACGAGAAGAATGAGGATGAGCAGCAACAGCGGCCCGACGTCCTTGATCGAGGCTGGCACGCCGAACAGGGGGCCGACCTCGGAGACGAGACCAATGATGATCGATCCGATCAGGGCGCCGTAGATGGTGCCGAGACCGCCCAAGGTGACGGCGGCGAACACCAGAAGCAGGATCTTGAAGCCCATCTGGAAGTTGACCTGTCGATCGATGGCGAGAAGCACGCCGGACAGGCCGGTGAGCGCGGTGCCAAGGACCCACACCGAGGTGATCACGCTGTCGACACGCATGCCCGACGAGGCGGACAGCGCCGGGTTGTCCGAGACGGCCCGCATGGCCTTGCCCAGCCGGGTCTGGGCCAGACCACCCACAGCGAGCGCGAGCGCCACGATGGCAATGGCGAAGATGGCCATCTCCTTGGGCGCGATCTGGACCGGGCCGAACGACACCGATCGCTGCGCCACGAACTGCGACAGAGTCTTGGTCGACCCGCCGAAGGTGTACTGGAAGATGCTGCGCATCAGCAGGGCGAAGCCGATCGAGACGATCATGGTCGCGATCAGGCCCTTGCCGCGGTTGCGCAGCGGACCCCAGAGGCCCTTGTCCTGCATGAAGCCGAACGCAGCCGAGGAGAGGACGGCGAGGGCGCCGGCGGCGATGACCGGTAGGCCGAAGCCGCGGTTGAACACGTAGGTCATGACCGCGCCAAAGGTGATCAGCTCGCCGTGGGCGAAGTTGGTCAGGCCCGTGGTGCCGAAGATGAGCGAGAGACCCAGGCCGGCCAGCGCGATGATCAAGCCGTACTTGAGGCCGTTGACCACCGACTGGGACAACTTCTTGGAGAAGGCAACTGACTCAACCTCCTGCACACCGATCTGGAACTGCACGTTGGTGCCGCCGGACAGCAGCACCTTGATGGTGCGTTCGGTCGAGGCTGCACCACTGAGCTCAGCGCCCTCGGGCAGCGTGCCCTTGTCGAGCTCGACGGTGAACTCGCCGCCGCTGGGGATGACGATGAACACCTGACCCTCTGGGCCGGTCACACCAGTGCCGACCTGCGCGCCGTCCTTCTTGACGTCGAGGGTGACCCCGGGGACAGGGGCTGCGTTGCCCTCGGCATCCCGGTCGGCGCTGTTCAGCAGAGTCACCGAGATGAAGAACTCGGCGTCCGGGGGTGGTTCATTGGCAACGTTGGGGTCCGCGGGAACCGCCGTGTCGGACGGTGTGGGGGTGGCCGGTGCGGGAGTCTCGTCGGCATGAGCGCCGATGGGTGCCAGCAGAATGAAACCGGCCAGGATCGCTGCTATCAGCGCCGCTGGTCGCAAGTGCACAAGGACTCCTGTCGAGTGGTGTCCGTCGATCGTGAGTGGCCGACGTGGGGACTATAACCAACTGCGGGAGTCAGATGCGTCGCATTGCGCATTTGCGGGTGACAGTTGGGTTACGACGAGACCGGGACATGGTCCAACAGTCCGGTGTGTAGGGTCACCGACCATGGGTACCCGGCCGCAGATCGTGTTGAGAGACGTCGACCGCGAGGATGCGGCCGCGCTCGTGCGACTGTGGGCAGAGTGCGCTGACGCTGGCACGGACCAAGGAGTCGAGGCGTTCACCCACCAGTCCCTGTGGCGTGAACCGGGCGTTCCAGAGGCCGCCGAAGCCATCGACCTGAATCTTGCGCTGCCCGGAAAACGCATCATCGTGGCCCTGATCGAGGGCGAGATCGTGGGCGCCACCGTGTGCGACCTCACGACGCTCACCCCCATCTCGTTGACCAGGGTGCTGCTGGTCACGGAGATCCAGGTGTCCCCCCGCTTCCGCCGTCGGTCCGTGGCATCAAGCCTGTTGTCCGCCGTCTCGGCCTACGGCGAGGAACACCACTGCCAGATCGTCGTGGCGGCCATCCCGGCGCAGGCCCGCGAACCACATCGCTACCTCACCAAGCTGGGCTTCAGCCAGATCGCCGTCCTGCGCGCCATCTCGCCCACCAAGTTGCAGTCGCGACTCGGGGCCAAGGCCCATTCGCGCGATACCGGCAAGCTGATCGCGGTGCGCCGCACGTTGCGCCGCCGCCAGGATGCCTTGCGCCCCGAGCGAGCCCGCTGAGTCCCAGCCCTCGCCCGTCTGAGGTGGGGTCTAGGGTCGACGACGTGGATCGCCTGCTGCTCATCGACGGTCACTCAGTGGCCTACCGAGCCTTCTTCGCCCTGCCCGTCGAGAACTTCGCCACCACCACCGGCCAGCACACCAATGCGGTGTTCGGCTTCACGTCGATTCTCATCAACGTGCTGCGCGACGAGCAGCCCACCCACGTCGCGGTCGCCTTCGACGTCTCCCGCCGCACGTTCCGCACCGAGGAGTACGCCGACTACAAGGGAAACCGCACCACGTCGCCTGAGGAGTTCTCCGGTCAGATCCCGCTGATCAAGGATGTCCTGGTCGCCCTCGGCGTCACCTCGTTCGAGAAGGACGGCTTCGAGGCCGACGACATCATCGGGACTCTGGCCACCGAGGCGGAGTCCGCTGGCATGGAGGTCCTGATCGTCACGGGAGACCGTGACGCGTTCCAGCTCGTCACCGAGTCGACCACCGTGCTCTACCCGCGCAAGGGCATGTCCGATCTGGTGCGCTTCACCCCCGCCGCGGTCGTCGACAAGTACGCCGTCACCCCCGACCACTACCCAGATCTGGCCGCACTGGTGGGCGAGACCAGCGACAACCTGCCCGGCGTCCCGGGCGTCGGCCCCAAGACGGCGGCGAAGTGGATCACCCAGTACGGCACCCTCGACGCCCTCGTCGCCGATGTCGAGAGCGTGCCCGGCAAGGCAGGAGAGTCCTTGCGCGAGCACCTCGATTCCGTGTTGCGCAACCGACGCATCAATGCACTCGTCTGCGATCTGGACCTCCCAGCCCAGCCAGCTGACCTGACGTTCAGCACCGAGTGGAATCGCGATGCGATCCACCGGGTGTTCGACGCGCTGGAGTTCGCAGCGCTGCGTGAGCGACTGTTCGACTACCTGGGTGGTGGCGACGAGTCCGCCACCGCCGAGGCTGCGGTCGTCGTCACGGTCGAGCGGCCGGCCGCCGGCACGCTCAGCGCGTGGCTGGACCAGCACACCGGCGTGACGGTCGGGCTCGAGGTCACGGGCGTCGCCAAACCGGTCGGTGCGCGGGCCGAGGGAGTCGCCATCGCGTCGAGTGAGGGCGCTGGCGTGTGGATCGATGTCGAGCAGCTGGAGCCAGCCGACGAGGCTGCTCTGGCTGCGTGGCTGGCCGACCCCGACCGCAGCAAGGTGCTGCACGACGCCAAGGGCCAGGCGCACGCCCTCGCCGCCCAGGGATGGCATCTGAGGGGGGTCGCCGCCGACACGGCGGTGGCCACCTACTTGGTCAAGCCCGACCAGCGCGCCTACGACCTGGCCGATCTGTCGGTTCGCTACCTGCACCGAGAGCTGATCGCGGGGGACGACGACTCGGGGCAGCTGAGCTTCGACGATGACGGAGGGTCAGACGTCGCGGTGCACCGGGCCAGGGCCGCCTTGGATCTGTGGGGCGTCCTGCACGACGAGCTCGACCAGCAGGAGTCGCTCTCGCTGCTGCACGATCTCGAGCTGCCACTGCTCGTCGTCCTGGCCGGCATGGAGCGCGACGGCATTGCCATCGACACCGACCACCTCGACACGCTGCACGCCGAGTTCACCGAGACCATGCTGGCCGCCGCTCAGGAGGCGTATGCCGTCATTGGCCGCGAGGTGAACCTCGGTTCGCCCAAACAGCTGCAAGAAGTGCTGTTCGAGCAGCTCAACATGCCCAAGACCAAGCGCACCAAGACCGGGTACACCACGGACGCCGATGCGCTGCAGACGCTGTTCGCCAAGACCGAACACCCGTTCCTGCAGCACCTGTTGGCGCACCGCGATGTCACCCGGCTGCGTCAGACCGTCGAGGGTCTGCAGAAGACGGTGGCCCCGGACGGACGTATCCACACCACGTACTTCCAGACCATCGCGGCCACCGGTCGGCTCAGCTCGGCCGATCCGAACCTGCAGAACATTCCGATCCGTACCGAGTCCGGCCGGCGCATCCGCGAGGCGTTCGTGGTGGGGCAGGGCTACGAGACGTTGCTCACTGCCGATTACAGCCAGATCGAGATGCGGATCATGGCCGATCTGTCCGAGGACGCCGACCTGATCGAGGCGTTTCGCTCGGGTCACGACTTTCACACCGTCATGGCGGCCAAGGTGTTTGAGCGGGAGCCCAGCGACATCGATGGCGGACTGCGTGCTCGCATCAAGGCCATGAACTACGGCCTGGCCTATGGTCTCTCGTCCTATGGTCTGAGTCAGCAGCTCGGCATCACCACGAGCGAGGCCCAGGCGCTGATGGACGACTACTTCGAGACGTTCGGGGGAGTGCAGGCCTACCTGCATGGCGTGGTCGACGAGGCCCGGTCCACCGGCTTCACCGCCACCATCCTGGGACGCCGCCGCTACCTGCCCGACCTGATCAGCGACAACCGTCAGCGCCGCGAGATGGCTGAACGCATGGCGCTCAACGCCCCGATCCAAGGCTCGGCCGCCGACATCATCAAGGTGGCCATGCTGGGCGTGCAGCGAGCCCTCAGCGAGGCATCGTTGTCGTCGCGCCTGCTGCTGCAGGTGCACGACGAGCTGGTGCTCGAGGTCGCACCTGGTGAGCTGGAGCAGGTCGAGCAGATCGTGCGTGACGAGATGGCTGGAGCGGCCGATCTGTCAGTGCCCCTCGACGTCTCCGTGGGCACCGGGCGCACCTGGCACGAAGCCGCTCACTGATCTGGGTTGCCGCAGGCTCGGCACGACGAGGAAGGCGACGATCAGTGCGGCGGCCACCGCGGTGATGGTCAGGACCAGGCCGGTGATGTGCACGTCGAATCCGTAGGCAATCGCGATCACCGCCGTTACGCCGGCCCAGAGCAGGGGCGTGACACCGTGAGCATGTCGAGCCAAGGCGTCGAACACCAGCAGGTGCACGATCGCCAGCATCGAGCCCACGAGCGCGAACAGCCACAAACGGCTCTCGATCTCGCCGTATCGGTGGCCACCCACGACGATCAGCGCGATGGGGGACGCGATGGCAGTGATCGTCACCGCCAGCACGCCGAATCCGCCGACGAGCGCCACAGCGCGCAGCTTGGCTGCAGCCGTCGTGGCGCGCGCCAGATCCGGGAACACCACGACGCTGACGAACTGGGGGAAGAACAGCGCGGCCTTGGCCAGAATCAGCCCCGAGGCGTACAGTCCGCTGTCGCGTTCGTCGAAGGAGTTGCGCGCGATCAGGGCGTCCATGTTGCTGAGCACGAAGTACGCGAGTAGTGCATGGGTGGACAACTGCGCCTCGCGCAGCAGAGGACGTCGACGCCCTCTGCTGCTGACGGACGACCTGCGTTCGAGCATGCGCCAACCCACGAGCACCGGCGCCCACGAGCCCATGGCCATGCCGATCATGGCGGACGTGACCGACGGTTCGATCAACAGCGCACCCGTGCCGCCAATCATGCGCCCAAGCCCGTTGCCGGCGTAGATCGCACTGAGCATCTTCCATCGCTGGGTGCCCTGCGCGACTCCGGACTGGGCGCCCATGATCGTCAGGGGCACCAGGGTGGCACCACAGAGGATGACCGGCCAGGGCGAGGCCAGCTTCAGCGCGGGCGTGAGCACGATCGACGTGAGTGCCACGATGGCGCCGACGCCGATCGACACGAGGGTGGCCACATGCACGACGGCGTCCACGAGCTCCACCCGGTGCTCCGGCTCGACCGCGATGCGCCGCGCGATGGCTGCTTGCAGGCCGAGTGCAGCGACGTTGCCCACGAGGATGACACTGAACATGGCGGTCAAGGCGCCGAAGTCCTCGGGCAGCAGCCGCCGAGCCGCAACGATGTTGAAGACGTAGATCGCCACGTTCATCCCGACCATGCCGGCAGCGACGAGCGTGCCGTGTGTCGACACCGGCTGTGTCTGGTCGTCGGTCACGCCGATCAGCCTACGTGTCGCATTCCGTGCACTGCACCGGGCAACGCACCGGGGGCAGGGGGGGCGTGTGCTCCGATTGCGAGATTCACCTAGTTTGATGTTCAAATAGGTGCAGGGAGTCGGCACCGGTTCATCCATGTGCGAGGGAGCACATCACGGTCGCCGCATATTGTTATGCATTCACGTTTACTCAAGGGCGCCCTTTTGGCGCTTTTCGGAGCACTGACGATCGGCTTCGGCCATCTGTTCGGTCTTGATCTCGACCACGTCGCGCTGTTGGGCGTCGCACTCGGAGCGGTGGTCGGGCTGGTGCCGGACCGCACGCTGGGCGAGCGCATCATCGCCTTCGCTTTCGGCTTCGGGCTTGCCTGGATCGGTTACGCCATGCGAGCGGCCATCTTGCCGGACACCGCCACGGCCCGCGCTGTGGTCGTCTTCGGCGTCATCGCCGCAGCCATGCTGCTGGCCATCGCCTCGCAGAACCGCCTCCCGTTGTGGGGGTTGCTCGTCGGCTCGGCGGCACTCGTCGGGGCGTACGAGCAGACCTACGCCGCTGCTCCGTCGCTGTTCGTGACTGACTCGCCTGTTGCCGCCACCACAGTCCTTCTCTCGATCGCCATGGGCGTCATCGGTTCGGTCTTGCTCGGCGAGGACATCGCCGAGTCGCAGGAGTGGGACGAGGAACTCATCGAGTTCGAATCCCGCCACACGGCGGGAGCGTCGGCATGAGCGCCGTCAACCGCCGCCGCGCGGCCTTGGTCGGGGTGGCCGGAGTCTCCATGGCTGCAGCCGGGTACATGGCTCCGGGTGCGTTCGCCGCCAACACTGTTGATGGCGACGTCACGATCAGCAACACCGAGACGGTGCAGGTCCTGATGGACGCGTCGGGCAAGATCGACGCCCAGCGAATCTACGAACAGCTGGTGCTGCGCGGCACGGGCAACGTCGACATCTCCAACCCCGTGTCCACCGAGGGCCTCCGCAATCTTGACGGATTTGGCGGGTTCACGGTGCGCGAGGACACGATGCGCGTCAAGACCGACGTCGACGGAGTCAAGCGACTCCGATCGGTCTCGGACTACACCAAGGACCTCCCGGTCGACGTCAGCGTGTCCTACACGCTCGACGGCAAGAAGGTGCAGCCCGGAGACGTGGTCGGCAAGTCCGGCGATCTGGAAGTTCTCTACGAGGTGGTCAACACCACCGGCGTGCAGCAGGACGTCACGTTCCCCGACGGCAAGGGGGTCGAGCAGTCTCGTGCCAATTCCGTGGTCATCCCCATGGTCGGGTCCTTGACCACCACGCTTCCCTCGAACTTCACTCAGGTGAAGTCGGCCGAGGCCAATGCCGCCGGCGACGGGCGCGGAGGAACCCAGCTGTCATTCACGATGACCCTGTTCCCGCCGATCGGCTCGGACCGCGCGTCATTTGGATACACGTCCCGCATCTCCGGCGGTGTGATTCCCAGCGCCAGCATCTCGATGCTGCCGATCAACCCGCTGGAATCTCCGTCCTTCAAGGGCGGTGCTGCCAGCTACCTGGGCGGTGCCGAGAGCGGCGCCGACCTGACGGCGGGCGCCATCACGATCGATGAGAATCTTTTGAAGATTCGAGACGGTGCCAGCGAGCTGGTGGCCGGCATCTTCCAGCTCAAGGACGGTGCCGATCAGCTCAGCGCCGGATTGAACGGCACGGCCGTCCCCGGCGCCCAGAAGCTCGCTGCAGGCGCGGGCGACCTGGATGCCGGAGCCTCGAAGCTCAAGGGCGGCACCGGTGACCTGAAGTCCGGCGCTGGCCAGCTGGATGCGGGCGCTGGCGATCTGTCCGACGGTCTCACGTCAGCGAAGGCGGGCGGGCCGCAACTTCTCGACGGTGTCGCACAGCTGACTGCTGGCGCACAGAAGGTCGACGCTGGTCTGACGAAGCTGCAAGGTGACGTCAACGCGGGAGTCGGCAGCCCGACCGTCGGTGACACGTCGACCCTCCGGGGTGGTGTGGCGACCGTGACCTACGGAATCAGCAATGATCTCGTGGCGGGCATCAACGATGCTCTTGGCGGTCTGCAGAGTGTCAAGGCTCTGGTGACCGCGTCAGAGGCGACCGCACCTCAGAAGGGACAGATCAACGGAACGCTCGACGCCGTGATCTCAGGCTTGAACGGCGGCAAGGGCAAGATCAACGCTCAGCTGCTCCCGGGTCTGAACAACATCGACGCAGGCTTGGCCGGTCTCAACAGCAAGGTCGCGGCTGGTGTCGGCACTCCAGGACCCAGCGAGACCCTCCGCGGAGGGACGTCGCAGATCATCGCGGGACTGGCGCAGCTGCAGGACAAGGGTGGCGAGCTGGTCGACGGACTGAACCAGCTGTCCGCTGGCGCGAACAGGTTGAAGGCCGGGACGGGTGACCTCACCGACGGCGCCAAACGGCTCGACTCCGGTGCCGGCGACCTGAAGGATGGCACGACCCGGCTGGCCGATGGCGCGGGACAGCTGTCCTCGGGCCTCGGCGATGCCGCTGACGGATCGGCCCAGCTGGCTGACGGTCTCGGGCAGGCTGCAGCAAGCGCACCGGATCTGCCCGACGGCGCCCAGAAGCTGTCTGATGAGGGCACCTCGCAGCTGATCAACGTCGGCGATGCCACCGCGAGCGAATTTGGACTGAAGTATGCGCTGATCGAGGCGGGGGCTGCACGGGCAGCGACCGCTCAGCCGTACGGGAGCCCAGAAGGCGCCACGGCGCTGACCGCGTTCAAGTTCGAGCTCGCAGGCGAGGAAGGCGCAGGCTCGGCCAACGCCAAGCGTGCAGCCGCGGCAGCGTTGCTGCTCAGTGCTGCAGGCGGTCTGGCTGCGGTCCGGCGACGGGTCTTGATCTGATCGCATCACGCCCACACGGCGCCGTGGACCTTCCGGTCCGCGGCGCCGTTGGCGTGTCTGGGACAGACCCACTGACCTCTAGGCTGATCGCATGACCGCTGCAGCCGACTTGTGCACCTTCATCGACTCCTCACCTACGCCGTTTCACGTGTGCTCGACTGTGGCGCGTGCTCTGGAGTCGGCCGGATACACCGCGGTCGCCGAAGCCGATGCCTTCCCAGCTGCTGCGGGCCGCTACTTCGTGATCCGTGGTGGGTCGTTGATCGCCTGGAACAGCCAGGCCGCGACGGGCGGTCCGGCTGACCGGTTTCGGGTCGTCGGCGGTCACACCGACAGCCCGAATCTGCGGATCAAGCAGCACCACGATCACTCGTCGAACGGGTTGGGCGTCGTGGCGCTCGAGCCCTATGGCGGCGCATGGCTCAACTCGTGGCTGGACCGCGATCTCGGGGTCGCCGGGCGTCTCGCTCTACGGGACGGTCGACTCGTGCAGGTGCGGATCGACGAGCCCGTGCTGCGGGTGCCCCAGCTGGCCATCCACCTGTCGGCCGAACGCACTTCTGTCGAGCTGGACCCCCAGCGTCACCTCAACGCCATCTGGACCACGGGGTCGGGCCGGTTCCTGCCTTGGGTCGCTGACCGGGCAGGCATCTTGGCCGACGACGTGCTCGGCTTCGAGCTGATGACGCATGATGTCGCCCCCAGCAGACTGACCGGCTCGTCGGGGGAGTTCGTGTCCGCACCCCGTCTGGACAACCAGGGCACCTGCTTCTCGGGTGTGAAGGCCCTTCTGGCCGCCGAGCCGGTCGACGGCGTGGTGCCGGTGCTCGCGCTGTTCGACCACGAGGAGATCGGCAGCACGTCCGAACGCGGTGCCCAGTCCGATCTGCTGGCCACTGTGCTCGAGCGGGTCGTCCTGGCCCGTGGCGGAGGCCGTGACGACCTGCACCGCATGGTGGCTCGCTCGGTGTGTGCCTCCGGAGACATGGCCCATGCCACCCACCCGAACTACCCGGACCGGCACGAACCCCTGCACGTCGTCACCGTCGGGGGAGGCCCGGTCCTCAAGATCAACGTCAACCTGCGCTACGCGACGGATGCTGCCGGCGCTGCGGAGTTCCAGAGCGCCTGCAACCAAGCGGGGGTTCCGCTGCAGCGGTACGAGCACCGCGCCGACCTGCCCTGCGGATCGACGATCGGTCCGCTCAGCGCTGCCCGCACCGGCATGCTCACGGTCGACGTCGGGGCCCCCCAACTGGCGATGCACTCGGCTCGCGAGCTCATGGGATCTGCCGACGTCGATCTGTACACCCAGGCGTTGACCGCATTCCTGACCCCGAACTTCTCGTAGCACGGCAGGGCGCGTACGATTGAGACGCGCCAACGGCCGCTCACGCCCCATACCGAGCGGGCACGGGCATCACGATTCACGGTGTCGTTGGCGTGTCCACCTATTCATCCATCCATCGGAGCAATCCCTATATGACAAGCATCGCAACTCCATCTGCGGCACCGCAGGTTGCGGTCAACGACATCGGCGACGAGGCAGACTTTCTCGCCGCCATCGACAAGACCATCAAGTACTTCAATGACGGCGACATCGTCGAAGGCACCATCGTCAAGGTCGATCGTGACGAGGTCCTCCTCGACATCGGCTACAAGACCGAAGGTGTCATCCCCACCCGCGAGCTCTCCATCAAGCACGACGTCGACCCCCATGACGTCGTCGCGATGGGCGACGTGGTCGAGGCCCTCGTTCTCCAGAAGGAGGACAAGGAAGGCCGTCTGATCCTGTCCAAGAAGCGCGCCCAGTACGAGCGCGCCTGGGGCGACATCGAGAAGATCAAGGCCGAGGACGGAGTCGTCGAAGGCACCGTCATCGAGGTCGTCAAGGGCGGCCTGATCATGGACATCGGTCTGCGCGGCTTCTTGCCGGCGTCGTTGGTCGAGATGCGCCGCGTGCGCGACCTCGACCCGTACATCGGTCAGACCATCGAGGCCAAGATCATCGAGCTCGACAAGAACCGCAACAACGTGGTCCTGTCGCGCCGTGCCTGGCTCGAGCAGACGCAGTCGGCCGTCCGCCAGAACTTCCTGACCGAGCTCAAGAAGGGCCAGGTCCGCAAGGGCGTCATCAGCTCGATCGTCAACTTCGGTGCGTTCGTCGACCTCGGCGGCGTCGACGGCCTGGTGCACGTCTCGGAGCTGTCCTGGAAGCACATCGATCACCCGAACGAGGTTGTTCAGGTGGGTGACGAGGTCACCGTCGAGGTGCTCGACGTCGACATGGACCGCGAGCGCGTTTCGTTGTCGCTCAAGGCGACGCAG
>NZ_JBAVCB010000048.1:0-7377 GCF_049586495.1 Aeromicrobium sp. | reverse complement strand
CACTTGAGGAGGATTCGCGCTCCAGAGTCGGGCACGACACGGCGAAGCTCCAACATGGGAGTACCACCGATGGCGGCCAACACCCCGGGCGGCCGACTCCACTGAAAGGGTTCCATCAGTTCAGTAGACACCTCCGGACTCCAGGTGAGAAGCCGTTAGCGGTGGCGTTGAACGGGTCCACGGCGCCGGCCGGTGGGCTCGACGCGTGCCCGTGTCACCCGCCGCTGGTGCCGTCCTCAGCCGCAGGGTCGAGCGGCTCGAGCACCTCACGCGTGTCCAGCCAGCCGTCGGGGACGGTGACCTTCTTGGGTGTGCCCTGCCGGCCGCGGGGGGTGCCCAGCTCGCGGACCGGGTAGGGCTCATCGGGATCCAGCTCGGCCAGCAGGTGGTCGAGGTCGGAAAACGAGGAGACGGTGCCCAGCTGCTGGCGCACCGTGCTGCCAGCTGCGAAACCCTTCAGATACCACGCGATGTGCTTGCGGAACTCGACGCATCCGCGTTCCTCGCCGGACAGCTCACCGAGCAGCTCGGCGTGGCGGCGCATGACAGCAGCCACTTCCCCGAGGGTCGGCAGCTCCTGCACCAATTCGCCGGAGAAGGCGGCAGCGAGGTCGCGGAACAACCACGGGCGGCCCAGACAGCCTCGGCCCACCACCACACCGTCGCAGCCGGTCTCCTCGACCATGCGCAACGCGTCGGAAGCCTCCCAGATGTCGCCGTTGCCGAGCACCGGGATGTCCGTCACCGCGGCCTTCAGCTCAGCAATCGCGTCCCAGTCCGCGCGCCCCGAGTAGTGCTGCACGGCGGTGCGCCCATGCAGGGCGATGGCAGCCGTGCCGGTGTCCTGCGCGATCCGGCCGGAGTCCAAGAAGGTGAGGTGATCGTCGTCGATGCCCTTGCGGGTCTTCATCGTGACCGGCACGCCGAATGGGGCCGCCGCGTTCACCGCTGAGGTGAGGATCTGCCCCAGCAGTCGGTCCTTCCAGGGCAGCGCCGCTCCCCCGCCCTTGCGCGTCACCTTCGGAACCGGGCAGCCGAAGTTCAGATCGACGTGGTCGATGCCGTGCTCCTCGCACAGGATGGTCACGGCGCGGCCGATCGTGTCGGGATCGATGCCGTACAGCTGCACTGACTTGTACTGCTCGTTGGGCGCGAACCGCAGCATCGACAAGCTCGTCCGATCACGTTCGACGATGCCGCGGGACGTGATCATCTCGCACACGTACAGCCCCGCACCCTGTTCGGCGCAGAGCTGACGAAAAGCCGCATTCGTGACACCTGCCATCGGGGCCAGCACCACCGGCGTGTCGACGCTCAGGGCGCCGATCCGCAAGGCAGACGGACGGAGGGTCGAGGTGGTCACCGGACCATTGTCTCAGCCAGGCGTCAGGCCTTCCACCGCACAGCCGTGGCGGGATCGTCGGACAGAGCGTCGATCGAGACGAGCGTGCGGCCCTTGGCCATCAGGAACACCAAGCACATCTCGGTCGCGTCGCCCGCCAGAAAGCTCTTGGGCACCTCGGTGCTGGGGCACGGCCTGAAGGAGCCGTTGATGACGTTGGGCGGCACGATGGTGTTGGCGTCGTCGTGTGCGACGAACGGGGCGCCGAGGCCTCCAAGACCGGCCGGTCCCTCGTTTCTGACCGTCGCCGACACGTAGTACGGCGTCGAGGCCTTGCTGGCAGCGTCCAGGGAGAAGAATCGGAAGTCCTCGATCGTGCCCTTCGTGATCTCATTGACCGTCAGGGTGACCGCGCTGGCTGCACCGTCGTCGACCTCCAGCACGACCGTGCCGGGCTCGCCCAAGGCGAGCTCCGTGCCCGGATCGGTCAATGTGACGTCGGACGGAAGCTCGAAGCCCTGGGGAGTGGGCACCGTGGGTGGCGCGGGCTCGCTGCTTCCGCACGCCCCAAGCGTCAGCATCACGGCGATGACGATCGCGGCAGCTCTCGGTCGGGGTCCACGGAGCAACGTCATGCGGCCAGTGTTGCCCACCGGAGGATCAGCATCCCGGGAGACGCGCCGCCAGCCAGCCCGTGACCTGATCGAGCCCGATGCGCTCCTGGGTCATCGTGTCGCGCTCGCGAATCGTGACTGCCTGGTCCTCGAGGGTGTCGAAGTCGACCGTGATGCAAAACGGGGTACCGATCTCGTCCTGACGGCGGTACCGCTTGCCGATGGCCGCGGCGTCGTCGAAGTCCACGTTCCAGAGCTGGCGCAACTCCGTGGCGAGATCGCGCGCCTTGGGCGAGAGGTCCTCGTTGCGGGACAGGGGCAGCACGGCCGCCTTGCACGGCGCCAACCGATGGTCCAGCTTGAGCACCGTGCGCTTGTCGACGCCGCCCTTGGAGTTGGGCGCCTCGTCCTCGGTGTAGCTGTCGATCAGGAAGGCCATCATCGAGCGATTCACGCCGGCCGCAGGCTCAATCACGTACGGTGTCCAGCGCTCGCCGGACACCTGGTCGAAGAACTGCAGGTCCTTGCCGGAAGCCTCGCTGTGCGTCTTCAGATCGAAATCGGTGCGGTTGGCGATGCCTTCGAGCTCGCCCCACTCCGAGCCCGCGAACTCGAACCTGTACTCGATGTCGACCGTGCGCTTGGAGTAGTGCGAGAGCTTTTCGGCAGGGTGTTCGAAGAAGCGCAGATTTTCGCGGTCGATGCCGAGGTTCGTGTACCAGTCCATGCGGGTCTGCATCCAGATCTCGTGCCAGTGTTCGTCCGTGCCCGGCTTGACGAAGAATTCCATCTCCATCTGCTCGAACTCGCGGGTGCGAAAGATGAAGTTGCCCGGCGTGATCTCGTTGCGAAAGCTCTTGCCGATCTGACCGATGCCAAACGGTGGTTTCTTGCGCGACGTGGTCATGACCTGGTTGAAGTTCACGAAGATGCCCTGCGCCGTCTCGGGGCGCAGGTAGTGCAGGCCCTCCTCGGACTCGACCGGGCCAAGAAAGGTCTTGAGCAAGCCGTTGAACATGCGCGGCTCGGTCCACTGGCCGCGGGTGCCGCAGGCCTCGCAGACGATGAGGTCCATCTCCACGGAGTCCGGATCGTCCAGGTTCTTCTTCTCGGCGTAGGCCTCCTGCAGGTGGTCCTGGCGGTAGCGCTTGTGGCAGTTCTGGCACTCGACCAGCGGGTCCACGAAGGCAGCCAGGTGGCCCGATGCTTCCCAGACCGACGTCGGCAAGATCACCGAGGAGTCCAGCCCGACGACGTCGTCTCGGCCCTGCACCATGGAGCGCCACCACTGACGCTTGATGTTGTCCTTGAGCTCGACGCCCAGCGGGCCGTAGTCCCACGCGGACTTGGTGCCCCCGTAGATCTCGCCGCACTGGTAGACGAAACCCCTGCGCTTGCTGAGGCTGATGACGTTGTCGACGGTGGTGGCCATGGTGAACGTTCCTGTCCGGCTGGGTGTCGGCGAGCCTGTGCGGAGGGTCGTGACCCTCCGCGCTCGATGCTTGCCGAGTGTATCGGGAACGGGATTTGACAACGGTTCCCAACAAAGTTGAGAATGATTCCCATGAAGCGAAACCCCGTCCTGCTCGTCACCGCGGCAGCAGCCGTCCTCCTTGCCGGGTGCGCTGGCACCGCGGGTTCTGACGACGACCGACCGAGCGTCGCGGCGTCGTTCTACCCGTTCGCCTTCGTGGTCGAGCAGGTCGGGGGATCGTTCATCCAGGTCGAGAACCTCACCTCACCGGGCGTGGAGCCGCACGACGTCGAGCTCACCCCCAAGCAGGTGGGCCGAGTGCAGGACGCGGACGTGCTGGTGTTCGCGCGGGGATTCCAGGCGGCGGTCGACGACGCGATCGAGCAGGCGGGACGCGAGGACGCGGCGACGATCGACGTGGCCACGATCGTCGACGATCTGCCGGCCGACGATGCGCACGACGAAGACGACGGACACAACCACGACCACGACGAGACCGATCCGCACTCCTGGCTGAATCCGCAGAACATGGTGACCGTCACGCGCGCCGTGGCCGACGCCCTGGCGTCGGTCGACCCCGCGCACGCCCAGGAATTCGCCAGCAACGCCGACGCGCTGGTGGCCGAGCTGGAGTCGCTCGACGCCGACTTCAGCGCCGGCCTGCAGATTTGCGAGCGACGCACCATCGTCACCAGTCACGCAGCCTTCGCCCATCTGGCCGCGCGGTACGACCTGGTGCAGGTGCCCATTGCCGGCCTCGACCCGTCCAACGAGCCGTCGCCTCGCGAGCTGGCCGCCGTCACGCGGCTCGTACGCAGCGAGGGCATCACCACAGTGTTCACCGAAGAGCTGGTCAGTCCCGCCATTGCGCGCACCGTCGCGGACGAGACCGGCGCGCAGACCGCGACGCTCGATCCCATCGAAGGGCTCGGCGACGACACCCGCGACGAGACCTACGTGACGCTCATGCGCCGGAACCTCGAGGCGCTCCGTACGGCAAACTCATGTCAATGACCGCATCTGCCGACCCGCTAGTCGCCGAGGGCGTGTCGGTCGCACTCGACGGGCGCCTGGTGCTCCACGACGTCGACCTGCGGGTCGGACCGGGTGAGTTCGTCGTGCTGCTGGGATCCAATGGGTCGGGCAAGTCGACGCTCGTGCGGGCCGCCGTCGGTCTCGTGCCGATGATTGGAGGCACCGTGCGGCTGTTCGGCACTCCGCTGGCCCGGTTTCGCGAGCACACCCGCCTCGGTTACGTTCCCCAGCGGACCCGCGCTGCCGCTGGTGTTCCAGCCACCGTGCACGAGGTCGTGCTGAGTGGACGCCTCGCCAGTCGACGATGGTTCGCGCCGCGCAGCACGGCCGATCTCGCCGCCGTCGAGTCAGCCATCGATCGCGTGGGACTGACGGACCGATCGGGATCGTCCATCAACGACTTGTCCGGCGGCCAACAACAACGCGCGCTGATCGCGCGGGCTCTTGCCACCGAGGCCGACCTCTTGGTGATGGACGAGCCCACCGCGGGCGTCGACCACGCCCAGCAGACCACGCTCGCCGCCCTGCTCGGTGATCTGGTCACTGCAGGCACGTCGGTGCTGCTCGTGGCCCACGAGCTCGGCCCGATGCAGCCGTTGATCGACCGTGCCGTCGTCCTCGACGTGGGTCGCGTCATCCACGACGGTCCGGTCGACGACCTCGATCATGACGACACCCACACGCATCTGCACACCGGCGCGCCCTCGCGCGGCAGCATCCACGGCGAAGGGATCTGGCCGTGATCGAGCTTCTGGACTACGAGTTCATGCGGCGGGCTCTCATTGCCGCCGTGTTCACCGGTCTGGCCGCCCCAGCCATCGGCACCTTCTTGGTGCAACGGCGGCTCGCCCTGCTCGGCGACGGTCTGGGGCACGTCGCACTGACCGGTGTGGCCCTCGGCCTGCTGACCGGCATTGCTCCGCTCATGACCGCGGTGATCGTCGCCGCGCTGGGAGCGCTGTTGATCGAGGTACTGCGCGCCACGGGTCGCACCAGCGGAGACGTGGCACTGGCCATGTTGTTCTACGGCGGTATCGCCGGCGGCGTGCTGCTGGCGAATCTCGCTGGCGAGAGCGCCAACACCCTCAATTCCTACCTGTTCGGCGCCATCACGACCGTCTCCACCTCCGACCTCATCCTCGTCGGCTCGCTGGGTGCCGTCGTGGTGGGCCTGTCCCTAGGACTGGCACCGCAGCTGTTCGCGGTTTGTCAGGACGAGGAGCACGCCCGAGTCAGCGGAGTGCCTGTTCGCCTGCTCAGCGCGTTGATCTCGGTGCTCGCCGCCGTCACGATCACGCTGGCCATGCGCACCGTCGGACTGTTGCTGGTGTCGGCCCTCATGGTCGTCCCGGTGGCCGCGGCCCAGCAGATCACCCGCAGCTTTCGCACGACCCACCTGGCCGCGATGGGCATCGGGCTTGCCGTCGCTCTGGGCGGCGTGGTCTCCAGCTACCAGATCGAGACCCAGCCCGGACCCACGATCGTCATCCTCGCGATCATCGTCTTCGGTGGACTGGCCGGGGTTGGCGCGTTCTTGCGCCGTCTGCGACCCGAGCCCGATCTCGTCGACTCAGGTCGGGGGTCGTAGCTGTCATGGCCGAATCGCCACGCAACACCCGTCAACGCCGGGCCGTCGCGACGATCCTGGACGAGCTTCACGGCTTCGCCAGCGCCCAGGAGATTTACGATTCCCTGCGCAGCAAGGGCGATCAGGTCGGCTTGTCGACCGTCTATCGCACCCTCCAGGCCATGGTTGAGGCGGACGAGGTCGATGCGTTGCGGGGCGGCGACGGCGAGACCCTGTTCCGCCAGTGCAGCGCCGGACATCACCATCACCTCGTTTGCCGCTCGTGCAGCCGCGCCGTCGAGGTCGAGGGTCCGACCGTGGAGAAGTGGGCCGACGGAGTTGCCGCTGAGCACGGGTTCAGCGATGTCGAGCACACGTTGGAGATCTTCGGCACGTGCGCGGAATGCGCGCCCAGATGAGCATTCGCCACGTCGACGGGCCTGACCTGACCGCCGCCGACGTGTACGCGATCTGGAAGATCCGCGACATCGTGTTCGCCGTCGAGCAGCAGTGCGACGAACCCGACGTCGACGATCTCGACCTGCTCGCCACCACGACGCACCTGTGGTTCGCAGACGACGACGGCCCGACCAGCTACCTGCGGGTGCTCACCGATGCCGATGGGGCGCGACGCATCGGCCGCGTGGCCACGCGGGTCGACAGCCGGCGGCGCGGGCTGTCCGGACAGCTTGTGGCGGAGGTGACACGCCTCTGGGGCGATGGTGTCCTGCGCCTGAATGCCCAGGCCTACCTTGAGGGCTGGTACGGCCGGTTCGGCTATCACCGCAGCGGTGAGAACTTCGTGGAGGCCAGCATCGACCACGTGCCGATGCAGCGTCCGGCGGGTGGATTCATCGCCTGAGGGCGCGGTCTTCCAGGGCCAGCGTCGCATGAGCTTCAGACAATGGATGCAGCAGGAATTAAACTGGAATAACAGGGCACACTGCTTTCATTCGAACCTTTGTTCGAGTATGATGAGGGTATGGATCCCGAGCCCACCATCGACGCGATGCGCACCGCTGCGCAGGCCCTTCGGTCTGGCGATGCTCGTGAACGTGCTCGTGCGATCCAGGTGGCCCAGGACGCTCTCGATGCCGCGAAGGCATTGGCGTTGTCCGAGCTGCAGATCAGCCGCGACCGCGAGCTCGATGGTGCGTCGACTCTGAACGCGTGGGTCCGCAACGAGCTGCGACTCAACGCCGGCCAGGCCACCGCCTTGGTCAGCAATGTGTCCGCCCTCGATGAGCTGTCACTGGTGGCTGACGCTGCCACCGCTGGCCGCATCAGCGCCGCGCATGTTCGCGTCTTCGTCTACGGCATCAGACACGTCAGTCTGACCACAATG
>NZ_JBAVCB010000047.1:0-4095 GCF_049586495.1 Aeromicrobium sp. | reverse complement strand
TGCATGTCCACCGCGTCGATGCCGCCCTGCGTCAGCTGGCGCGCCAGCCGGGTGGCTCCGCGACGGGTGCGGGTGAACACGATGCTGCGCGGATTGGCACTCAACAGCGCGTGGGCCGCGCGAGTCTTCTCGGTGGCCTCGCTGACCAGCACGTGGTGCTCCATGGTGTCGACCTGGTCCTCGAGCTGATCGACCTCGAACAGGCTGTGCTGCGGCAGGTGCCGCTGGACCAGCTTGTTGACGTCGCCGTCGAGCGTGGCCGACAGCAGCAGACGCTGGCTGGACTGAGGAGTTTTGGACAGCAGGGCGTCGATCGGCTTGTAGAAGCCCAGATCGCACAGGTGGTCCGCCTCGTCGAGCACCGTGATCTCGATGTCAGCCAAGGTGATGCAGCGGCGGTCGATCAGGTCGGTCAGGCGTCCCGGTGTCGCGATGACGATGTCGACGCCGTTCTTCAACGCGTTGATCTGCTTGTTGATCGGCACGCCGCCGTACACCGTCGTGTGCTTGAGGTCCAGCTTCTGCGCGAGCGGCAGCAGGGCGGTGTGCACCTGGATGGCCAGCTCGCGGGTCGGCAGCAAGATCAGCGCGCGAGGCGCCTTGGGGCGGCTGGTGCGGCCCGCAAGGCGTGCGAGCACCGGCAGGCCGAAGGCCAGGGTCTTTCCCGATCCGGTGCGGGCGCGGCCGAGGACGTTGCGACCGTCGAGGGCGTCGGGGATGACGGCCATCTGGATGGGGCTGGGGGTGACGATCTGCTGCTGCGCGAGCTTGCGCACCAGGCCGTCAGGCAGGTTGAAGGAGGAGAAGGTGGGCAGCGTGGTGTCGTGGGACATGGGGCTGCCAGCAGGCTGGTTCACACAGGACTCTCAGACGATTCGGGAGGGATGCCCGAAGATCCAGTCAGTGCGGAATCGCACGACGAGTCGGGCCGGAACAGCGCTGAACTGCGCGTTCACGTATGCACAAACATAGCAGTACGTGGTCTGGGGCGACGAATTCAGGGGCGCGGTACGACTGT
Organism: Aeromicrobium sp.; assembly: GCF_049586495.1. Taxonomy (GTDB): domain Bacteria; phylum Actinomycetota; class Actinomycetes; order Propionibacteriales; family Nocardioidaceae; genus Aeromicrobium. The sequence goes on along the minus strand of NZ_JBAVCB010000047.1, from coordinate 3,077 downwards.
GCGTTGGGTCACGGCCGCGTGTTCGCGTCAGACGCTGGTGAAGGCCTGCACGGCCGAGGTGAAGAAGGTCAGGCCGTCGGTCCCCGGACCGCACAGGTCCTCGACCGCGTGCTCCGGGTGAGGCATCAGGCCGACCACGTTGCCCCGCTCGTTCGTGATGCCCGCGATGTCGCGCATCGATCCGTTGGGGTTGCCGTCGACGTAGCGGAAGACCACGTTGCCCTCGCCCTCGAGCCGGTCGAGCGTCCCCTCGTCAGCGACGAAGCCGCCCTCGCCGTTCTTGAGCGGGATGGTGATCTGCTGGTCGAGCTCGAACGCCGAGGTCCATGGCGTCGAGGTGTTCTCGACGATGAGCTCCTGGTCGCGGCAGACGAACTGGCGGTGGTCGTTGCGGATCAGGGCGCCGGGCAGCAAGTGCGACTCGCACAGGATCTGGAAGCCGTTGCAGATGCCGAGCACCGGCATGCCACCGTTCGCCGCCTCGACGACCTCGGTCATGACAGGGGAGAACCGGGCGATGGCGCCGCACCTCAGGTAGTCGCCGTAGGAGAAGCCGCCGGGCAAGATGACCGCGTCGACGCCGCGCAGGTCGTGGTCGCCGTGCCACAGCCGGACGGCCTCGCCGCCGCCCAGACGCACGGCGCGCTGTGCGTCAGTGTCGTCCAGGGATCCGGGGAAGGTGACGACGCCGATCTTCACGCTTCCACCCGCACCGTGTAGTCCTCGATCACCGGGTTCGACAGCAGCGTCTCGGCGATCTGGTGCACCTCGGCGAGGGTCTTCTCGTCGGCCTCATCGACCTCCAGCTCGAAGCGCTTTCCCTGGCGGACGTCGACGACACCGTCGAAACCGAGCCGTGGCAACGCGCCGTGGACGGCCTTGCCCTGGGGGTCGAGAATCTCCGGCTTGGGCATGACATCGACGATGACGCGGGCCACGGGCGCTCCTCCTGGTGGTCGGTCCCGCCAGTCTATCGGCCCCGCGCAGGTACCCGATCGACGCGTGGCCTGCCGAACGCCCACTCCCCCGCTAGCCTCGGAGTGACGAACTGAGGGGAGGATCGCGCGTGGCTCGACGGTGGCTGGACGAATCTTTCCTTGGGCGTTCTCTCTGGCACATCGTGCCGCGCGATCATCAGCAGAGCGACTCGTCGCTGCGACGCCGCCAGATCACCACGGTGGTCGTGGTGATCGTCGGCGCGATCGTTCTGGGCATTTCGATACGCATCGAGCCAGGAAGTCCGTGGTTCTACCCGTCCTCGGTGGCGTTGGCTGCCGTGTGGGCCGTCGGGGCGTTCGCGTCTGGGCCACTGCACCTCGGGCGTATCGCGTCCATCACCGGAGACGACCATCGTCGGCCGGTGATCCAGCCGATCTTGCTGGGGTTGGCGATGGCCGGGGTGTTCGTCGCCGGGGCGTTGATCGTGCGGCAGATCGAGCCGCTCGCCGCGCAGGTCGGCAACGTCCTCAAATTCGCCACCGAAGGTTCCCTCCCGATCCTCGCCGTGATCACGATCTTGAACGGCATCGCCGAGGAGCTGTTCTTCCGCGGCGCGGCGTACGCCGCCATCACCCGACGCCCGGTGCTGTGGACGACCGTGGCCTACACGGTGGCGACAGCAGCGACCGGCAACATCATGCTGTCGTTCGCTGCCGCCCTGCTCGGCGTCGTGGTCGGGCTCCAGCGGCGGGCCTCAGGCGGCATCCTCGCCCCGATTCTCACGCACTGCACGTGGTCGATGGCGATGCTGCTGCTGCTACCGGTGATCTTCGGCCTACGCTGACGACGTGTCGGCCGCGGCGTCATCGAGGGCGCGCCGGACCGATTGCCGGTAGGTGAGGACGTCGCGCGGCACCAGGTCGTCGATCGAGTGGTCGTCCACGACGACCTCGGTCGACATCGAGTCGATCAAGTTCTTGGCGGTGGTGGTGTCGACATCGGTCACCAGGGCGATCCAGCGCGACGACAGGCCCGGCGTCAGCACCGGCACGGTCTTGATCGGCAACCGGCGTCCGTGCATCTCCTCGGCGGCCTGCTGCATCATCTCCAGGTACGTGACACGGTCGGCGCCACCGATCTCGAACGTCCGTCCCAAGGCCTCGTCGTTGTCGACCACACCGGCCAGATAGGCGACGGCGTCGCCGATGCCGATGGGCTGCGTCGGCGTGACGGCCCAGCGAGGCACGACCATCATGGGCAGATTCTTGACCAGCTGGCGCGTGAGCTCCCAGGAGATGCCGCCGTGCCCGACGACCACGGCGGCCCGCATGGCGGTGACCGGGACGCCCGCCTCACCCAGAATGTGTTCGACCTCGCGTCGCGAGCGCAGGTGCGCCGAGAGGTCCTGATCGTCCGAGCCGAGTCCGCCGAGGTAGACGATCTGCTTCACGCCACACGCTGCCGCCGCCAGGCCGAACGCACGAGCGGCTTTGGCGTCCTTGCTCTCGAAGTCGTTGTCATCCAGCGAGTGGATCAGATACACGGCGACGTCGATGCCCTCCAGCGCCGGGGCGAGCGTGCCCGCCTCGTGCACGTCTCCCTGCACGGGTTGACCCGGCCCGTCGTAGGCGTCGGGGCGTCGGGTCATCGCGCGGACGTCGTGCCCGTCCTCGAGGAGGGCCGGCACGAGCCGGCCGCCGATGAAGCCTGTCGCACCTGTGACCAAAACTTTCGCCATGCCGTCCACCATAGGCGGGCGTGGAGGCCAGCGCTTGCAGCGCTGCTCAGGCCAGCTCGCGCTTGAGGATCTTCCCGGTCGACGTCATCGGCAGCTCATCGAGGAACTGCACGGTTCGCGGGTACTTGTACGCCGCGAACTGCTCCTTGCCCCAGGCGACCAGATCATCTTCGGAGACGTCGTCGTGATCCTTGTTCTTCACCACGAATGCCTTGATCTCCTCGCCGTGCGACTCGTGCGGCACGCCAATGACCGCGACCAGCGACACCGCCGGGTGGGACATCAGCACCTCCTCGAGCTCGCGCGGGTAGACGTTGAAGCCGCCGCGGATGATCATGTCCTTGGACCGGTCGACGATGTAGTAGAAGCCGTCCTCGTCCTTCTTGGCCAGGTCGCCGGA
>NZ_JBAVCB010000046.1:0-9638 GCF_049586495.1 Aeromicrobium sp. | reverse complement strand
GGGAGATGGCTGCGGGCAACCAGCAGCTGGCCACGTTCGAGCTCACCGGACTGCCCCCGGCGCCGCGCGGCGTGCCCCAGATCGAGGTCACCTTCGACATCGACGCCAACGGCATCGTCAACGTGTCAGCCAAGGACCGCGGCACCGGCAAGGAGCAGTCCATGACCATCACGGGCGGCTCGGCGCTGTCCAAGGACGACATCGACAAGATGGTCAAGGACGCCGAGGAGTACGCCGAGGAGGATCGTCAGCGCCGCGAAGCGGTCGAGAGCCGCAACCAGGCCGAGACGCTGTCGCACTCGACCGAGAAGTTCCTGGCCGAGAACGGTGACAAGATCGACGAGGCCACCAAGACCGAGGTTCAGGCCGACCTCGACGCCCTGAACGAGGCGCTCAAGGGCGAGGACGCCGAGGCCGTGCAGGCCGCGGTGACCAAGCTCGGAGAGTCCAGCCAGAAGATGGGCGAGGCCATGTACGCCGCTGCTGCTGCCGAGCAGCAGGCCGCCGGTGACGCTCCAACCAGCGATGACGCGACCGATGACGACGATGATGTCGTCGAGGCCGAGATCGTCGACGAGGAGCCCGCCGAGGACGACTCCAAGTGACCGAGTCCGACGTGCCCGACGAACCGACCTCTGACGAGACGGCGACCCCGGAGCCGGCTGAGCCAGCAGCTCAGCCGGCCGAGGGGGACCCGGCGGCAGGCGGCGACGTGCAGGAGCCCACCGTGGAGCTCCAGCTGGCGGAGCGGACGCTGGATCTGCAGCGGCTGCAAGCCGAGTACGTCAACTACAAGCGCCGGGTCGACCGCGACCGTGAGCTGGTCCGGCGGCAGGGCGAAATCGCCGTGCTTCAATCGCTGCTCACGGTGCTGGATGACATCGGCCGGGCGGCCGACCACGGCCAGCTCGAGGGTGGCTTCAAGGCTGTCGCCGACTCACTGCAGAACGCAACCGCCAAACACAAGCTCGAGGCATTCGGCGCCAAGGGCGACCCGTTTGATCCGTCCTTGCACGAGGCGGTGGTTCACGCTGGCGAGTCTGCCGAGGTGGATGTCACGTCGATCGACACAGTCATGCGCACGGGGTACCGCGTGGGTGATCGCGTGCTGCGCGCCGCCACTGTCGGTGTCGTCGATCCGGTCGCCGAGCCAGTCCCAGAAGCCGAGCCCGACGTCGACGCAGAGGTCGACGCCAGCAACGACGACTGACGAGACCGCAGATGAGAGGAGGGGTGTGAGTGGCCAGCAGTGATGGGGCGTCCAAGGACTTCTACAAGACGTTGGGCGTGAAGAAGGACGCTTCGCAGGCTGAGATCAAAAAGGCCTATCGCAAGCTCGCGCGCGAAAATCACCCTGACTCTCATCCGGGCAACAAGGCGGCCGAGGAGCGCTTCAAGGGCATCTCCGAGGCGTACGCCGTGCTGTCGTCTGAAGCCAAGCGCAAGGAGTACGACGAGCAGCGCACGTTGTTCGGTCAATTCAAGGGCGGCTTCTCCGGTGGTGGGTATCCGCCACCCGGCGGGCCCGGGGGCGCGGCCGACTTCGACCTGAGCGATCTGCTCGGCGGAATGTTCGGCGGCGGCGGTCGAGCACGCGGACGTCAGCGCCAGCCGCAGGCGCGTCGAGGCGACGACCTCGAGACCGAGGCGACGATCACGTTCGACCAGGCGGTCAGCGGCGTCACGCTGCCGTTGCGCCTCACCAGCGACGAACCGTGCCCCACGTGTCATGGCACGGGAGCCAAGCCCGGCACCGTGCCCAAGGTGTGCACCAAGTGTCAGGGCAGCGGCATGCAGACCGGCGCGGCCGGTGGCGTCTTCGCCATGACGGAGCCGTGCGATCAGTGCCGTGGCCGCGGCCTGATGGTTGAGCACCCCTGTGCCACGTGTCGCGGTTCCGGGCGGGCTCCGTCCAGCCGCACCATTCAGGTCAAGGTGCCGTCGGGGGTCAAGGACGGCCAGCGCATCCGGCTCAAGGGCAAGGGTGACCAAGGCAGCTCGGGCGGACCAGCCGGCGATCTGTTCGTCATCGTGCACGTCAGCACCCACCCGCTCTTCGGCCGCAAGGGCGATCACCTCACCATCACGGTGCCGGTGGCGTTCGACGAAGCCGTGCTGGGCGCCGAGATCCAGGTGCCCACGCTCGATGGCGCGTTCGTGCGCATTCGGATGGCGCCGGGCACTCCCAGTGGCCGGACCCTTCGTGCTCGGGGCAAGGGCGGAACTCGCCGCGACGGCACGCGCGGTGACCTGCTGGTCACCGTGGAGGTGCAGGTGCCCGATGACCTCACCGACGAGCAGCGTGCAGCGGTCGAGGCCCTGCGCGTCGCCCGCGGTGACACAGATCCGCGTGCAGGGCTGACGAGCAACGAAGCGGTGAGCTGAGATGTCTGAACAGGGGTTCGTCCCACCCGGGCCGGAGGCCAAGGTCTTCGTCATCAGCGTCGCGGCCGAGCTGTCGGGCCTGCATCCCCAGACCCTGCGCACCTATGACCGTCTCGGGTTGGTCCTGGCCGGCCGCACCGGTGGCGGCGGCCGCCGCTACTCCCTGCGCGACGTAGAGCTGTTGCGCACCGTCGCACGCCTGACTGCTGAGGGTCTCGGTCTCGAGGGCGTCAAGAGGGTCATCGATCTGGAGCACCAGGTCGATGCGCTGCAGCAGAAGGTCGCCGAGTTGCAGGCCGAGTTGATCTCGGCCCACCAGGTCCAGAATCTGCCGGTCCCATTTGCGGGCCAACAGGTCACCGTCTGGACGCGCCGCCCTCGCCGCTCCTGATCGCGGCCCGCCGCTCAGTTCACCTGCCGGTCCTGGCCAGCCCAGAATTCCTCGCGCAGCTTGAACTTCTGCAGCTTGCCCGTGGCCGTCCGGGTCAGCTCGTCGCGGAACTCGATGCGCTTGGGGCACTTGTAACCCGCCACGTACTCGCGGCAGTGCTCGATGAGATCCTCGGCGGAGACGTTCTGGCCCTCCTCGAGCACGATCAATGCGGTGATGAGCTCGCCCCACTTCTCGTCGGGGATGCCGATGACGGCGACTTCACGCACGGAGGGGTGCGACGACAGGGCGTCCTCGACCTCGATCGACGAGACGTTCTCGCCACCGGTGATGATGACGTCCTTCTTGCGGTCAGCGATCGTGAGGTAGCCGTTCTCGAAGGTCCCGCCGTCTCCGGTGTGGAACCAGTCGCCAGCCTGCGAGGTCTCCGTGGCCTCGGGGTTATCCCAGTACGAGGCGAGATTGTGGTTGCTCTGAGCGAGCACCTCGCCCCCGTCCTCGATGCGCAGACGCACGCCGACCACGGGCGCACCCGCGCGACCGAGGTTGCGAGCCTGCGCGGTGGCGTCGAGGTCGTCCCACTCGGCGCGCATGCGGCTCATGGTCAGCAGGGGAGCGGTCTCGGTGAGGCCGTAGATCTGGATGAACTCCCACCCCAGCTCCTCGCGCACCCTCTCGATGGTGCGGGTGGGCGGCGGGGCCCCCGCCACGATGACGCGCACCTGGCCGCGCCCCGGAATCGGCCCGCTCCAGTCCTTGGCGGCGACGAGGATCGAGCTGACGACTGCCGGTGCCGCGCACAGGTAGGTGACGCTGTGCTGCTCGACGCGTCGCAAGATTTCGGCACCGTCGATCTGCCGGATGACGATCTGCTTAACACCCATGCCGGCGGTGGTGAAGGGGTGGCCCCACCCGTTGACGTGGAACATCGGCAGCGTGTGCAGATAGACGTCGCGGTCGTTGACGCCGGCGTGCCAGCCGAACATCGAGGCGTTGAGCCACAAGTTGCGGTGCGTCATCTGCACGCCCTTGGGCCGGGCTGTGGTCCCGGACGTGTAGTTGATGGTGGCGGTGGCGCCCTCCTTGTCCACGGCGTCGCCCTCCCATGGCGTGGGCTCGGTCGACTTTCCCCAGATCAGATCGTCGTCGCGGCCAAGCACGAAGGCGTGCTGGCAGTCGATCTCGTCAATCAGATGCGCCAGGTCCGGATCGACCATCATGACCTCGGCCCCGGAGTGATCGATGATGTAGCGGATCTCGGCCACGCTCAGCCGGAAATTGACCGGCACCAGCACGCGGCCCCAGCCCGACACCCCGTAGAACGAGCACAGCATGCGTGCCGCATTCTGCGACACGATGGCCACCCGCCCGCCAACGCGGATGCCGAGCTCGTCTAGCGTGGCCGCCTGGCGGCGCGCTCGACGGCCGAGCTCGCGGTAGGTCACCTCGCCCCACGACTCGGCCGGCTGGTTCGGTTCGTCGATCACGGCGACCCGATCCGGATACACCGTGACGGCGCGGTCGAGGAAGTCGTTGACGGTCAATGGGTAGAACACCGGAGCCTCCCGAGGGTGCGACGACGATCACGTCGAACCCCATCCTGCACCTGATCCGACGACAGGTGGGGGCGGCTCGACGCCGGTACCGTCGGCACGTGCTCTCGATCTCTCGCAACATCGCCGCTCCGCCCGAGCTGGTGTGGGGGTTGCTCACCGATCTCGATCAGTGGCCACGATGGGGTCCCACCGTTGCTGGGGCAACGATCGACGGTGACTCCGAGGGCAAACTGAGGCTCGGCGCCCGAGGAACCGTGCGCACCGCAGCCGGGGTCTCGTTGCCCTTCGCGGTCACCAGATTCGACGATGGTCGCCGTTGGGCCTGGCGGGTGGCAGGCGTGACCGCCACCGACCACCGCGTGGAGCCGTCGCCCGGCGGGAGCACGGTCACCTTCGGCGTCCCCTGGTGGGCTCCTGGCTACCTGGCGGTCTGCGCCATCGCTCTGCGCCGCATCGAGCGTCTGGCGCTGGACTGACGGGAATCAATCGTCAGCGTGCATGGAGGCTCGCTCTGCTGCTGCCTCCGGGTCGTCGACGCCGCGGAAGGTTCGAAAGCTGTAGGCGATGACGGCGAGCGCGATCAGGCTCGACACGATCAGCGTCACACCCGTGGCCCAGCCGCCGATCAGCCACCACGACTCACGCACCGGCCACCACGCCGGGGCCGCTGGAGAGACGAGCCAGAGCACGCCCATGGCCCCCAGAGTCAGCGCACCTGCGACGCTCATCAGGATGCGCGGCCACGTCTGCACGCTGTCGGCCGCCGACTTGTAGGCGGCGGTCTTCACCGGTTGAAGCCGTCGCTCGGCCCACTCGTACTGCTGGGACAGGACTGCGAGGCCGGCGAACAGTCCGAGCAGCCCAGGGCCTGGAAGGACCAACGCGGCGATGCCTGCCAGCACGAGCGTCCAGCCCAGCACCTCGATGGCCACGCGGCGGACGACCTTCAATCCCATGGCGCGAAACTACAGGGTCCCTGCCGGGGGCGGCGCGGTCGATCGGTCAGCGGCGGCGCCACACATCGACCAGCAGGGCGTAGACAAGGCCGTCGATCCAGCCACGATCGCGGTGCAGCGATCGGTGCGCACCGGCCAGCTGAGGAAGTCGAGGGAAGGGCCCATGCCGCCATCGTGGCAAACGGGGAGGCGTCGTACCGTTCAGCGGTGAGCTGGGAATCGCTGTTCAGTGCCAATCTCGATCGCGACGACGCGGCGGCGTGGGGTGAGATGGCCTCTGAGCTGCGAGAACTGCACGATGCCATCGCGTCCATGCGATTCGACCGCAGCATGGTCGACGCCCTGACTGCGGACGTCCGGTCGTGGCGTGACCGGCTCGCCCCGCTGGGCGGCGAGGAGCTGGAGCAGGCCAACGGCAGGGTGGGGCAGGTGCCGGTACGAGGGCACGCGATGCTGCCCGAGGTGATCATTCGCTCTGCCGGAGGCGGTCGGGTCGACGGTGCCGTGACCTTCGGTCGCTGGTTCATGGGCGGCGGCATGGCGGTGCACGGTGGCGCGGTCGCCTTGCTGTTCGACGAGGCGCTGGGCATCCTGGCGGCGGTCGCCACCAAGGCGATCACCCGGACGGCCTATCTGCGCACGGACTTTCGAGCCCTGACCCCGATCGACGTCGAGCTGGACGTGTCGGCGTGGGTCGACCGGGTCGAGGGACGCAAGGTCTACGTCAAGGGAGAGCTGAGGCACGGCGACGTGGTGTGCGCCGAGGCCGACGCACTCTTCCTACAGCTGCTGCCGGAGCAGGGCCTGGGCCAGCGCACCACCTCCTCCTAGACAGGGGGCAGAGTCACCTCGATTCGTACGGGTAGAAGCCGTGACCGGATTTCTTGCCCATCAGGCCGGCATCGACCATGCGATCGAGCAGTGGCGGCGGGGAGTACAGCGGCTCCTTGAACTCCTCATACATCGACTCGCCGATCGCCTTGAGGGTGTCGAGGCCGATCAGGTCGCTGAGGGCCAACGGGCCCATGGGGTGGCCGCATCCCAGCACCATGCCGCGGTCGATGTCGGCGGCGGAGGCGTAGCCTGCCTCGTACATGCGGATGGCGCTGAGCAGGTACGGCACGAGCAGGGAGTTGACCACGAAGCCGGCGCGATCGGTGGCATCGATGGGCTTCTTGCCCAGTGCCTCCTCGACCCACGTGCGCATGCGGTCGAGCGTGTCGGTCGAGGTGGTGAGCGACGGAATCAGCTCCACCAGCTGCATGACGGGGGCGGGGTTGAAGAAGTGCACCCCCATGACGTTGCTGGCACGTCCGGAGACGGCCCCCAGCTTGACGATCGGGATCGACGAGGTGTTCGACGCGAGTATGGCGTCCTTGTTCGTGAGGATCTGACCGACGCGGCCGAACAGGTCGAGCTTGACCTGCTCGTCTTCACTGGCCGCCTCGACCACGAGATCACGGTCGGCCAGAGCGTCGAGGTCAGTCTCGAACCGGATGCGAGACAACACCGCGGTGACCTCGGCCGACTCGATCTTGCCGCGCGACTCGGCGCGCCGCAGCGAGCCCTCGATCCGCTCAGCGGCGGCCGTCGCGGCCTCAGCGTTGATCTCGATGCCGATGACGTCGAGACCGGCTCGGGCGGTGACCTCGATGATGCCCGAACCCATCAGGCCCCCGCCGATGACTCCGACCTGTTCGATTCCGCTCATGCTGTCCCCTCGATCTCTCGTGCCGACGCTGCGTCTGCTCTCCTCAGCACGGTAGCCGGAGGGACCCACGCGCCACCGCTGGCCGTGTCGAGCGGGGTGGCCGCGCGTGCCGTGGTGGGATGAGCGCATGAGGTGGACAGTCGTGGCGGTGATGCTGTGCGTGCTGGCCGGGTGTTCAGGCAGCACGGACCCCGAACCCGCGTCCTCAGCCCCCGCAACCAGCAAGAGCCCGAAGCCCAAGCCGACTCCCAAGCCGTCCGCGGCCGCACCCACAGGAGAGCCGGCCCCCGAGGCGCTGTCGGCTTTCCGCTGCGAGCCGACCAAGAAAAGCACCTGGGTGGCGGCGGGCCTCCTGGCCAACGACAGCAAGAAGGCAGTGACCTATCAGGTGTCGGTCTATGTGGGTCCGCTCGACAGCACGTCGCGCGAGGTTCGCACGGTGCAGGTGGCCAACGTCGAGGCGGGCGGGTCGGTGCGCTTCAAGCTCACCAAGGTTCCCGCCGACGGCGAGGAGTGCCACGTGCAGGTCATCAGAATCAAGGTCGGCTGACCTCAGCTTCGACGACAGTCAGCTGCGAGCGACCCGCACCATGTCCTCACGGGGCACGACCTTGACGCGCTCGCGCTCGTGGGCGTGACTCAGGCCCAGCTGCAGCTCGTGCTCGTTGAGCTTCTCCCAGCCGGCCCATGTCGTGTACTCGATGCCTTGGCTGTCGAGGTGCCGCACGAACGCGTCGGGCTCGGGGTGCTCGGGCGGCACGAGATCGTCGAGGTCCTCCATCAGGAGTCGGATGGTCTCGGCGGCATCGGACTTGGTGTGGCCGATGAGCCCGACCGGTCCGCGCTTGATCCAGCCCGTGACGTAGGTGCCCGGCAGGGGCGAACCATCGATCTCGATGACGCGCCCGCCGTCGTTGGGCACGACGCCGTGCACCTGGTCGAACGGCAGCCCGGAAAGGTTGTCGGAGTAGTAGCCGATCGTCCGGTAGACCGCCTGCACGGGCCAGTCGACGAACTCGCCGGTGCCGCGGACGTTGCCGGTTCCGTCGAGCTCGGTGATCTCGGTGCGCAGCCCGACGACCTGGCCGTCTTCGCCAAGCACCTCGACGGGGTTCTGACAAAAGTGGATGTGAATGCGGTGATCAGCGCCGGTCGGCTCCTTGGCCAGGTAGTTCTGCAGGACGTCAACGACCAGCTTCTGGCTCTTGGAGGCACGAATCGCGTCCATCGATCCCTCGTCGAGCTCAAAGCCCTCCGGGTGCACGATGACGTCGATCGTGTCGGAGTGACTCAGCTCGCGCAGCTCCATGGGCGTGAACTTGACTTGTGCCGGACCGCGGCGCGCGAAGATGTGCACGTCCTGGGTGGCATTGGCCTTCAGGCATCGGTGGACGTTGTCGGGGATGTCGGTGACCAGCAGCTCGTCAGCTGTCTTGGCGAGCATGCGGGCGACGTCGAGTCCCACGTTGCCCACCCCGATCACCGCGACGCTCTCGGCGTGGGGGGCGAAGTCCCAGTCGCGTGGCGCGTCGGGGTGCCCGTCGTACCACGACACGAAGTCGGCTCCGCCGAACGAGCCGCGCAGGTCGATGCCGGGGATGTCCAGCTGACGATCGCGACGGGCGCCGGTGGCGAAGATGACGGCGTCGTAGAAGCGCTTGAGATGATCCAGCTTGAGGTCGGTGCCGTAGTCGACGTTGCCGAAGAACCGGATGTCCTCGTTGCCCATCACGCGGTACAGCGCCTTGATGATCTCCTTGATCCGCGGGTGATCGGGCGCGACGCCGTAGCGGATCAGGCCGAACGGGGTGGGGTCGCTGTCGAGGATGTCCACGCTGACGGAGTCGAAGGTGTCAGGCAGCGCGGCCTTGGTCAGGATGTCGGAGGCGTAGACGCCTGCCGGTCCGGCGCCGACCACGGCGACTCGCAGGTGCCTCGTCATGAACTCTCCCTCGGTGTCGTTCTCAGGAACAAGCGTAGCGGTCGCCTGCACGCCCACGTGGCGGTCAGACAACCGGCTGCCCGGTGCGGAGATCGTCGACCGGCCCATGGGGGCCAAGGTCACGCAGCACCTATCTCTCGTGGTGATCTGCCGTTCCGCGTGCACGAGCGGGCATCGATCGTTCACGAGCACTAGCCTGATCGTGTGACACACACAGCGGTCGTCGTCGGATCGGGACCGAACGGACTGGCCGCCGCGATCGTGCTCGCCACGGCCGGTCTGGACGTCACGGTCCTCGAAGCCGCGGACGAGATCGGCGGCGGGACCCGCTCGGCCGAGCTGACGCTGCCCGGGCTCGTGCACGACGTGTGTTCGGCCATCCATCCGATGGGCGTGGCCTCGCCGTTCCTGCAGTCGCTGGATCTCGGCCGGCACGGTCTGGAGTGGATGTACCCCGAGGTCGACGCGGCCCACCCCCTCGATGGCGGACGGGCAGGGGTGCTCTTCCACGACCTGGACCGCACCGTCGAGCATCTCGGCGTCGATGGGCCGGCGTGGCGTCGCCTGTTCGAGCCGATGGTCGATCACGCCGACGACCTGATGTCCGAGCTGCTCGGGCCGATCCTGCACGTGCCACGGCACCCCGTGCAGCTGGCCCGGTTCGGGCTGCGTGCTCTCCTGCCGGCCACCGCGGTGG
>NZ_JBAVCB010000045.1:0-16127 GCF_049586495.1 Aeromicrobium sp. | reverse complement strand
GCCCTGTGGCGGTCAGAGCACGTGGCGTGCCTTTCTTGATGATCACGCTGGCCATCGGCGAGATCGGGTACAGCGCAGCGGGCCGTCTGGACGGGATCACCCGTGGCACCGACGGATTCTCCGGGATCCCGCCTGTCGTGGCGGCGCCGGGCATGACTCCCCTCGTCCAGGACGGCCTCGTGTATTACTACGTCCTGGTCATGTTCCTGCTGCTGTACGGCCTGGTGGCATTGCTGGTGCGCTCGCCGTTCGGGTTGACGTTGCGCGGCATCCGCGACAACGAGGAACGGCTCCGAGCAGTCGGGTACAACACGACCGCGTACGCTCTGGCCGCGTACTGCATCGCCGGCGCCCTGGCTGGCGCGGCTGGTTCTTTGTGGACATCGACCCAGAACTTCGTCGCCCCCGGCGACATGGGCTTTCAGGTAGCCGCCCTGGCGCTATTGGCGGTGGTGATCGGCGGCCTCGGTTCGATGTGGGGCAGCGTCGTCGGCGCGGCCGTCGTCATCCTGACTCGCGACTACATCGGTGGCTACTTCCCCGGACATGGCACCTTGCTGCTTGGCATCGTGTTCGTGGTGGCGGTCTACACCTTGCCGCGAGGACTCGCGGGTCTGCGACGACCGCATGCCGAGGTCCGGCCATGACGACACCCATGCTTGAGCTGCGCGGGGTCTCCCGACACTTCGGATCCCTCAAGGCGGTCGAGGACGTCTCGTTCTCCGTCGCGCCGGGAAGTCGCCATGCGGTGATCGGACCCAACGGAGCGGGCAAGTCCACGCTGTTCGCACTGATTGCCGGGACCCACGCCGCGACCACCGGATCGGTCCTCCTGAACGGCGACGACGTGACTGGGGTCGCCGAGCATCAACGGGTGGCGCGAGGCCTTGCCCGCACCTTCCAGCACTCGTCTCTGTTTCTGACCGCGACCGTGGCCGAGAACCTCATGCTCGCCGCACAGCGTCGGGCTGGCCGCACGTCGTGGTCGATGTTCCGCCCTGCGACCAGGCAGACGACGCTCCTGGAGGATGGGCGCCAGCTCCTCGACCGGGTCGGACTTGCCGATCGTTCCTCGGACCGGGCCGGCGCGCTGTCGCACGGCGAGCGTCGCCAGCTCGAGGTGGCCGTGGCGCTTGCCTGCCGACCCCAGCTCCTCCTGCTCGACGAGCCAGCCGCTGGGATGTCGGCCTCGGAGACCGCCCGGTTGATGAGCTTGATCAAGAATCTTCCGTCCGAGGTCACCGTGATGATCGTCGAGCACGATCTGGATCTCGTGTTCGGCGTGGCCGACACCATGACGGTGCTCCATCTTGGCCAACATCTGGTGAGCGGCTCCCCCGCAGAGGTACGGGCGTCGCCCGAGGTCCAGAGCGCCTACCTGGGCGCTGAGAACACCAGCGAGCTGTTTCCCGACGATCCGAGCCCATCAGTGCCCGAGGCCCAGTCATGACCGATTTCCTGACAGTACGCGGCCTCCACGCAGGCTATGAAGGATCCACCGTCTTGCACGGCGTCGACCTCGATGTCGCCGAGGGCGGCGTCGTCGCGCTGCTGGGTCGCAATGGCGTCGGCAAGTCGACCCTGATCAACACCCTCATGGGTCTGGTCCCCAGCGACAGCGGTTCGGTGCTGATCGATGGCCACGAGGTCGCGGGGCGACGTCCCGATGTCGTCGCCGCCAGGGGCGTTGCACTCGTCCCTCAGGGCCGGCGGATCTTCGCTCCGTTGACGGTCGACGAGCATCTGGCGATCAGTGGCAGACGGTCCAAAAACGGCGCGTGGTCCCGTGCACGAGTTCTCGACCTGCTTCCGCGCCTCGGTGAGCGACTGCGCCATCGCGGCGACCAGCTGTCCGGCGGCGAGCAGCAGATGCTGGCCATCGCTCGCGCTCTGTTGAGCAATCCGCGGCTCATGCTTCTGGACGAGCCGTCCGACGGGTTGGCGCCGGGCATCGTCGCGCAGGTCGGCGACGTGGTGCGAGACATGTGCACCGGCGGCATGACCGTCCTGCTGGTCGAGCAGGATCTTCGGCTGGCCTTCTCGGTGGCTGACCGCATCGCCGTGATGGAGAAGGGACGCATCGTCCTCAACACGACCACGGCTGACTTTCGCTCCGATGCCGAACGCGCCCGCTCGCTGCTGGGTGTCGGCTGAGCCACACAGTCGCTCCGCTGAACTGCGCTAGAGATCCTGGGAACAATGTCGCCGACAGTCCTGCACGACGCAGATCGTGGAGCCGCCTGTCGGAATCGAACCGACGACCTTTTCATTACGAGTGAAACGCTCTACCGACTGAGCTAAGGCGGCCAATGGTCCAGCGGGGATCACCCGCCGAACCGGAACGAGTCTACCCACTGCGCGGCTCAGTGCCGCATCGGGCCGTCACCGTAGACTCGGTGCCGTGAGCGACGACGTGCAGACCGAGCTGGAAGAGATCCGGGCGAGCATCGACAACATCGATGCGGCGCTGATCCACGTGCTGGCCGAGCGTTTCAAGTACACCAAGCGCGTCGGCCGACTCAAGGCCGATCACGACATGCCGCCAGCCGACACCGACCGCGAGGCCCGCCAGATCGCCCGCCTCCGCGATCTCGCCGACGCGGCCGACCTCGATCCGGCCTTCGCCGAGAAGTTCTTGACGTTCATCATCGACGAGGTCATCCGGCACCACGAAGCCATCCGCGTCTGACCCCTGCTCCTGTCGGAGCTGCACCGATCAGTTCAGGCCCATGGCGTTGACCGAAGACCATCCTGACGTCCGTGCAGTCGAGTCCGAGGACATGGCTGCCTCGCTCGCGAAATCGTTGAGCCAGCCTGCCACGGTCATTCCGCGCAGATGGTGCCGTCCTTCGGCACCGTGCCCTTGACCAGGTAGGCATCGACGGCCTGGGTGATGCACTGGTTGCCTGAGCTGTAGGCGGTGTGACCGTCACCCTCGCGAGTGAGCAACACGCCAGACTCGAGCTGGTCGGCGAGCTCGACGGCTGACTCATAGGGCGTCGCCGGGTCGCGGGTGGTGCCGATCACGACGATCGGCGCAGCGCCCTTGGCCGGCACGGCGCCTTGCGGGGTCGTGGGCTTGATCGGCCAGTCCGTGCACCCGAACGCACCCCACCCCAGCGCACGCCCGAACACCGGCGACGCCTGGACGAAGTCCGGCAGGGCCGCGCGCACGGTGTCGATGTCCGGGGCGTCGGCTGAGTCAAGACAGGTGACGGCGTAGATGACCTGACCAATGTTGTCGGCGTACCGACCGTCGGACTGGCGGCTGAAGTAGGCGTCGGACAGCGCCAGCAGCACGGTACCGTCCGATGCCTCCAACGCCTGGGTGAGCGCCTGGGTGAGGACTGGCCAGCTCTGCTCGTCATAGAGCGGGAGAGCGAGGCCGTAGAACGCCTGCCCCTCAGTGAGAACGCGATCACCTGTGGTCTTCAGCGGCTGGGAATCGAGCCGGTCGAGCAGGTCAGTGGCCGCCTGACGGGCTTCGATGACCGAGGACCCCAGCGGGCAGTCACCCTGGGCGATGCAGGCCTCTGCGTACGCGTCGAACGCCCGCTGGAAACCGGTGGCCTGCCCCAGTGACGCCTCGATGCTCGACTCCAGCGGGTCGACGGCGCCGTCGAGCACCATGCGACCGACCCGTTGGGGAAACAGGTTGGCGTAGGTGGCTCCCAGCTGGGTGCCGTAAGACGCTCCGAACCAGTCGAAGGTCGTGCGACCCAGCAGCGCCCGCACCACATCCATGTCGCGGGCTGCTTCCTCCGTCGACACATGGGCCGCCAGCGCCCCAGACTGCTGCTGGCACGCCTCGCCGAGGTCGCTGACGCTCTGCCGCAGGGCCGTCACTTCACCGGGATCGTCGGGATCTGGATCGGTCTCGGTGAAGGCGTCGAACTGGCGGTCGGACAAGCACTCCAGCGGTGTGCTCTCGCCGACACCGCGTGGATCGACACCCACCACGTCGTACATGTCGGTGACCGTGCTGCCGAACTGACGTGACATGGAGGCGGCATAGTCGATCGCTGAGCCGCCGGGGCCACCCGGGTTGACGAAGATCGAGCGTGCGGCGGAGCCTTTCTCTGCCGGGTAGAGCCGCACGGCAAGCGTGAGCGTCTCGGCGGAGGGGTCGGCATAGTCGATCGGCACGGTGACCTTGGTGCACTGGGCCGGGCCGCAGTCCTGCCAGGTGAGGTCCTGCTCGTAGAACCGGGCCAGGGGGGCGTCGACGGACTCGCCGGTGGGGCGGGGCGCCTCCCACTGCTGGCGATCCACCACCTGCCACGTGACGACGACCGCCAAGATGGCTGCTGCGGCGAGGACTGCCGCGATGATGGTGAGACGAGTGCGGGTGGTCATGGGCGAAGCTCCAGCATCATGCGTTCAAGGGCCAGCAACGGGGCCGCGTTGGCGGCCAACGCCTCACGACAGTTCACGATCGCATCGATGGTGCGGATCGTCGACTCAGGGGTCCACCGTCGGGACAGGTCAGCGATCGTCTCGATGGCGTCGGCGTTGACGAAGTCGGTGCGCGCCCCACACTGCGAAGCCGCCACATCGCGGCACAACGACAACAGGTCCAGCAGAACTCCATCGATCGAGTCGAGGGACAGCCGCTTGCGGCGGCGCGTCTGGTCCTTCTCCAGGGCGGAGAGCGCCCCCGCGTAGCCAGCGGGACGGCGGCCACGCTCCTCGACGCCCCATGTCTGGCGCAGATCGCTGAGCTCGTCGGCTTCGGAGTCATCGGCTCGTCCGGACGCATGCGCCGTGGCAGCCTCGACGACGGTCTGTGCGGCTGCGACGCAGTCGCCGACCGTGCGCAGCTCAAGCGGGAGCGCGAGGATGTTGCGGCGTCGCTGGCGGGCCTCGGGATCGCGAGCAAGTCCGCGGGCCCGCCCGATGTGACCTTGCGAGGCGGCCGCCGTGGCCTCGGCCAGATCCGGTTCGATGCCGTCTCGCTCGATGAGCAACCGAGCAATGTCGGCCGTGGGCGGGGTGCGCAGGAGCACCGGACGGCAGCGCGAACGGATCGTGATGACGACGTCCTCGAGAGCTGGCGCGCACAACATCCAGATGGCGTGGGCGGACGGTTCCTCGATGGCCTTGAGCAGTGCATTGGCGGCCTGGTCGGTGAGACGGTCAGCATCCTCGACGATCATGATCTGCCAACGCCCGACGGCTGGCCGAAGCGCCGCCCGGCGCACCTGATCGCGTGCGGTGTCGACGCCGATGGACAGACCAGCGGTGTTGATCAGGGTGATGTCCGGGTGACTCCCGGCGCGCGCCGTGGTGCAGGACTGACAGTGACCGCATCCCCCCACGTCGCACTGCAGGGCGGCAGCAAAGGCCCGCGCCGCATTGGACCGTCCCGAGCCCGGTGGCCCGGTGAACAACCACGCGTGCGTCATGGACCGGCCCTCGCCGGACGACGACGCGACCGCCGCCTGCAAGATCTCCACCACGGGCTCCTGCCCCACGAGGTCAGACCACACCGGGCCGGGCGGATGAGTCATCGAGCCTGTCCCAGCCAGGGCTCGACAGCCGGTCGGATGTCGGCGTGCACCGCGTCGGCCGAGCCGCCCGCCGGCACCACCAGGTAGTGCTCGGGATCGCGCACCGCGAGGTCGATGAAACCCTGCCGGACCCGCTGGTGGAACTCCAACGGCTCAGCCTCGATGCGGTCGGCGCCGTCGAATCGAGCGAGCCCCATCGCAGGGTCGATGTCGAGCACGACAGTCAGGTGAGGTCGCAGCGATCGGGTGGCCCAACGTGCCACCTGCTCGACCTCGTCGACCTCCAGCGCCCGGCCGGCACCCTGGTAGGCCAGCGCCGAATCGACGTAGCGGTCGGTGATCACGATCTTGCCTGCCTCCAGCGCCGGCAGCACCACCTGATCGACGTGCTCGGCCTTGTCCGCGGCGTACAGCAGCGCCTCGGTGCGCGGCGACAGGTCGCCGGTCTCGTGCCCCAGCACGATGGACCGCAGGATCGACCCGATCTCGGTTCCTCCGGGTTCGCGGGTGAGCAGCACCGTGTGGCCGAGGCTCTTGAGCCACCGCACCAACAACTCGGCTTGAGTGGACTTGCCGCCGCCCTCGCCGCCCTCGAGGGCGATGAACACCCCTGTGTCGGTGAAGAACGGCTGCATGGGGCGAGCCTAGTCGGCGAGTGCGACCGGCACGATCCCGGTGAGCCAGCACACCCACCGCGGTGCGCCGCTCGCGAGTCCGGGGTCAGGACTTCTTCGCAGCGGCTTTCTTCGCAGCCGTCTTCGTCGTGGCGGTCTTCTTGGCGCCCGCCTTCTTGGCTGGTGTCTTCTTCTTGGCGGCCTTCTTGGTGGTCTTCTTGCCGCCCTTCTTGGCCGGACCCTTGGCGCGGCGCTCGGCGAGCAGCTCGAAGGCGCGCTCGGGAGTCAGGGTCTCGAGGCTGTCGTCCTTGCGCAGCGTGGCGTTGTACTCGCCGTCGGTCACGTACATGCCGAACCGGCCGTCCTTGGCCACGACTGGGGATCCGCTGACCGGGTCCTCGCCCAGCTCCTTGAGCGGGGCGGCGGCGGCCTTGCGGCCGTAGGTCTTGGGCTGGCTGTAGATCTCGAGGGCCCGTTCGACCGTGATGGTGAACAGCTCCTCCTCCTTCTCCAGCGAGCGGGAATCGGTGCCCTTCTTGAGATAAGGGCCGTAGCGACCGTTCTGTGCGGTGATCTCAACGCCCTCGGCGTCGACGCCGACGATCCGCGGCAGCGTGAGCAGCTGCACGGCTTCGTCGAGGGTGATCAGATCCAGCGACATGGTCTGGAACAGGCTTGCGGTGCGCGGCTTGTCCGTCTTCTTGGCACCGTCGGGCAGGGCCTCGGTGACAAAGGGTCCGTATCGGCCGTTGCGCACCGTGACCATGAGTCCCGTGTCGGGATGCAGACCAAGCTCCTTTTCCATGCCGGCAGGCGTGGCGAGCAGCTCCTTGGCCTTCTCCAGCGTCAGCTCGTCCGGCGGCAGGTCTTCGGGCACGTTGCCACGCGTGGGCACGCGCTTGCCCTCATCGTCCTCGGAGAACGGCGGACCCTCGACATACGGTCCGTAGCGACCCACGCGAACATTGATGTCCTCGCCCAACGGGAACGTGGCCAAACCGCGGGCATCGATGTCGGGCAGATTCTCAACCAGGTACTTCAGGCCGGTGTTGCCCTCGCCCTCGCCAGCCCAGAACTGTTGGAGCACGTTGACGCGGTCCTCGCGACCGCCGGCAACCTCGTCCAGCACGTCCTCGAGCTCGGCGGTGAATGAGTACTCGATCAATCGGCCGAAGTGCTGCTCGAGCAGCCGGATGACACTGAACGCGATCCAGGCCGGCACCAAGGCGGTGCCCTTCTTGTACACGTAGCCGCGGTTCTGGATGGTGCCGATGATCGAGGCGTAGGTGGACGGACGACCGATCTCGCGGTCCTCCAGCTCCTTGATCAGCGTGGCCTCGTTGAAGCGCGCACGCGGCTTGGTCTGGTGGCCGGCTCGGCCCAGATCGACTGCGGTGACGGCGGCACCCTCGACCAGGTTCGGCAGCTTGGTCTGCTTGTCGTCGCCCTCGGTGTCGTCATCAGTGCTCTCGACATACGCCTTGAGGAAGCCGTCGAACGTGATGGTGCGGCCCGAGCTGGCGAACTCGACCTTCTCACCGGTCTGCGCCTCGGCACCGATCCGGATCGAGACGCTGTTGCCGCGGGCGTCTTGCATCTGCGAGGCAATCGTGCGCTTCCAGATCAGGTCGTACAGTCGCGCCTCGTCGCCGGACAGTCCGGCTTGCTGCGGTGTCTTGAACTTCTCGCCGGCGGGGCGGATGGCCTCGTGGGCCTCCTGCGCGTTCTTGACCTTGCCGGAGTAGATGCGGGGCTTTTCGGGTAGATATTCCTTGCCGTACAGCTCGGCGACCTGCGAGCGCGCGGCCGTGATGGCGGTCTGCGACAGCGTGATCGAGTCGGTGCGCATGTAGGTGATCAGGCCGCTCTCGTACAGGCGCTGGGCGACCTGCATGGTGCGGGCGGCTCCGAAGCCAAACTTGCGCGAGGCGTCCTGCTGCATCGTGGTGGTGCGGAACGGCGCGTAGGGCTTGCGGGTGTACGGCTTGGACTCGACCGACGCGACCGAGAACGGCTGGTCGCGCAGCCCGTCGGCCAGCGCTCCTGCGGCGATCTCGTCGAGATGGACCACCTTGTCGGTGGTCAGGTTGCCCGAGTTGTCGAAGCTGCTGCCGTTCGCGACGCGCTTGCCGTCGACCGTCGAGAGCTTGGCCGGGAACTGACGCGGGTCGTGGCCGTCGCCGGCGTCGAAGGTCGCCTCGAGGTCCCAGTAGGAGGCCATCGAGAACGCCATGCGGTCACGCTCACGCTCCACCACCAGGCGGGTGGCGACCGACTGCACGCGGCCGGCGGACAAGCCGCTCATGACCTTCTTCCAGAGCACCGGGCTGACCTCGTAGCCATACAGGCGATCCAGGATGCGGCGGGTCTCCTGAGCGTCGACGAGATTCATGTCGACGTCACGCGGATTGGCCATCGCGTGCAGAATCGCTTCCTTGGTGATCTCGTTGAACACGATGCGCTTGACCGGGACCTTGGGCTTCAGCTCATCGAGCAGGTGCCACGCGATGGCTTCACCCTCGCGGTCCTCATCTGTCGCCAGGACGAGCTCATCGGCATCCTTGAGCAGCCGCTTGAGCTTGGTCATCTGGCTCTTCTTCTCCGCCGACACCACGTAGACCGGCTCGAAGCCGTCGTCAATGTTGACGCCGAGCCGAGCCCAGGACTCGCCCTTGAAAGCAGCCGGGATCTCGTCGGCGCCGCGCGGGAGGTCGCGAATGTGCCCGACGGATGCGTCCACGACGTAGCCGTCGCCGAGGTATCCCGCGATGCTGCGGACCTTGTTCGGTGACTCGACGATCACGAGGCTGGTCAACAGATGGCTCCAAAGGGGTGTCGTGCAGGGGCGGGACGGTGCATACGCTAACGCCTGCTGTCAAGGGGTCTGACCGCCCGGGGTGCGATCTGATCCGCAGCACTTGTGCCGTGGTTCAACCAGCTCGCGGCGCGACGGATCGGTGCAGCATGCCCGGGAGCGCCGCCTGGACCGCATGGTGGCCATGATCGAATCAGACGATCAGCCGTCGATCGACCTGAGCGCTCGCGGTCATGCAGCTGCGCCCGGCGACAGCGCTCTGACCTTCGTCAGAGGTCGAGAAAGCCATCGACGACGAGGTCGCGGACGGCAGGCAGGTGGGTGGTGCGCAGGTCGTCGCGCGCCAGCAGCGAGCCGATGGCGTCCAGGATCTGACCCACGGACAGGTCTCCGTCGCAGGCGCCCACCAGGGCAGCCTCGACGGTGTCGACCTGTCGGGTGCGTCGCACGCCCTGCTGCAGCTGGAGGATCACCTGCTCGGGGTCCTCGGCGCCCACTGGCCCGCGGGTCTGCTGCACCTGCGCCGGAGTGGCGCGCAGATGTCGGGCCAGCAGATCCTCGTCGCTCACACCCCGCAGCTCGTCGACGACCCGTCCCCACCGGGCCACCGTCGGACCGACCGGTGGTGCGATCTCTCCGGCCCACTCCTCCAACCGCAGCGTCGGCGTCGTCTCGGTGCGGCGCAGAGACAGCCATCCGAAGCCGACACCCGTGATGCCCTCTGACTCGAACCAGCTCAGCCATTCGTCGTACCGACGGGTGTGCTCGGGACCGGCTGCCACGCCGGCGTCCGAGAGCCACATCTCGACGTACTCAGCGGGGTCGACCTGCTCGCGTTGCACCACCCAGGAGTCGAGATCGTGACCCTCCAGCCAGCTCGCGATGTCGTCGGTCCAGTCCGAGCCAGACCGATGAGCCCAGTTGGCCAGGATCTGGCACCACCCGCCCGGGTTGAGGTGGTCGAACGCGCGCTCGACCAGGTGGCGCACCACGGCGTCGCCCGGCATTCCTGAGTCGCGGTACACCAGCACCTCACTGCCCGGCGGTGAGATCACGAAGGGCGGGTTGGTGGCGATCAGATCGAATCGCTCCCCCGCGACGGGGTCGAACAGGCTGCCGTCGCGGACGTCGATCTCGACCTCGTTCAGCGCTGCGGTGAGACGTGCCATGTCCAGGGCGCGCGGGTTGACGTCAGTCGCCACGACCCGGTGCGCGTGCTGGGCCAGATGCAGCGCCTGCACCCCGCACCCGGTGCCGAGGTCGAGAGCCGATTCGACGTTTTCGCGAATGACCAGCTGGGCCAGGCTCGACGACGCCTCGCTGATGCCGAGCACGTGCTGCGGGTCCATCGCCGACACCGCCCGACCCAGGCCTGGAGTGGCGTCGCAGACGACCCACCAGTCGTGGTCCTCGTCGCCATACGGACGCAGATCGACCAACGCCCGCACGTGACCCCCGGACCTCAGCAACAGTCCGCCCGCCACCAGAGGGTCGACCAGGCCCGGCAGAGCGCGCTCCGCATCCGCGGCGGGTACCTCTACCTGGAGCGTGAACAACCGCACGAGCGTGGCCAGAGCTGAGCCATCGCGAGTCGCGCGCAGCGCCGGCACCACCTGATTGCGGCCCAGTGCGTGGTGCGCCTGGTCCCCGAGCATCGCGTACGTCGCGTCGGCGGTGAATTCAGCCGCCGCAAGAGCGATGCGCAGGCTGTCGGTGGTCTCGGTGTCCAGCACGTGCACCACCCTTGCACGCCGTACGCAAAGGCCCGCCCACCCCACAGGGGTGGACGGGCCGATGGTTCGAGCGTCAGCTCGCGGTGACCTCCACCGGAACGTCGTTGCTGTCCGTCTCCAGCGCGATCGGGCGACGCTTGGAGATGTAGACCGCCACCACGATGATCGCGACGGACACGCCAGCGATGACGTAACGCGTGATGGCGCTCTCGTCGGCGCCGTAGGCGTACTTGATGATCAACGGCGTGGCGAGCAGCGCCACCAGGTTCATCACCTTCAGCAGCGGGTTGATCGCCGGACCGGCGGTGTCCTTGAACGGATCGCCCACGGTGTCGCCGATGATCGTGGCCTCGTGCGCCAGCGATCCCTTGCCACCATGGTTGCCGTCCTCGACCAGCTTCTTGGCGTTGTCCCACGCGCCACCTGCGTTGGCCAGGAAGACCGCCATCAGCAGACCGGTACCGATCGCACCGGCGAGGAACGCACCGAGCGAGCCGATGCCGAGACCGAAGCCGACGGCGATCGGGGCGAAGATCGCCAAGATGCCCGGCGTCGCCAGCTCACGCAGCGAATCGCGCGTGCAGATGTCGACAACCTTGCCGTACTCGGGACGGCCAGTGCCCTCCATGATGCCCGGGATCTCGCGGAACTGACGACGGACTTCGTAGACCACGGCGCCCGCTGCTCGACCGACCGCGCTGATGGCGAGGCCGGAGAACAAGAACACCACGGCGGCACCGAGGATCAGACCGACCAAGATGCTCGGATCGGCGACGTTGAAGATGCCCTGCAGAGCGTAGACCTCGATGACCTTCAGGCTGCCGACGTCGGGCGACTCGATCAGACCCGAGTCCTCGACGGCCTGGGTGATCGAGCTGGTGAGCGAGCCGAACAGTGCGGTCGCGGCCAGCACGGCCGTGGCGATCGCGATGCCCTTGGTGATGGCCTTGGTGGTGTTGCCGACGGCGTCCAGCTCGGTGAGGATCTGTGCACCCTCCTCGTCGACGTCGCCGGACATCTCCGCGATGCCCTGGGCGTTGTCGCTGACCGGGCCGAAGGTGTCCATGGCGACGATGACGCCGACCGTGGTGAGCAGACCGCAACCGGCCAGTGCCACCGCGAACAGTGCCACGACCAGCGAGCCGCTGCCGAGCAGGAACGCGCCGAAGACAGCCGCAGCGATCACGATCGCGGTGTAGACCGCCGACTCGAAGCCGACCGCGAGGCCGGACAGGATGACGGTGGCAGCACCGGTGAGTGACGTCTTGCCGACATCCCTGACCGGGCGGGTCTCGGTGCCGGTGAAGTAGCCGGTCAGCGCGAGGATGATGGCTGCCAGCACGATGCCGATGAGGACCGCCAGGATCGCGATCATCCGCGGGTTGGCGTCGAGGCCGGGGGCCTCCTGGCCGCCCTGCTGCGCCAGGCTGACGATCAAGGTGTTGACGTCGATGCCCGGCAGCTCGGCATCGCTGAACTTGGACGGGAGCAGCAGGAACGCGGCCCCGATCGAAGCCGCAGCGGAGACGATCGCGGTGATGTAGAAGGAGCGGTTGATCGTGGTGAGTCCGCCCTCGCCAGCGCGGGGACGGGTGATGTACACACCGAGGATCGCGGTCAGTGCACCGATGGCCGGGATGACCAGCGGGAACACGAGGCCGACCTCGCCGAAGGCGACTGAGCCGAGGATCAGCGCGGCGACCAAGGTCACGGCGTAGGACTCGAACAAATCGGCTGCCATGCCGGCGCAGTCGCCGACGTTGTCGCCCACGTTGTCCGCGATCGTCGCGGCGTTGCGGGGATCGTCCTCCGGAATGTTCTGCTCGACCTTGCCGACGAGGTCGGCGCCGACGTCAGCAGCCTTGGTGAAGATGCCGCCGCCAACTCGCATGAACATGGCGAGCAACGCAGCGCCGAAGCCGAAGCCTTCGAGGACCTCGGGGGCGTCGCCGGTGTAGATGAGCACGATGGCGCCGGCGCCGAGGAGGCCGAGGCCCACCGTCAGCATGCCGACGGTGCCGCCGGTGCGGAAGGCGATGCGCATGGCGACTTCGCGGCCCTCGTTCTGGGCGGCCGCAGCCACGCGGATGTTGGCGCGTGTTGCGAGCCACATGCCGAGATAACCGATCAACGCGGAGAATCCGGCGCCGAGCAGCAGGGCGACGTAACGACCGATCTTGATCTTCCAGTCGTTGTCCCAGCCGAGCACGGCGGCGTCGAGCGCGACCAGCATGAGCAGCGCCAGGACGGCGAAGACTGCCAGGGTCCTGAACTGCCGGCTCAGGTAGGCGGCTGCGCCTTCCTGCACGGCTTGGCCGATGTCCTGCATCTTCTCGGTGCCGTCAGGTGCCTTGAGCACCTGGGCGCGAAAGACGCCCGCCATGATGAGAGCCAGAGCGCCGACAGCCACGACTGCGTACAAGTAGTACGAGTTCTTGTCCGAGAAGTCGAGGTCTCCGCCCACTGCCGCAACGAATGTCGCGTGAGTCATTAATCCTCCAGAGGTAAGGCAAGACAGATCGCGCCCCTGACAGGCAGGGACGCCGTGACGCAGGTTACATGCCTCAACCGTGGCAGGACGAAACGGGGTCAGCCGTGTGCGGCACGCGCCTCGTCGACCGTCGCGTGCAGACCGAAGACCTTGTCGAGTCCTGTGATCTCGAAGATCTTGAGGATGCGTTCCTGCGTGCACACGATGTCCAGGGAGCCACCATCGCCCCGGACCCGCTTCAGTGCACCGACCAGGACGCCGAGGCCCGTGGAGTCGAGGAAGTCGACCTTCTGGACGTCGATGATCAATCGGTGCTGCCCGTCATCGATCGCCGCGACGATCGATTCGCGCAGGCGCGGAGCGGTGTAGACGTCGATCTCGCCGCCGATCTCGATGACGGTGAACGGATCGACTGTGCGTGAGGTGATCGTGAGTTCCATCCTCACCCTTTCTGGTCCGCTCTCCGTCTGCACAGAAAGTCAATCACACGGGACGCAGCCGTGCTGATCGGTCTGGGAGACTCGACCCGTGGATCCTGCCGACCTGCTGCTGCGGTATCCCGAACGGGTCACCCACGTCGAGCACGTGCCGGCTCGCGAGGCGGTGATCGAACCGTGGCCTGCATGGATCGACCCGCAGGTTCGAGCCGTCTTCGAGGCGGAGGGCATCGCGACGGTGTGGGGCCATCAGGCCGAGGCCATGGAGCACCTGCGAGCCGGACGGCACGTCGTGATCTCGACCGGCACGGCCTCGGGCAAGTCACTGGCGTTCCAAGCACCTGCGTTGACATCGCTGGTGGCGGGACGCACCGGGAGCGGGCTGCACGGCCATCGGCGACCCACGGTGCTCTATCTCGCACCCACCAAGGCACTTGCTGCCGACCAGCTGCGCCGACTGGCGCCAGCGGCACATCTGCTGCGGGCCGCGACGGTCGATGGCGACAACTCCCGCGAGGAACGCGTGTGGGCCCGCGGCCATGCCAACTATCTGCTGACCAACCCGGACACGTTGCACCATTCGATCCTTCCGGCCCATGAGCGGTGGGGACGTGTCCTCGGCGGGCTGACCCATGTCGTCGTCGACGAGTGCCACCACTACCGCGGCGTGTTCGGCGCGCACGTGGCTCACATCCTGCGCCGGTTGCGGCGGCTGTGCGAGCACCACGGCGCGGACCCGTTGTTCGTGCTGTCGTCGGCGACCGTGGCGGACCCGGAGGTGTTCGCCGAGCGGCTCACCGGCCTGGACATGTCAGCCGTCACCGACGACACCTCACCGCACGCCGCGCGGACCATCGCGTTGTGGGAACCACCCGTGATCGGCGGCACCACGTCTCAGGCTGAGGGGCCCGCCCTGGCTGGCATCCGTCGGTCAGCGACCTCAGAAGCGGCCGAGCTGATGACCGATCTGGTGATCGGACGCGTGCGCACCCTGACCTTCGTTCGATCGCGCCGTGGCGCCGAGACGGTCGCGGCAGCAGCGCAACGTCGACTCGCGGAGGTGGATCCCGAGCTCACGTCCCGGGTGGCCACCTACCGCGGCGGATATCTCCCGGAGGAGCGGCGCGAGCTGGAGAATCGGTTGCGCTCAGGCGATCTGCTCGGACTGGCCAGCACCAATGCGCTCGAGCTCGGCATCGACATCGCTGGACTCGACGCGGTGATCAGCGTCGGGTTCCCCGGCACGCGAGCCGCTCTGCACCAGCAGTTCGGGCGAGCTGGAAGGGCTGGCAAGGACTCCCTCGGCGTGCTCGTGGCGCGGGACGAGCCGATCGACACCTACCTGGTGCATCACCCCGAGGCCCTGTTCGGCGCACCCGTCGAGGCGTCGGTGTTCGACCCGGACAATCCCTACGTGCTCGGCCCACACCTGGCCGCCGCTGCGCAGGAGCTGCCGTTGACGGACAAAGACTTCGACACCTTCGGTCCGCGGGCGGAAGAGGGGGTTGCTGCGCTTGCAGCGGCCGGTTGGCTGCGCAAGCGTGACGCCGGGTGGTTCTGGACCAAGCGGGAGCGAGCCGGCGATCTGGCTGATCTGCGATCCAGCGGCGGCGCACCGGTGCAGATCGTCGATGACCCGACCGGCCGGCTGATCGGCACGGTGGACGCGGGGTCCGCCGACAGCCACGTGCACGCCGGCGCGGTCTACGTGCACCAAGGCGAGGTCTACCTCGTCGACGAGTACGACCTGGAGAACGGTGCTGCCATGGTGCACCGCGACAACCCGCCGTACTCGACACAAGCCCGCTCGGTGACCGAGGTGCAGATCACTGAGACCTTGCGATCGGAGCAGTGGGGACCGGCCGCGGTGTCCTTCGGGACCGTCGAGGTGCACAGCCAGGTCGTGTCCTTCCTCAAGCACAGCACCGAGACGCAGGGGGTCATCAGCGAAGATCCGTTGGTTCTTCCGGAACGCACCCTGCCCACGCAATCGGTCTGGTGGACGGTGGAGGCTGACTCCGTTGCTCGGGCGCTGGACAGTGCCGACGTGCCGGGCGCGGCCCACGCGGCCGAGCACGCCGCCATCGGACTGCTCCCACTGCTGGCCACCTGCGACCGCTGGGACATCGGCGGCCTGTCGACCGCACTGCACGCCGACACCGGACTGCTCACGGTGTTCGTCTACGACGGTCACCCCGGCGGAGCGGGCTTCGCCGAGCGCGGCCACGAGCTGGCGGCCCGGTGGCTGCAGATGACCCGCGACGCGATCGCCGGATGCGCGTGCCAGGACGGCTGTCCCGCGTGCATCGTGTCGCCCAAGTGCGGGAACGGCAACGATCCGCTCGACAAGGCCGGAGCAATCGTGCTGCTGGACCTCGTGCTGGCTGGAGCTCCCCCAACCCGCTAGATCGCGTCCTCGTGCTCGACGTCGTCAGTTGGTCTTCACATCGTGCTGTCATCTCGGTCCCAAGCGATTCATGGCCGAGAAGGAGTGAAGTAGGACTCGGGGGCTGCCCTGGCCCTTACG
>NZ_JBAVCB010000044.1:0-9745 GCF_049586495.1 Aeromicrobium sp. | reverse complement strand
GCGTTGCGGTGTGGTGCGAGGATCGGCCGCACCGAAGGACGTGGCCTCGTGGGCCAGGCGACGGGCGATCGCCGCAGCAGCAGGTGCCGGCAGCAACGCCCACAGCACCGCCATGCCATCGTCGCCGTGCTGGATCTCGACCCGACGGTCGGTTCGGGCCCGTTCGGCGCGTGCGGTGGCGAGGTCTGCCTCGACCCGTTGGATGAACCGGCGCAACCAGCGACGCAGCTCCGGCACGGTGTGGGACTGCGCGTAGGCCACGACCCGCTGATCCAGACGGATCAACGAGTCGGGTCGTTGCAGGGTGTTGATCGCCAGGGAGATCTCCCGGACCCGCGGTTCGTTGATGTGACCGGCACGAAACGCCAACCAGGTCTGCGGCGTGTGCTCGCGCACCCGCTCAGCCGACGACAGCCGGTGGTGCACCTGACCCTCGGTCAACCCCATGGCCTGACCGATCTCCAAAGTGATGGCAGCCCGTTCGATCTGACGACGCAGCACCGGACGGACGTCCTCGGTGCGAGCCATCTCCGCATCACGGAACCGCAGCATCGCCTCGGTCTCCCGCGCCTCCGCACGCGCCCGCTCCCGCGCCAGATCGGTCAGCAGACCAGACGCGACGACGGTGCAGGTGTCCATGAATCCAACCTAGATCGCACCTCTGACAGTCCGAGCCAGGCTCGAATCAGTCGAGCCTTCAGTGCTGCGTGGTGTCCTCGTGCCCCTCGGCGGCCTGATCGGCGGCCACCTTGCGAACTGCGCTCTTCTTGGCCGCCTTGGAGGGCGTGCGCGAATCGACCATCTGGGGCTTCTGCGCGGCGATCGGCGGGGTCTCGCCCACGATCGCATTGTGACTTCCCCACGCCAGATACTTGGCCGTCAGGTTGATCAACGTGGCGAACCGGTTGCGATTGCCCAGCAGCGTCACGATGTGCAGGCCGATCCAGATCACCCAGGCCGGGAACCCCTTGAGCCGCGGCAGGTAGGCGATCTCGGCGATCGCCGACGCGCGGCCGATCGTGGCCATGGTGCCCTTGTCGAGGTACTTGAACGCCTTGACTTTCGCGCGCTTGCCGTTCTGATCAGCCTTGATCACCTTGGCCACGTGCTTGCCGCCCTGGATCGCGGGCTGCGCCAGCTGAGGCAACGGCACATCGGGATTGATCGCGACGTCACCGATCGCGAAGACGTTCTCGAGGCCGCGGACCTGCAGATGTTCGTCGATCTCGATGCGGCCGCCGCTTCCTTGCGGAACGTCCCAGTCGGCCACCACGGGGTGGGCTGTGACGCCCGACGCCCACACGACGATGCCAGCAGCCACGAACTCTTCACGACCGTCGTGCTCGACGAGCACCCCGTCGGAGCGGACCTCCTTGACCGCGGTCCCAAGCCGCAGATCGACGTTGCGCTTCTCCAGCGACTTCTTGGCATAGGCGCGCAGCTTGGGATGGAAGGGCCCGAGCACGTGCGGCATCATCTCGACGAGCGTGATGTGTACCCGAGTGGGGTCGATCTCTGGATACGTGACGGGCAGGTCGTTGTTGCGCAGCTCGGCGAACGCACCCGCTGTCTCGACACCGGTTGCACCGCCACCGACGACGACGATGCGCAGGTCGCGATCCTGGCCGTTGACCGCGGCGTTCTCCAGGTTGGCGAACATCTTGTCGCGCACCGCGAGCGCCTGCGACCGGCGGTACAGCGGCATCGAGTACTCAGGCGCACCAGGGATGCCGAAGAAGTTGGCGGTGACGCCCACACCGATGACGAGGTAGTCGTACTTGACCGAGTTGCCGCCGTCGAGATTGATCACCTTGGCGTCGTGGTCCATCGAGGTCACGGTGCCCTTGAGGAAGCGGATGTTGTCCTGTCCGGAACGGATGGCGCGCAGGAACCACGTGACGTCGCCGGGGTTCAGGCTGGCCGTCGCGACCTGGTACAACAGCGGGTTGAAGGTGTTGTAGGTGTGCCGGTCGATCAGGGTGATGTCGACGTCGGCGCGCTTGAGCTTGCGCGCGACCGCGATGCCGCCGAAGCCTCCACCGACCACGACGACATGGGGGCGGACAAGACCGGTTGCGCTGGATGGCATACCCATCAGTCTAGCCGCGTGACGCCCCCCACACCGAAGTGGAGTCGGTCAGGACGAGCTGACCCACGCACGCGTTTCGGGCCGTCTCAGCAGCACGAGCACCCACACCGCGGCCCCGGCCCACGGCAGGCCAACCAGAGTGAACAGGCCCATCACCACGGTGACGCCGGACAGCACGGTGAGCGCCACGCGGCCGATGCCGCGCTGCTTCCAGATCAGCCACGTCGCGATCATCGCGGCCATCCCCAGGACGACCGTGATGGCACAGACCACAGCGGCCACCCGCATGGCCTCCACGATCTCGGCGTCGCTGTTGTCCATCATGGTCCGCATCGGCGAATCGAGCTGGGCCTGGGTGAGCGGTTCTCTGGCCAGCAGGTAGACAGCCACGTAGGCCGCCCCGACGGCGCTGGCGATGCCCGCCGCGATCGACGTCACGAGGGTGAGCGTCCGCACGGGCGACGGAGGTCCGTGATGGGGCTGCACCTGCGCGGGCGTTGCCGGCGGCTCGGGCACTTGCGCCCCGACGCCTGCTGTGGTGGTGGCAAACGGGTCAGGCCGAGCTGAAGCGTTCACAGCCACCGGCATCAGCGAAGCCGGCACCTCGCGTCCGTTGACGACTGCGAACCAGACCCGCGACTCACGACTCCACAGCTGCACGACGGCGAACACCGCGAAGGCCGCCGGCAGCAGTCCGATGAGTCCACCTGTGAGGACGAAGGC
This sequence comes from Aeromicrobium sp., assembly GCF_049586495.1. Taxonomy (GTDB): domain Bacteria; phylum Actinomycetota; class Actinomycetes; order Propionibacteriales; family Nocardioidaceae; genus Aeromicrobium. The sequence goes on along the minus strand of NZ_JBAVCB010000044.1, from coordinate 6,933 downwards.
GAGGGCCGCAAGGGCCGCGACACCGGTGAGCATCACCCGTGACTGCGCGTGTCCGCGGGCCGCATACACGGCGAAGACGACGCCTGCGACGAGCGGAACGACTGACACCATCAACACAGTGCGCAGGGCATCGATCGTGCCCTGCACGGTCAGCCCGACCGCGGCGAGATCGGCGTCCGCCAACGCGTCGCGCAGACCACCTTGGATTTCTTGGGAGTTCCACGAGGTCAGCCACCCGATCACGTAGAACAGCAGCAGCGCACTGCTGATCCCCACGAACAGGCAGGCCGACGTGACCTTCTGCGGACGCGGAGGGTGTGGCACCCGTCCATCCCACCATGCGGCCCCAACCCGCGCCCACCCGCACCAGCGGCCGAGTCAGGCGGGCTGCACGCTGAGTCCGTCGAGGTCATCGGCGCGGTCCACTCGGACCGTCTCGCCGTCGCGGATCTCGCCAGCCAGCAGCGCCTTGGCGAGCCGGTCACCGATGGCCTGCTGCACGAGTCGGCGCAACGGGCGAGCGCCGTAGAGGGGATCCCAGCCGGTGAGAGCCAGCCACTCCTTGGCGGCATCGCTGACCTCCAGGGTGATGCGTCGAGCCGCGAGCCGGCGCCCCAGGGACGTGAGCTGCAGGTCCACGATGTGCGTGAGGGCGTCCGTGTCGAGCGCATCGAACGTGACGATCTCGTCGAGTCGGTTCAAGAACTCGGGCTTGAACGACGCTCGCACGACTTCCATCACGCCTGCATGCTTCGCGGCGTCATCCAGCGAGGAGTCGGCCAGGAACGCCGAACCGAGGTTGGACGTCAGGACGATGATCGTGTTGCGGAAGTCGACCGTACGACCCTGGCCGTCGGTGAGCCGGCCGTCGTCAAGCACCTGCAGCAGCACGTCGAAGACCTCAGGATGGGCCTTCTCGACCTCGTCCAGCAGCACCACCGAGTACGGCCTGCGTCGCACCGCCTCGGTGAGCTGGCCCCCCTCGTCGTGCCCCACGTATCCCGGAGGTGCACCGACGAGTCGGCTCACGCTGTGCTTCTCGGCGTACTCGCTCATGTCGATGCGGATGATGGCGCGTTCATCGTCGAACAGGAACTCCGCCAGCGTCTTGGCCAGCTCGGTCTTGCCCACGCCGGTGGGCCCCAGGAACAGAAACGAACCGGTCGGCCGATCCGGGTCGGCGATACCGGCCCGTGAACGTCGGACGGCGTCAGAGACGGCCTGCACCGCAGGGCGCTGTCCGATCAGGCGTTTGCCGAGCTCGTCCTCCATGCGCAGCAGCTTGCCGGTCTCGCCCTCGAGCAGCCGTCCGGTGGGGATGCCGGTCCAGGCCGCGACGACCTCCGCGATGTCGTCTGCCGTGACCTCCTCGTGGACCATGAGATCCTCGACCTGAGCCCCCTGGGCAGCCTGGGCGTCCGCCAGCTGCTTCTCCATCGCAGGAATCTCGCCGTACAGCAGGCGGCTGGAGGTCTCGAGGTCACCGTCGCGCTGGGCGCGTTCGGCCGCACGGCGGGTTTCGTCGATGGCCTTGGTGATGTCGCCGACGGCGTTGAGCGACTGCTTCTCGCTCTCCCAACGCTGTTCGAGGGCCCGCAGGGTCTCCTGCTTGTCGGCCAGCTCGGCGCGCAGCCTCTCGAGCCGGTCTCGACTGGCGTCGTCCTCCTCGCGATCGAGGTGCAGCTCCTCCATCCGCAGCCGGTCCACCGCGCGGCGCAGCTCATCGATCTCGACCGGGCTGGAGTCGATCTCCATGCGCAGGCGGCTGCCCGCCTCGTCGATCAGGTCGATCGCCTTGTCCGGCAGCTGGCGGCCCGGGATGTAGCGGTCGGAGAGGGTGGCCGCGGCCACCAACGCCGCGTCGGAGATGCGGACGCCGTGGTGGGCCGCGTACTTCTCCTTGAGCCCGCGCAAGATGGCGATCGTGTCGGTGGCGCTGGGCTCGTTGACCAGCACCTGCTGGAAACGGCGCTCCAGGGCCGGATCAGACTCGATGCGCTCGCGGTACTCGTCGAGCGTCGTGGCCCCGATGAGGCGCAGCTCGCCCCGGGCCAGCATGGGTTTCAGCATGTTGCCGGCATCCATCGAGCTGTCGCCGCTCGCTCCAGCACCGACCACGGTGTGCAGCTCGTCGATGAAGGTGATGATCTGACCGTCGGACTCCTTGATCTCAGCCAGCACCGCCTTGAGCCGTTCCTCGAACTCGCCGCGGTACTTGGCTCCCGCGACCATGGCCGACAAGTCGAGCGAGATGAGCCGGCGCCCCTTCAACGACTCGGGCACGTCACCGTCGACGATGCGCTGGGCCAGGCCCTCGACGACAGCGGTCTTGCCGACGCCCGGCTCACCGATCAGCACGGGGTTGTTCTTCGTGCGGCGACTCAGCACCTGCACGACTCGACGGATCTCGCTGTCGCGGCCGATGACCGGATCCAGCTTGCCCTCGCGCGCCACGGCCGTCAGGTCGACGCCGTACTTCTCCAGCGACTGGTAGCTGTCCTCGGCGTCCTGGCTCGTGACGCGAGCGCTTCCGCGCACCGAGACGAACGCCGCCTGCAGGGCCTCGGGTGTGGCGCCGAGGCGCTCGAGCAGCTCCGAGACGGGTGACTGGACAGTGGCGAGTGCCACGACCAGGTGCTCGGACGACACGAAGTCATCGCCCAGCTGCGTGGCGAGGTCCTGGCCGCGCTGCAGCACCTGGTGAGTCGCTCGAGACAGGCCAGGTGTCTGCACCGTGGCACCGGTGGCCGATGGCAGCGCGTCGACGAGGCCCTTCGTCTCGGTGACGGCACGGGACACATCCACCCCGGTGGCCTGCAGCAAGGGCGCGGCCGTGCCCCCGGTCTGGGTGAGCAGCGCGGCGAGCAGATGTGCGGGATCGACCGAGGGATGACCGGCGGCGACGGCAGCAGACGCGGCACCGCTGAGCGCCTGCTGGCTGCGTGTGGTGAACGACGAGAGATCCATGGGCATTTCTCCTTGACGAGGGCTATGACCTGCATAACCATGGCAAAGTTGAGTCTATTCCTATCAACTTGTGTCCTCCACCGCGACCCATGGGGACGTGGTCTGCTCAGTAGCCGCTGAAGTAGTCGGTGCGCACGCGCTCGGCGCGCTTGGCCAGCCCGCCGCGGACGGCGTTGACCATGGCCGGCGGACCCGACAGGTACGCGTGGCGAGTCGCGAGGTCCGGCACCGCCTGGGCGATCAGGTCGGTCGACAGGAACGGCGCCTCGATCCAGGTCCAGGCATCGGGCAGCCGATCGGGGCGGGTGGCGCAGACCAGCACGACCCGATGAGCTTGTAGCTCGTCGGCAAACGGGACGTCATCGGCCGATGCCACCGCGTAGACCAGGACAGCATCGCGATCAGGCGCGTGCCGCAGCTGGCTGAGGAACGGCGTGACGCCGATGCCGCCCGCCACCAGCACGACGGGAATGGATGGATCATGAGGCAGCAGGAAGTCGCCCGCAATTCCGGTCGACTGGACTCTGGCGCCGAGCGGCAGGTCCACCAGCGCTCGCTTGAAGCTGGACGCTGGCTCGGGCACCCTCAGGGAGAACGCGATGGTGCCGTCGGTGTCGGGGGGCGAGCTGATGCTGAACACCCGGCGCGAGCCGCGCGCGTCGGCGCCGCGGTGCGGGAGATGCAGCTCGGCGTACTGGCCGGGCTCGAAGCGGTGCCGGCGCTGCGACCGGAAGATCAGCTCGTGGGTGTCGATGCCGCGCTGCCGTCGCTCGATGAGCTCCAGCTGCACCCCGCTGCGCCGGGCGAAGGCGAACGCCACGGCGTTGCCCACCAGCAGCGCCGCGACCTGCCACTGGTCTCCAACCCCGAACAGCGGCGGGGTCTCGGTGACCACCAAGATCGCCAACGGATAGGCGTAGACGACCGCGGCCACCACGGCGACGACCCATTGCTGGTGCCGACGCGGCGGCAGGGTGAGCGGCTCGCTCAGCATGAATCCGGCCAGGAAGATCAACGGCGACGCCTCGAGCGCGGTGCGTGCGGCACCTCCCCAGCCCTGCCCGACGTGGTGCAACCCCATCATCACCAGCGGAAGCGCCACCGCGAGAAAAACGGCTCCGAGGTCGAGGCGACGCGTGCGGTACAGCACCAGCGCGGCGGCCATCACGACCCACGGCAGGAGGTCGGCCGACGCCACCCACCACGACGCCCCCACGCGATCGATCGGGTCGACGTCGATCATGGCCTGGACGACGTACACCCCGAAGGCACCAGTCGCCGCGGGGTTGAAGACATGCCGCCCACGCCAGGCCAGCAGATATTTCGACGCGGCCGCGAGCACCGCGGCGAGCGCCAGCCAGCCCAGCTTGCTGGCATCGGTCTGCGGGATGAACAAGAAGTACAGCAGCAGTGCCGAGATGACCGACGACTCCAGGTGCGGCCGCACACGCCATGCGCGGGCCAGCACCCAGCCGCTCGCCACCGTGGTCACCAGCAGCACGATCGCCGAGAGCACCTGACCGCCCAGGGAGAACAGCCCCTCGCCCAACGACCCGACGCCCGTGTACAGCATCGAGATGAGGACCAGAGCCGCCAGCGCGAGCGTGACCAGCCGGTACATCGTCAGGTGGCCAAGCCGACGATCCAGCACATCTCTGACCCCGTTCATGCGAACACCTCTCCGGGAAGGTCCGGCGACCACACCACTCGGCCATCGGCGTGCATGCGGACGAACTGATGATCCCACCGTTCCAGCAACCGATCGGGCTCGGCGAAGTAGTGAGCCGTCGCCAGACCGTCCGCGATCATGCATGACTGGGGAACCAGGACCCAGGTGGCGACGATGTCCGACGTGGGTCGCCCCGTGCGGCCGTCGAGCACGTGATGCAGTCCATCGCCCCACGCACGTCGGTTGGACGCGGATCCGCACAGAGCGTGCTCGGAATCAAGATGCACGACGCCCAGTGCCCGCGTCCGATCACGAGGATGCTCGAGCGCCACCCGGATGGGCGTGGTCCCGCGGTGGTAGATGTCGCCACTCGCGTCGAGCGTCGCCTCGTGGGCGCCGGCCTGCCAGAGGAGTCCGGCGATCAGATCCACGAGGCGTCCCTTCCCGGCCGCGCCGACATCGATGAGCGCCGGGGCGGTGGTGGCGATCCTCGGACCCTCGTGCACGACGGACGACCACGCCTGGACCGGCGCCGGATCCGGTACGGCCCGCAACGAGTAGTCGGCGTCGTACCCGAGGTCGGAGAGCGTCTGACCGATCAACGGGTTGACGGCGCCGTCGGTGGCGTCGAACAGTTCGTCGTAGAAGTCCATCAGCGACTCGGCCCCCACCACGGTCCGCACCCCCGGCGTCCGCGCGATGTCCGAGACGACCGAGTCCGCGCGGAAGCGCGACCAGGTGCGGTCGAAATCCTCGACGCAGCGGAGGATCTCGCTTCGAATCGCGTCGTCAAGCGTCGTGCGGGTGTCGATCTGCCACCGCGTGCCGATCGCGTCGAAATTCCATTCGTCCATGCCGTCACGACCAGCTGGTCAGGCCGTCGCGTCCTTCTGGATCTGCTCGAGGGCGATATTGAAGCCTGTGCTGGTCAATGATGAGCCCGACACCTTGGAGACGTTGATCTCGCCGAGCTTTTTGCCGACCACTTCGTCGGCGGCGCCCCCGATGAACTGTTTCTGGTACTGCAGCGACGTGCCGCTGGCGCCGGGCTCGAGCTTCAGATCCGTGACGGTGTTGTCGGCGATCGTCATGGTGACGTCGATGCTGGACTGGCCGCCGGGGTTTCCGTACGTCCCGCTGGCCTGGTAGGTGCCGTCCTGGAACGTTGCGTTCGGATCTGCGGCGGGTGCGTCGCTGGTGGCGGCCGGGTCGCTGGCCTCATCTGCGGTCGCCTCGGTGTCGCCGCCGCAGGCCGCGGTCAGCAGCATCACGGTGGCGGCAGCCGAGGCGGCGAGGGCCGCGCGGCCGGTGGGGAGTCGCATGGGGGCTCCTGCGGTGAGGGGGAAACGTCCATTCAACACAACGAACGCCACCCCCACAGTACGAGTTCTCGAGGTGCCCGGGCTACAAGCGCCCGACGGCCAAGGTCGCGGCGTGGAATCCGCCCATCCCGTGCACTCCAGCGCCCGGCGGAGTGGAGGCCGAGCACAGGTACAGACCGGGACCGATCGCGTACGGGTGCGGCGACATCCGCGGACGCATCAGCAGCTGCCACGGGGTGTTGGCTCCGCCGCCGATGTCACCGCCGAGGTAGTTGGGGTTGTAGGCCTCCCACTGGGCCGGAGAGGTGGTCGCCTGACCCACGATGCGGTCGCGCACGCCCGGGGCGAATCTCTCGATCTGATCGATGACGGCCTCGGTGGCGTCGCCGGTGTACCCCGCGGGAACGTGCGCGTACGCCCACACGGGGTGCACGTCGCCGACCGATCGGCCCGGATCCGCCACGTACTGCTGCGCCACCAGGACGAACGGGCGCTCGGGCATCTGACCTGAGGTCACCTGCTTCTCAGCCGCAGCGATCTGCTCGATCGTGCCGCCGAGGTGGAGCGTGCCCGCACGGTGGCACCACTCGTTGGTCCAGGGCACACCGCCCTGGACGGCCAGATCGACCTTGAAGACTCCCGGTCCAGACTTCCACCGGCGCAAGGCGCGGGCGATGCGGGTCGGCACCCGGTCGCCGGCGATGTCAGCCGCGGCCGACGGCGAGGTGTCGAACATGACGACATCGGCATGCGGCAGCTCGGTGACGTGGTGGCCCGTCTCGATGCGCCCCCCCTGCTCTGCCAGCTCAGCGGCCATGGCGCGGGAGATCGCTGCCGACCCGCCCTTGGCGGCGGGCCATCCATAGCCGTGACTGGTGACGCCGAAGGTGATGCCGAGGCCCCCGGTCGTGGCGCTGTCCAGGGGTCGGATGGCGTGGGCGGCGAGCCCGGCAAACAGGCCGCGCGCTTCATCGG
>NZ_JBAVCB010000043.1:0-6747 GCF_049586495.1 Aeromicrobium sp. | reverse complement strand
CCGGAGGTGTAGAGGATGACCGCGGTGTCGTCGTCGTCGGTCTCGACGGTGTCGAAGGTCGGCGGCTGCTCGGCCACGAGCGGGGCGTAGAACTCCGGCGGCTCCATCGGGGCCGGTGCGGCCGAGTCGAGCTTGATCAGGAAGAACTCCTCGCACGTGTCCGTGGCCTGGAAGCCCTCCCACGCCGCGTCACCGATCGGCAGGTCGGCCGAGCCCTCGAAGGCGAAGTACGCCTTGGCCTCGGAGTCCGCCAGGTGGTAGGCCACCTCGCGCGGCTTGAGCAGCACGTTGAGCGGGACCACGGTGGCGCCGGCCTTGAGGATGCCGAAGTAGACGATCGAGAAGTACGGCAGGTTCGGGCAGCTGAGCGCCACCTTGTCACCTGGCGCGATGCCGCGCGACACCAGCAGGTTGGCCACCTGGTTCGCCGCGCCGTTGACCTGGGCGTAGCTCAGCTTCGTGTCCCCGAACACGATCGCCGTGCGATCGCCGTGCTTCGCGGTCGTGTCCTCCAGCAGTGCGGCCAGGTTTCCCACGATGTCTCCTCAGGTCTGTGACGGGTCTTCACTCTATCCACCACCTGGCAGTCGACACGCTCAGCTCGGCGACGATCCACTTCTCATCGACGCTTCTGGTCGTAACGACGGGTCACCGCCGACTGCATCCGCCACACGGCCCGCTCGGCGAGGCCGAACGGTCGGCGCCCCGGCATCGTCGGGGCCTTGGCCGCCAGCTCCTCGAACGCCGCCGTGATCGCTGCAGCCGACCAGGTCTGGCCAGGCACGCGCTGGGGAGCCATCTTGCCCGGATGCGGAACGATGACCGGGTTGGTGTTGATCTCCCACACCTGCAGGCGACCTCCACGGAAGCCGTAGTCGATCCGGCCGTAGTCCAGCCCGGCCATCGAGAAGACCTGCCGCACCAGCGCCTCGTGAGGGAACGTGTGGAGGAATTCGAGCTCCTCCTCCGCGAGCGCAGGGGTGATGGTGGGGTGTTGGATCTTGGTCACCCACTTCTCGCTGAAGAGCAGATGGCGCGGCACGAGCTGGTCACCGATCTTGATCGCGGAGTACTTGCGGAACAGACCATCCTCGCTCCGCACGTCCATCTGCTCGACCACCAACAGATCTGAGCTTCTTCGTTGCCGGCGTCCCGTGACCCGCTGGTCGACCCGCTGGTGCAGCTCGTTCATGGAGTTGACCGGTGCGCCGAGGCTGCCGCGGTGCTCGTGGGCCCACCGCAAAAATGCCGGAAACCTGAGGTCGGGCTCGACGGAGTGGAACGGAAACGCCCGAAAATCGTTGATACCGGCTGCAGACAGGTCGCGCAGCAACCCGAGGCGACCGGTCCAGGCGGCGGGGTCGTTGAGCGTGGCGTAGGAGTCCGGTTGATTGGCGAGCCGATGATGTAGCCGGGCGGCGAGCACTCGTTCGGCCGGCAGGAGCCGTTCGAAATCGGTGAACAGGTGCAAGCCGGGCGGAACCGGCGACGCGAGGTCGATGTCGCCGTAGGCGACCGGGTGTACGACTCCCTTCAGCTGAGGCGCCCACCGCTTGATGAAGCGTTCCATGGTCCACAGGAAGTTGCGAGCAGCATGGAAATGGATCACGCAGGCGTTCCCGGCACCATCGAGAAGTGGGTGTGCACGGCCCGCAGATCGCCGTCGACAGCCACGAGGCCGATCGTGGCGCGGCCGACACGGCGCCGCATGGTGCCATCCGAGCCGACCCCATCAGACGACCAGGTGGAGATGACGAGGGTCAGGTCGTCAGCGGACACGATGCGTGCTGCGTCGAGATCGAAGTCGAAGTCGGCGGTGCGGCCCCACACCCCCTGCCACTGCTCGGCCTCCAGCTGGTCGATGCCGTTCCAGCGGTTGGCGACGGTCCCGAATCCCTCGGCGTCGGCCCAGAACAGTCCGCGGGCGCCGGAGAAGTTGCGGTCACGGACCGCCGCTGCAAAGGCCTGTAGCCACGCTGCGACGGAGGGGTGCGTACCGACGGCCGTCGGTGCGACCAGGTGCGCTGCGGGTGCGTGGTGTTGGTTGGACATCAGGCAACAGTATGCCTGCACCCGCTGCCCGTTAGGTCCCGTTTTCTCCACGTTGCGGCGATCAAAACTCACCTAGAAGGCAAGGCCAGTGAGCTGCTCGTAGGCCTGAACGTAGCGGTCGCGGGTCCGCTCGACGATCTCGCTCGGCAGCTCCGGTGGCGGCGCATCGCCGGTGCGATCCCATCCGCTCTCGGCGGAGGTCAGCCAGTTGCGAACGAACTGCTTGTCGAAGGACGGCTGCACGCGGCCTGCGGCGTAGGAGTCGGCCGGCCAGAAGCGTGAGGAGTCCGGCGTCAGCACCTCGTCGCCGAGCACGATCTGCCCGGTGCTGTCGCGGCCGAACTCGAGCTTGGTGTCGGCCAGGATGATGCCGCGATCGCGGGCGATCGCTTCTGCGCGGCCGTAGACCTGCAGCGTCAGATCGCGTAGCGCCGTCGCATCGTCGATGCCGATGGTGCTGACCACATGATCGAAGTCCACGTTTTCGTCGTGCTCGCCCAGATCAGCCTTGGTGGCGGGGGTGAAGATCGGGACCGCGAGCCGGCTCGACTCGACCAGTCCTGGCGGCAACGCGACACCACAGACCGTGCCGGTGGCCTGGTAGTCGATCAGGCCCGATCCGGTGAGGTAGCCCCGCGCCACGCACTCCACCGGGAACATGTCCAGCTTCTCGACCACGACCGCCCGGCCGCGCACGACGTCAGGCACGTCGGTCGACACGATGTGATTGGGCACGACGTCCATCAGCTGATCGAACCACCACAGCGACATCCGGGTGAGGATCTCGCCCTTGTCCGGAATCGCGGGCTCGAGCGAGAAGTCGTAGGCCGAGATACGGTCCGACGCCACCATGAGCAGGTGGTCGCCCGCGCCAAGAGCGCTCGAGTCCGGCGCGTACTCGTAGAGGTCGCGGACCTTGCCAGAGTGCACGTGCGTCGCGCCGGGAATGTCGAGAGCCACGCGCTCAGCCTAGTGGGAGCCGGCAGCCCCCAGTTGAAGTCCCACGCTCAGCGCATCACAGGATCGAGCCGGGGGTGTAGGCGGCAGCGCCCGGGCTCTCGGACGTGATCTTTTCGATCGCAGCCACCACCGTGCCGACCTGACTCACTGCGGCGCCGGTGAAGGTGATGGGTTCGGCGACCAGCGCAGCGAGATCGGCCTCGGTGAGCCCCAGCCGGTCATCAGCCGCCAGACGCGCGAACAGGTCGTTCTCGGCGGCACCGTTCTCTCGCATCTCCAGAGCCACCGCGACCGCATGCTCCTTGACTGCCTCGTGGGCGGCCTCGCGGCCCACTCCCCGGCGCACGGCAGCCATGAGCACCTTGGTGGTGGCCAGGAACGGCAGGTAACGATCGAGCTCGCGCTGCACGACGGCGGGGAAGACGCCAAACTCGTCGAGCACGGTCAAGAAGGTCTCGAACAATCCGTCGGCAGCGTAGAACGCGTCGGGCAACGCGACGCGTCGGACGACCGAGCACGACACGTCGCCCTCGTTCCACTGATCGCCGGCCAGCTCGCCGACCATCGCGGCATATCCGCGCAGGATCACCGCGAGCCCGTTGACCCGCTCGCACGAGCGAGTGTTCATCTTGTGCGGCATGGCACTGGAGCCGACCTGACCTGGCTTGAATCCTTCGGTCACGATCTCGTTGCCGGCCATCAGTCGCATCGTGGTCGCGAGGTTGGACGGGCCAGCGGCCAGCTGCACCAGCGACGTGACGACGTCGTAGTCCAGTGAGCGTGGGTAGACCTGGCCGACGCTGGTCAGCACGGTGTCGAAGCCGAGGTGGGCAGCCACCCGCTGCTCGAGGTCGGCCAGACGCGCCTCGTCGCTGCCAAGGAGGTCGAGCTGGTCCTGGGCGGTGCCGACCGGACCCTTGATGCCGCGCAGCGGATACCGGGCGACGAGGTCGTCGAGCCGGCCGAGCGAGAACATCAGCTCGTCGGCCACCGTGGCGAAACGCTTGCCCAGGGTCGTGGCCTGAGCGGCGACGTTGTGGCTGCGGCCAGCCATGACGAGCTCGGCATGCTCGGCGGACAACCGCCCGAGGCGAGCCAGTGCCGCGACGGCGCGATCCCGAAGCACCTGAAGGGAGGCTTGGATCTGCAGCTGTTCGACGTTCTCGGTGAGATCGCGCGAGGTCATGCCCTTGTGAATGTGCTCAGATCCTGCCAGCGCGGCGAACTCCTCGATGCGCGCCTTGACGTCGTGCCGGGTGACCTTCTCCCGCTCCGCGATGGACGCCAGGTCGACCTGCTCGACCACAGCCTCATGGGCCTCGACGACACCGTCCGGTGTCTCGACCCCGAGATCCTTCTGAGCCTTCATGACGGCGATCCACAGCCGCCGTTCGAGGACGATCTTGTGCTCGGGTGACCAGATGCGCACCAGCTCGGGTGAGGCGTAGCGGGCGGCGAGGACGTTCGGAGTGGTCACGTGTCCATTGTCCCCTCTGCTGCTGTCTGCGCGATGTCCGACCTGTGCTGGGCTCCGTCGAACTCGATCAAGGCGACGCCGGCGTAGGCGCGTTCGCGCGCCTCCACGAGATCGGCGCCCGTCGCCGTGATCGAGAGAACCCGGCCGCCTGCCGTGACGAGACGGCCGTCGACGACGGCGGTGCCGGCGTGGATGACGTCCACGCCGTCGAGCGCGTTCGCGGCGTCGACACCCGTGATCTCGTCACCCTTGCTCGGAGTGCCGGGGTAGTTGGCGGCTGCCAGCACGACGGTCAGGGCCGACTCGGGCGCCCAGTGCGGTAGCCCCACGTCGCCCAGCTCACCGGTGGCAGCGCCGTGCAGCAGTGCCGACAGCGGAGTGCGCAGCAGGGCCAGGAGGGCTTGGGTCTCCGGGTCGCCGAACCGGGCGTTGAACTCGATGACCTTGACGCCACGCTGTGTGAGCGCGAGCCCGGCGTAGAGCAGTCCTTGAAACGGAGTGCCTCGGCGCGCCATCTCCTGAATGGTCGGCACCAGCACACGCCGCGACACCTCGGCGACGAGGTCATCGGGAGCCCAGGCCAGCGGTGTGTATGCGCCCATCCCCCCGGTGTTGGGGCCTGCGTCACCGTCGAAGGCGCGCTTGAAGTCCTGGGCCGGCTGCAGCGGCAGCACGGTCTCGCCGTCGGTGATCGCGAACAACGACACTTCGGGACCATCCAGGAACTCCTCGATCACCACGGCGCCGCACTGCGCTGCGTGATCGATCGCCTCCTGACGATCGTCGGTGACGACGACACCCTTGCCGGCTGCAAGTGCATCGTCCTTGACGACGTACGGCGGGCCGAAGGCATCGAGCGCGGCGATGACCTCATCGGCCGTCTCGCACACGTGCGCCATGGCCGTGGGCACCTCGGCGGCGGCCATGACCTGCTTGGCGAAAGCCTTCGAACCCTCCAGCTGGGCGGCTGCGGCGGTCGGACCAAAACACGCAATGCCTGCGGCGCGCACCGCATCGGCGACTCCCGCGACCAGCGGAGCCTCGGGCCCGACGACCACCAGGTCGACACCCAGACCAGCCGCGAGATCGGCGACGGCCGAGCCGTCCATCGGGTCCACGTCATGGACGGAGGCGAACGCCGCGATCCCCGGGTTGCCGGGAGCGGCGTGCACCTCAGTGACGTGGGGGTCCCTCGACAGAGAGAGGGCCAAGGCGTGCTCGCGGCCGCCGGCGCCAATGACAAGCGTCTTCACAGCGGACGAGTCTATCGCTCGCGCGCCAGAGAAATTTCGCCCGTCAACCCAGGCAAGTCCATTCACCGCGGCTGATCGTCAGCCAGGCCAAGACGGTGCGCCTGGAGGATCAGGTCGCGCCGGTTGTGCACCTTCAGCTTCGCGTACAGGGAGCGCGTCTGACTCTTGACCGTATCGACCGAGACGAACTCTCCCGCAGCGGTCTCAGCGAGGGTGCGGCCGGCGGACAGCGACTGCAGGACGACGTGTTCGCGTGGGCTGAGCTCCACCAGATCCACCGAATCAGGATAGGTGGGCTCAACGCCAAGGTCGTCGAGCTCAGCTGTGAACACCCTCAGCTGGGGCAGCGACCGAGCCTGAGCCTGCAGCACGGAGCGCGGGATCGTCGCCAAAGATCGCCGGTCGTTGTTTTCCTCGATCTGGCCCAGTGCTTCGCTCAGACACCTCGCAGCGCCTTCGTCGTCTCCGAGCTCGGTCCGGGCGGCTGCGTCGATCAGCAAGAGCTGGGTGCGGTCCCGCCGCCACAGCGAACTGTTCAGACCCCTCGAGGCCAGCACGTGAGCATGGGAAGGATCTCCCGCGAGGAGCCTGAGCCGCGCAGTGGGCACCTGCCCAACGCTTCGATCGCCCAGTGCGTCGAGAACAGCCAGGGCGTGAGTCGCACGCCCCAACGCCAGCAGCGCGTCGGCCCGGGCCGCTCGTAACAATCCTGCGTAAACTCCGCCCTCGAGGACTGGTCCAGGCGTTGCAAGTGCATCGTCCAGCAAGTCCAGCGCGTCGTTGGCCTGCCCCCATGTCATCAGGTGACGCGCCCGTCCCATTACGGTGAAAAACCACAAGTCCTCATGCTGCGGGTTCATCTCAAGCTGGGCGGCACCTTCCTGCGCGCGCGCTCGCTGAAGCCCGTCAACCGCCAGCAACAGATCGGCCAGGTCGTAACCCGCCTGCACGTCGAGATCAGCCTGACCGTGTCGAGCTGTCAACGCTCGGCCTTCGCTGATCCAC
>NZ_JBAVCB010000042.1:0-5933 GCF_049586495.1 Aeromicrobium sp. | reverse complement strand
ACGATCAAGATCGAGATGAACTTCCTGCCGGACGTCTACGTCCCGTGCGAGGTCTGCCACGGCGCCCGCTACAACCGGGAGACGCTCGAGGTGCACTACAAGGGCAAGACCATCGCAGAGATCCTCGACATGCCGATCGAGGACGCCGTCGTGTTCTTCGAGGCCATCCCGGTCATCGCCCGGCACCTGCGCACCCTGGTCGAGGTCGGGCTGGGTTACGTCCGTCTCGGGCAGCCAGCCACCACGTTGTCCGGCGGAGAGTCGCAGCGGGTCAAGCTGTCCTCCGAGCTGCAGAAGCGCTCCACCGGTCGCACCGTCTACGTGCTTGACGAGCCCACCACCGGACTGCACTTCGAGGACATCCGCAAGTTGTTGGGCGTGCTGCAACGCATCGTCGACACCGGCAACTCCGTCATCGTCATCGAACACAATCTGGACGTCATCAAGACCGCGGACTGGGTCCTCGACCTGGGCCCCGAGGGCGGCAGCGGCGGCGGGATGTTGGTCGCCGAGGGCACCCCGGAGGACATAGCCGATCATGCGGACAGCCACACTGGACACTTCCTCAAACCCTTGCTGACCGACGGCCGAAAGGTGGCCCGCTGATGGCTGGTGGACTCGTAGCGCTTCTGGACGACGTCGCGGCGCTTGCCAAGTTGGCCGCCGCATCGGTCGACGACGTCGGCGCGGCCGCCGGGCGCGCCAGTGTCAAGGCCACTGGTGTGGTGATCGATGACACCGCCGTCACCCCCCAGTACGTGCACGGCGTGAACGCCAACCGCGAGCTGCCGATGATCCGCAAGATCGCGACCGGCTCGCTGCGCAACAAGATCGTGTTCATCCTGCCCGCCGTGCTGCTGCTCAGTCAGTTCCTGCCGTGGCTGCTCACCCCTCTGCTCATGCTCGGCGGCACCTATTTGTGCTACGAGGGCGCCGAGAAGATCTGGGAGCGGTTCGGCCCCCACCACGAGGAGGTCGAGCAGGCTGCGCCCGTCACGACCATTGGCCCCGAGCAGGAGCGCACCATGGTGTCGGGCGCCATCCGCACCGACTTCATCCTCTCCGGCGAGATCATGGTCATCGCGCTCAACGAGATCACCGACGAGGCGTTTCTCTCGCGGGCGGTCATTTTGTTGGTCGTCGCGGTGGCCATCACCGCGCTGGTCTACGGCGTCGTGGCGCTCATCGTCAAGATGGACGACGTCGGCCTCGCTCTGACCGAGCGCGCCTCCACGTTCTCTCAGCGGGTCGGGCACGCCATGGTCAAGGGCATGCCGCGCCTGCTGGCTGTCATCTCGGTCGTCGGCACCGCCGCCATGCTCTGGGTCGGCGGGCACATCCTGCTGGTGGGCGTTGACGATCTGGGCTGGCACGTGGTGTACGACGCGGTCCACCACGTGGAAGAGGCAGCGGCAGAAGCCGTCACCACCGGGGGAGGGGTGCTGGGCTGGCTGGTCAACACCACGGCGTCAGCCCTCATCGGCCTGGTGTGGGGGGCGATCGTCGTCGCGATCATGCACGTCATTCCGCGCCGTCGCGCAGCCGCGCCGTCGCACTGACGTCATGGCAGATCCCGCCAGCTACCGGCCACAACCAGGGGAGATCCCGGCCCAGCCGGGGGTGTACCGCTTTCGCGATGCCGACCGGCGCGTCATCTACGTCGGCAAGGCCAAATCGCTGCGTCCGCGCCTCAACTCGTACTTTCAGGACGTCAGCAACCTGCACTCCCGCACGCAGCAGATGGTCATCACTGCGTCATCAGTGGAGTGGACCGTCGTCGACACCGAGGTCGAGGCGCTGGCGTTGGAGTACTCGTGGATCAAGGAGTTCGATCCGCGCTTCAACGTCAAGTACCGCGATGACAAGTCCTACCCATGGCTTGCCGTCACGGTCGGCGAGGAGTTCCCGCGCGTCACGGTCATGCGCGGAGCCCAGCGCAAGGGGGTTCGGTACTTCGGGCCGTATGGTCACGCCTGGGCTATCCGCGACACCGTCGACACGCTGTTGAGGGTCTTTCCCATGCGGTCCTGCTCGGCGGGAGTGTTTCGTCGGGCCAAGGCGATCGATCGACCCTGCTTGCTGGGTGACATCGGCAAGTGCGCTGCGCCGTGCGTCGGCCGAGTCGACGTCGACGAACATCGCGAGATCGTGAACGACTTCCTGGCCTTCATGGGCGGCCAGACCGCCGGATTCACCCGGCGGATCCACGAGCGCATGCGCGAGGCGTCCGAGGCTCAGGAGTACGAGCTCGCGGCCAAGCTGCGCGATGACCTGGGAGCGCTCAACCGGGTGCTCGAGAAGCAGACCGTGGTGCTCGGTGACGGCACGGATGCCGATGTGTTCGGATTCGTCGACGATCCTCTCGAAGTCGCGGTTCAGATCTTCTCGGTTCGCGGCGGTCGCATTCGCGGCCAACGCGGCTGGGTGGCCGACAAGGCCGATGACGCCGCCTTCCCCGAGCTGGTCCAGCGGGCCCTCATGACGCTGTACGAAGGCGCAGCGCCAGCGGCCATCCCGCGCCAGGTGCTGGTGCCGCGGCTGCCCGCAGATCACGAGGTCGTCGCCGAGCTGCTGGCCGAGCGGCGCGGAGGACCTGTGCAGATTCGCGTGCCCCAGCGAGGCGACAAGAAGGCCCTGATGGGCACCGTGGAGCAGAACGCCAAGCAATCGATGGCGCGGCACAAGATGCACCGCTCTGGCGATCTCACGGCTCGTAGCAAGGCTCTGGAGGAGATCCAGGAGGCCCTGGATCTCCCTACCGCCCCACTGCGCATCGAGTGCTACGACATCTCGAACCTGCAGGGCACCGAGATCGTGGCTTCCATGGTCGTGTTCGAGGACGGACTGCCGCGCAAGTCCGAGTATCGGCGGTTCACGGTCCGTCACGAGGGTCAAAATGACGTCGCTGCCATGCACGAAGTCATCACACGGCGGTTTGAACGGCTGCTCAAGGCACGCGCTGAGGAGGCCCACGCCGACGCAGGAGCCACCGAGGAGCGCGGAGGGATCGATCCGGACACCGGCAGACCCCGACGGTTCGCCTATGCGCCAGCGCTCGTCGTCGTCGACGGCGGCCCGCCCCAGGTGGCAGCTGCTCACCGGGCCATGACGGCTCTCGGCATCCAGGACATTGCGCTGGTCGGCCTGGCCAAGCGACTTGAGGAGGTGTGGCTGCCCGACGACGATGACCCGGTCATCCTTCCGCGCACGAGTGAGGGTCTCTACCTGCTGCAGCGACTACGCGACGAAGCGCACCGCTTCGCGATCTCGCACCACCGGGGCCGGCGCAGCAAGTCGATGGTCGACAGCCTCCTGGACCCCGTCCCGGGACTCGGCCCCACGCGCCGCAAGGCCCTCATGAAGACCTTCGGGTCGGTCAAGAAGATGCGGGCCGCCTCGATCGAGGAGATCGCACAGGTTCCGGGCATCGGTGCCACTACGGCAGAATCGATCGTGGCGGCACTTGCCGCATCGGCCCCGGCACCCTCGGTCAACACGGCCACGGGCGAGATTGTGGAGGAATCGTGAGCGAGCGTCAGCGAGTGAACCGAAGGGATCTCACGCGGACTCCTTCGTATCGTGTCTTCTTCTCGGAGGTGTTCGCGTGAGCGAGCGTCAGCTGGAGCAGTTCGTCGTGGTCACCGGCATGACGGGTGCGGGCCGCGGCACGGCGGCCAAGGTGCTGGAGAAGCTCGGCTACTACGTCATCGACAACATCCCGCCGGAGGTGCTCGGTGCGGCCGTGCAGACGGTCGCTGGCACCGATGACATCAACAAGCTCGCCGTCGTCGTCGACGCGCGATCCCGCGGCTTCTTCGTCGGCCTCAGCGATGCTCTGGAAGAGCTGCGGCGCCACGGGTTCCCTTCGCGCACCTTGTTTCTCGAGGCCTCCGACGAGGTGCTGGTCCGACGGCAGGAAGCAGCACGCCGTCCGCATCCCCTCAGCCTCGAGGGCCGGCTGATGGACGGGTTCGCCCGTGAACGCGAGCTGCTCCAGGTGCTGCGCGGGCGCGCGGACATCGTCATCGACACCACCAACCTGAACGTGCACCAGCTCACCCAGCGGGTGCGGGCCGCCTTCATCGACGCCGAGACCCAAGGACTGCGTGCGTCGGTGGTCACGTTCGGATTCAAGTACGGCGTCCCGATCGACGCCGACATGGTCGCCGATCTGCGGTTCTTGCCCAATCCCTTCTGGGTCGACGAGCTGCGTCCGCTCAGCGGGCTCGACGAGCCGGTGCGCGACTACGTGCGCTCCCAACCGCGGTCCGAGGAGTTTCTCCAACGATACGAGGGTCTTGTCTCGTTGCTGACCGACGGCTACCTCCGCGAGGACAAGCACTTCTTGACCATCGCCTTCGGCTGCACCGGTGGTCGGCATCGCAGCGTCGCGATGGGCGAGGCCTTTGCCGAGCGACTGCGGCTCAACGGCGTCAATACCTTGGTGGTTCACCGCGACCTGGGGCGCGAATGATGCGCAGAGACTTGAGGCGCGAGTGATCGATCGGGCCACGTCACAGCACGATGGAGCGCTGGGTCAGCAGCGCGTCGTGGCGCTCGGTGGCGGCCATGGCTTGGCGGCCAGTCTCTCGGCGTTGCGGCGCGTCACCACGCAACTGACTGGTGTCGTCACCGTGGCCGACAACGGGGGGTCGTCAGGTCGGCTCCGCGAGGAGTTCGCTGAACTGCCGCCGGGAGATCTGCGCATGGCTCTGGCTGCTGTGTGCGGGGACGACGAGTGGGGTCGCACGTGGGCCGACGTCCTGCAGCACCGCTTTCGTTCCGAGGGCCCGTTGAACGATCACGCGGTTGGCAATTTGCTGATCACTGCGATCTGGGACCTGTTGGGCGATCACGTGCGGGGGCTTGATCTGGTGGGCGAGCTGCTCGGCGCGCGGGGGCGAGTGCTCCCCATGGCCGCAGTGCCGTTGGACATCGAGGCGGACGTTCATCTGGCGTCCGCTCCCGATCGGCTCACGGAGGTGCGCGGCCAGGTCCAGGTCGCCAAGGTCGACGGTCAGGTCGTCAGCGTCCGTCTGGTGCCTGCTGAACCTCCGGCGTGTCCAGAGGCTGTGCAGGCCGTCCTCGACGCCGACTGGGTCGTCATCGGGCCCGGTTCGTGGTTCACCAGTGTCATGCCCACCTTGCTCGTGCCCCAGCTGCGCGACGCGCTCACCGCCACGTCAGCCAAGCGTGCGCTGGTGCTCAACTTGAGCGGCACCGATCAAGAGACGGTGGGGCTCACTCCCACCGGTCATCTCGACGTGCTGGCGGCGCACGCCCCTGAGCTGGCGCTCGATGTGGTCATCGCCGATCCAGCCCTCGTCGACGACCGCGGCACCCTCGAGGCGGGCGCTCGTCGTCTGGGCGCGCACCTCCTGGTGGCAGACGTGGCGCGCCAGGAGGCTCCGGGCCAGCACGATGCCGCCCGGCTGGCTGCCGCGTTCGTCGATGCCCTGGGGCAGGCATAGAGTGACCGTCACACCGGGATCCGCACAGCATCGTCAGGTCGTGGGCCCGCCAGTTTGCTCACATCGTGAGCCCGACAGCGAACACAGGGGTGTGCGTCGATGGCCATGACGGCCCAGGTCAAGGCAGAACTCGCGAAGATTCAGGTCACGAAGGCGTGCTGCCGCAAGGCGGAGGTTGCCTCGATCCTGCGATTCGCTGGTGGTCTGCACATCGTGTCAGGACGCATCGTCATCGAGGCCGAGCTCGACACCTCGGCGGCTGCTCGGCGGTTGCGCACCGACATCGCCGACATCTTCGGTCACGACAGCGAGATCGTCGTTGCCCAGAACGTCGGTATCCGCAAGGAGACCCACTACATCGTCCGGGTCGCCAAGGATGGTGAGCTGCTGGCTCGCCAGACGGGTCTGGTCGACGGTGCCGGACGACCCGTTCGCGGTCTGCCGCCGCAGGTCGTCGCCGGC
>NZ_JBAVCB010000041.1:0-45385 GCF_049586495.1 Aeromicrobium sp. | reverse complement strand
GACCACGACACTGGCGTGGGCGCCCGTCCGCAAGGCGGACGCGACGACCGACATGGCCTGATCCGTGTCGTCTACGTGCTCCAGGACCCCATGACACAGAACGAGCTCGAACGATCCGGCGTCGACATGCTGCAGGAGATCGGTCGTGTCGCCCAGGACACCCCGGACGTGTCCGGGCACCTCACCCGCCCGTGCGGCGTCGGCGGACCGACGCTCCAATGACGCCAGTGCGTCTGGGCTGGGGTCGACGATCGTGACGTGGTGGCCAGCCTGCGCCAGCCGCACGGCGTCGCTGCCGGTGCCGCCCCCGAGATCGAGGATCCTCAACGCGTCGACTCCGGTGACTTCGACCGCGTCGAGCACGGACTGCCACATCACCTCGGTGCGCACCGGACCCATGGCGTCATGGTTCCACACCCGCGACGGGCTAGTCTGCGCCCGTGGTGAACGTGGTGGTGGTCGGAGGTGGCTTCGCTGGCATGGCGACGGCTGCGCGCTTGGCCAAGCTGCGCCATGACGTCACGCTGATCGAGTCCGGCTCGCGCTTGGGCGGGCGACTCCGGGGGGTGGAGATCCAGGGTCGGCGCTGGCCGCTCGATGTCGAGACCGTGACACTTCCCGGGGTCTTCCGCGACTTGTTCCGCAAGTCCGGCCGTCCGATCGAGCGATCCGTGGACATGAGCCTCACCGCAGGGCGACGGCATCTCTTCCGCGACGAGACGGTGTTGGATCTGCCCTTTGGTGATCGTGCCCTGCAGCACGACGCGATACGCGCAGCTCTGGAGCCTGAGCTCAGCTCCGATCCCCAGCCTGCCGATGAGTGGTCGGACTGGATCGACGCCTGGCCCGACCGCTGGGACGTCCTGCGACGGACCTTGCTGGACCGCACGCCGAGCGGTCGGCGCGACCTGGACCGCACGGCGCGGCGGACCCTGGATGTCCGTCGCTCGATCAAGCGACTGGCCGAGCGACAGCTCGAGGACGAGCGCCTGGTCAAGCTGGTGCTCGATCCCCTGCGTCTGGAAGGCCAGGACCGCGCGACAACTCCCGGGTACACCGCGGTGCGCCACTACCTGGATCGCACGTTCGGCCGTTGGGAGTTCGCGGGCGGGTTCGCGGGACTGGCCGACGCGCTGGAGACCCGGCTGGCGGAGCGCAAGGTCACCATCGCCCGCGACGAGACCGCCCACGAGCTGACCTTCGACGGCATCGGTGATGCCCGCACGGTGACGTCCGTGGTGACGGACAGCCGCAGCCTGCCCGCCGACATCGTGGTCTGGTGCGCATCCCAATGGCCCGCTCCCCTCCCTCGGCCTCGTGCGCTGCCGGCGATCCCCGCGTCGCGCACGTTCGTGACGCTCGGGCCGGACGCGCCGACTCTCCCGCGCGACCTGCTCGCTCACTCCAATCCACCGGTCCGCGTCGCGTCTCACGGCGACGACCGCTGCACCTTGATGCATCTGGGCGGCGAAGATCCCATCGTCTCGCTGGTCCGTGCCGGTCTCGACCTCCGTGAGCACGTCGTCGACCGCGTCACCCTCGCGCCGCCCGACCTCGTGCGTCTCGGCCACTGGGGGTGGGCGTGGCAGGGATGGACCACGATCGACGACCACCCCGGCATCGCCCCGCGGCACGGTGTCCATTTCGCTGGCGCGCACGCGTGGTCTGGCGGCACCCTTGAGGAGATCGGCATGGCCACCGCCGCGATCGCCGAATCCATCGGCCCCGCCCCCCGCTAGCTCTTCGGCTAGAGGCGGCCCTCGGCTCGGAGGACCTGAAAGATCTCGCGGGTGGCCTTGGACCGGTTCAGGGTGATGAAGTGCAGGCCCGGGGCGCCACCTTCCAGCAGGTCTCGGCACAGCTGCGTGGCCAGCTCGATGCCGACCGCGCGGACGGCTGCCGGATCGTCGCGCACCGGCTCGATCTGTTCCAGCACCTCAGGTGGCATGGCGGCGCCGGAGAGCTCAGCCATGCGGGCCACCTGGGCGAAGTTCAAGATCGGCATGATGCCGGGCACGATCGGGAGGTCGGCCCCGAGGGCCCGCACGCGATCCACCAGCCCGAAGTAGTCGTCGGGCCGGAAGAACAGCTGGGTGATGGCGTACTCCGCGCCCGAGGCGGCCTTGTCGACCAGCACTCGGGCGTCGTGGTCGATCGACGCGGCATCCGGATGGCCTTCGGGAAAGGCCCCCACGCCGATCCGAAATCCACCCAGACCGGTGGCCAGCTGCACGAGCTCGATGGCGTGCGTCATGCCGTCAGGGTGAGATTCCCACGGCGCTCGGGGGCCGCCCTGCGGATCGCCGCGGATGACCAGGACATCGGTGACGCCCGCCGCCGCGTACTGCTTGAGAACACCCTCGAGCTCGGACCGGCTCTGAGCGACCAGGGTCAGGTGACCGACCGGTCGCATGGAGGTACGCACCGCGATCTGCTCGGTGATGCGTACCGTGCGCTCCTGGCTGGTTCCTCCCGCGCCGTAGGTGACCGACACGAAAGTCGGCTGCAGCGCCTCCAATTCCTCCAGCGTGCGCCACAACAGCGCTTCACCGTCATCGTCCTTGGGAGGGAAGAATTCAAATGAGTAGGTCGGCTGCGGTCCCTTGAGGGCATCCACGAAGGACCGGTCGGCGGCTGGCATGGGCCAACGGTATCGTCCGAGCGTGCCCAGCCATGACGAGACCACGTCCGCCGAGATGGCGTTTCGTCAGAACCTCGACGGGGCGATCGACACCTTCGTGCAGACCCGGCTCGAGTCGTTCGAACCCCTTGGCCCCGACGTGCTCGACTTCGTCGGCGCGGCGGCCCAGTTCGTCAGCGGTGGCAAGCGCCTCCGAGCCTCGTTCTGCCGCGCCGGCTGGCTGGCGGCCGGCGGCGCCGACGGCGACGACCAGATGACCGATGCCGCCGCTGCGATCGAGCTGCTGCAGGGCAGCGCGCTCGTGCATGACGACCTGATGGACGGGTCGGACACCCGCCGGGGCCGCCCGAGCGTGCACCGCGACTTCGCAGCACGCCACCGCGCGCGCCATCGGGTTGGCGACCCGGCGTGGTACGGCCAGTCCACCGCGATCCTGATGGGCGATCTGCTCTTGTCGTGGTCCAACGAGATGTTGGTCGCGGCTGCCCTGCGAGGCGAACCGTCAGCGGCGCGCTCCGCCATCGCGGTGTTCGACGCATGCAAGGCCGAGGTCGCGGCCGGACAGTTCCTCGACGTCACCGCGCAGACCCGTCCCGATGTCAGCGTCGCGGACGCCATGGTCGTGGTGCGCTACAAGTCGGCCAAGTACACCGTGGAACGTCCGCTACAGATCGGGGCGGCTCTGGCTGGTGCCGACGCCACGATGCTCGGCCGCTTGAGTGACGTGGCCCTCCCGCTCGGCGAGGCGTTCCAGCTGCGCGACGACGTTTTGGGGGTGTTCGGCGACCCGGAGGTCACGGGCAAGCCGGCCGGAGACGACCTGCGCGAGGGCAAGCGCACCGTGCTGGTGGCCCGCACGCTCGAGCTCACCGACGCCGCGGGACGGGCGACCGTGATCAACGGGCTCGGAACCGAAGCGGTCGACGACGTCCAGGCCGTCATTCGCTCCAGTGGCGCGCTGGCCGCGGTGGAAGCCGACATCGCCCGACTCGAAGCCGAGGCGGATGCAGCGATCGACGCGCTCGGGGCAAGGGACGTTCTCGGGCCGCTGGCGCTCAGAGCAACGCGTCGAGATCGATGAGCGCCGGAGCCTCGAGCACCACGATTGCAATGGCTCGCGCCTGCGTCGACGCGTCGCGCAGCAGCTCCAGCACGGTCTGAGCCAGTTCCGGGTCGATTTCGGCCAGATCGCCGTACCCGGTCCAGACCACCAGCAACGGTGAGACCGCGAGGTCGCCGAGCACGTCCCACAGGGCGTCGAGGTTGCGACCGAACCATGACGGGAGCTCCCACGCTGCAGCGATCTGGTCGTACAACTCATCGGGATCTCGGACGTGTCGGGTATCCAGCTCGCGCACGACCCAGCCCGCCGACCGCCCTTCGCCGCCGATGTCGCGCGAGACGTTGCCGCGCCACTGGAAGAGCCCGGCCGGGGTCTCGCCGGACAGCAGGGAGAACAGTGTCGACGTCATGCCCCACCCCCAGCTGAGCGGATCTGGCGAAACGTTCTGTAGTGGTCGTCGGTGTAGTAGAGCTCGCCGCGGCGTCCTTCCACCAGGCGCCGCGCGCCACGATCGGACGACCCGGGGGTGTCCACGGTGTACTCGCGCCAGTACCCGCGCTCCTCGGCGGGAAGCCTCCGCTCCCGGTTCTGGAACACCGACCCATCCCGGTCGTAGCCGAACGGTCCACCCGCATCGATGGCGGCGATGGTGTCGCGGGCCTCCGGCGGCAAGGACCGCTCAGCCGATGAGGGCGGCGTGCTCACCGGCGGAGACACGGACGTCTCCATTCGCGGCGGAGACGCCGGAGGCGTCGCCGATGGGCTGCCAGGTTCGACGAAGGCGACGTAGCCGACCGTGACGATCACGAGCAGCAGGAAGAAGCCGACGCGACGCATGGGACCATCGTGACGTAGGTGGGGGCCCTACGGCACGCCGAGGCTGTCATTCAGGCCAGAGTCCATAGAATCGGCGTGGACGAGACGATCCAGTCGATCGGTCGAGGAGGGCGGACGTGGCAGTGCAGAGGGACGACGCCTTGGTGGGACGCGTCCTCGACGACCGCTACGTCATTGGCGAGCGCATCGCCCGCGGAGGCATGGCCAGCGTGTTCCGCGCCATGGACGAGCGGCTCGATCGCGAGGTGGCCGTCAAGGTGATGCACCACGCGCTCGGCGACGACCAGCAGTTCACCGATCGCTTCGTCCGCGAGGCGAAGTCGGCCGCCAAGCTGAACCATCGCAATGTCGTGTCGGTCTTCGACCAGGGCAAGGACGGTGACGTCGCCTATCTGGTGATGGAATACGTCCCGGGTCGCACGCTCCGGGACCTCATGCGCGCCGAGGCGCCGATGCCCCCGCTGCGTGCCTTGGGATTGATCGAGCAGGTCCTCATCGCGCTGTCGGCCGCCCACGCGGCCAAGATCATCCACCGTGACGTCAAGCCCGAGAACGTCCTCATCACTCCCGACGGTGACGTCAAGGTCGCCGACTTCGGACTGGCTCGCGCCGTCAGCGCCGCCACCACGGCCACCGGAGGCACCCTGATCGGCACGGTGTCGTACCTGGCGCCCGAGATCGTGCTGCACGAGGGCGCCGATGCACGCTCAGACGTGTACGCCGCCGGGGCCATGCTCTACGAGATGCTCACTGGGGTGAAACCGCACGTCGGTGACTCGCCCATCCAGGTCGCCTACAAGCACGTCCACGAGGACATCGGTCCGCCCTCGGCCATCGTGGCGACGATCCCTGCGTTCCTCGACGCGTTGGTCGCCCGCTCCACCGTGCGCGACCGCGACCAGCGGTCCACCGACGCCCGCGTGCTGCTGCAGCAGGTGCGCTCGGTGCGTCGCGCTCTGGAGGCCGGTGTCACCGAGGACGCCGACCTGACCGCCGATCTCCTTCCCCGTGTCGGCATGCCCACCGAGCGATCCGGGGCCACTGACGAGTCCGGCGAGGTCAGCGACGACACCGTTGCCGTGGCTGTCGCCGCCGGCGCAGCCGCCTCCTCCGCGGCCACTGAGACCGTGCACACGGGTCGGCACGGGACCGAGGTGCGCGACTCGCCCGAGCACACCGTGCAATGGAGCGGTGAACCAGTCCCCCCGATCGCAGCCACGTCCGCAGGGCTGAATCCGACCGGCTTGCACCCGCCGATCAGCCCAGAGAGCTACCGCGAGATGCGGGCCAACCAGCCACCCGCTCGACGTGGCCGCCGCCTGTTGATCGGCGCTCTCGTCGCAGCGCTGCTCGCTGGGGTGCTGGGTTGGTACGTCGCCGACGGCCGGTACACGCAGACCCCCGTGCTGGTCGGCAGCCAGGAGACCGAGGCCAAGAGTGACGCCGTCAAGGCCGGGTTCACGTTCAAGGTCGGCGAACGCCGCTTCTCCGAGACCGTGCCCGCTGGTGTCGTCATCGCCACCGACCCGGGCCCGGGCGACAAGATCCTGCCCGACTCCACCATCAACGCGGTGGTGTCCAAGGGCAAGGACCGCGTCGTCCTGCCCGAGGACATCAAAGGGCTCACGGTCAAGGCGCTGACCGCCAAGCTTGAGGCGGTCGATCTGGTGATCGGCGACACGACCGACAAGTTTGACGAGAAGGTCAAGAAGGACCGCGTCATCGGGCCGATCAGCATCAAGGCCGACCAGCAGCTCAAGCGCGGCACCCAGGTCGACGTCTATGTCAGCAAGGGCCGCGAACCGATCCCGATCAGCGACTACACCGGAAAGCCGATCGAGGATGGGCGGGCAGCGGCCGAGAAGGCCGACCTCAAGTCCGTCGTGCAAGAACAGTTCAGCGATGACATCGACAAGGGCATCATCATCAGCCAAAAGCCTGACAGCGGCACGCTGTTCAAGGGCGACACCATCACCTTCGTCGTGTCCAAGGGACCTGACGTGGTGAAGGTGCCGGAGGTCGTGGGCAGGAAGAAGAAGGACGCCGTCAAGATCCTCGAGAAGGCAGGTTTCGAGGTGCGGGCCTACGGCCCGAACAACTTCACGGTGAAACGGCAGAGCCCGGACGGCGGCAAGAAGGCCAAGCGCGGATCGACCGTCAACATCTCCTTCTTCTGACAGACCACCATCCATGAACCGACTGGCGACGATCGCCCTGCTTGCCGTGACAGCGGTCTGGGGCTCCACCTTCTTCCTGATCAAGGATCTTCTGGATCGCGTTCCCGCGTCGGACTTCCTGGCGCTACGCTTTGCGATCGCCACCGTGGCCCTGCTGGTCCTCGCGCCACGCGCTTGGCTGCGCCTGTCCGCTCAGACACGGCGTCGAGCCGTCATCGCCGGCGCGGTCTACGGCCTCGCCCAGATGCTCCAGACGGTCGGTCTGGGCTACACCGACGCCAGCGTCTCGGGCTTCATCACCGGCCTCTACGTCGTCGCCACTCCCGTGATCGCAGCTGGCGCCTTCGGCATGCGCATCGACCGCCGCGTCTGGGGTGCGGTGGCACTGGCCACCGCCGGACTCGCCATCCTCTCGCTGCGCGGTTCGGCCCTCGGGTACGGCGAATCCATCACGGTCGCGTGTGCCCTCCTCTACGCCGTGCACATCGTGCTGCTCTCGCGGTGGACTCGCGCCGAGGACGCGCTGGGCATGGCTACCGTGCAGATGGCCACGATCACCGTGGTGAGCACCTTGTTCGCTGCACCGGGAGGGATCACGCTGCCCGACCGCGCGGGCGACTGGTGGTCGGTGCTCTACATGGCTGTCGTGGCCGGGGCGCTGGCAATGCTGGCGCAGACCTGGGCACAGGCCCACCTCGACGCTGCTCGCTCGGCTCTGGTCATGACGATGGAGCCGGTGTTCGCGGCGGCCTTTGCCGTCGTCCTCGGCTCGGAGTCGGTGCACGCGCGCCTGATCGTCGGCGGTCTGCTCGTCGTGTCAGGCATGGTGCTGGCCGAACGATCGGGGCGGCCCATCCCCCAGCCTGGACAGTCAGTCGCGGCTGGCGAGCATCTCGGCCACGAGAAATGCCAGCTCGAGTGACTGCGCCCGGTTGAGGCGCGGGTCGCACAACGTCTCGTACCGGTTCTTCAGGTCTTCAGCGGACACCTTGAGCCCGCCACCGAGACACTCGGTGACGTCGTCGCCGGTGAGCTCGACGTGCAGACCGCCAGGCCACGTCCCGAGGGCGCGATGGACCTCGAAGAAGCCGCGCACCTCGTCGATGACGTCATCGAACTCGCGGGTCTTGTAGCCTGTGCTCGCCTCGAAGGTGTTGCCGTGCATGGGATCGCAGATCCACGCCACCTCGAGGCCGGCGGCAGTGACCTTCTCGATCAACGGCGGGAGGCCGTCGCGGATCTTGCCGGCACCGAATCGCGTGATGAACGAGACCTTGCCCGGAACGTGCTCGGGGTTCAGCTTCTCGTACAGGGCGATGGCGTCATCTGCGGTGCTGGTGGGCCCGAGCTTGACGCCGATCGGGTTGGCGATGTGGCGCAAGAGCTCGAGGTGAGCGCCATCGAGCTGCCGGGTGCGCTCGCCGATCCACACGAAGTGCGCTGACACGTCGTACGGCAGCTCGGTGCGCTGATCGATGCGTGTCATGGCGTGTTCGTACTCCAGGATCAGCGCTTCGTGCGATGAGTAGAAGTCGACGGTGTGGAACTCGTCGGGGTCGACGCCGATGGCGTCCATGAAGGCGAGGGCCCGGTCGATCTCGGTGCCGATGCGCTCGTACCGCTCCTTCACCGGGCTGTTCTTGACGAAATCGGTGTTCCAGGAATGCATCTGCCGCAGGTCGGCGTAGCCGCCGGTCGTGAAGGCGCGCGCCAGGTTCAGCGTGGCGGCTGACGCGTGGTAGACCTCGACCAGTCTGTGCGGGTCGTGGGCACGGGCTTCGGCGGTGAAGTCGAATCCGTTGACGGCGTCGCCGCGATAGGCCGGCAAAGTGACACCGTCGCGCGTCTCGTCGTTGCTGGATCGCGGTTTGGCGTACTGGCCGGCCAGTCGACCGACCTTCACCACCGGGACACTCGCGGCGTACGTCAGCACCACAGCCATCGACAGCAGCACCCGCAGCTTGTTGCGCACGTTCTCTGCCGTGACGCCCTCGAAGGTTTCGGCACAGTCGCCACCCTGCAGGAGGAAGGCCTTCCCGCGCGCGACGTCGCCGAGGCGGTCGCGCAGCTGATCGCACTCACCGGCGAAGACCAGCGGCGGCATCCGGCGCAGTCGCTCGACCGCAGCGTCGCGGACGGCCGGATCGGCGTACGTCGGCTGCTGCGCCGCGCCAATCGCCCGCAGCTCGTCAAGAGAGGGAATGCTCACCCAGCAAGTCTACCGGCGCCCTCGGTGTGTCCCGAACCGGTGGAACAAGACCATGGGCCGAGCGCAGCGAGGCAAGGCGCCCCGGGCGCAGCCCGGCAGCCGTGAGGAACGAACGGCTGAAGCGGCGACGAAGGAGCTGCGCGCCCTACCAGCCGAGCGTCCCCGGCGCCCCCTTGAACGGTCCGGTGACGCGTGACGTGATCCAGCCTCCGTAGAAGTCACCGTCCTGAGCCTGCACGGTCTCGCCGTCGATGGAGCAGGAGTCGACCTTGGCGGGGTAGATGGCCACGTGTCCCAGCAGGTCAGCGAAGCGAGCGGTGGGGTGCTGGTAGGTCCAAGCACCTGCCGCGATGTTGCGGTGTCCCACGACCACGTCGAAGTACGAAGCCGCCCCCTTCCACTCGCAGAAGGTGGTGCCGTCGATCGGCCGCAGGATGCCGTCGGCGAAGGAGTCGATCGGCAGGTAGTAGGTGGGCGGATGGCTTGTCTCGCAGATGCGGTAGGACGCCGTCGTGTCGGCGATCTCCACGCCTCCGAAGGTCACGACGAGGTGTTCGTCGCTCGGCTCGATCGACGGGGGTCGCGGGTAGTCCCACACGTTCTCGACGGGGCGTTGGGTCATGCCGCGAGGCTAGGCGGCCATGGCACATCCTGCTCTTCGGGAGTACAGACGAGCGACGAGCGGAGCAGCGACAGCAGGGGATCTGGCTCAGCCGAACAGGACTTCGGCCTCTTCGTAGAGCTCGGGGCGGACGACCTTGAGCTTCTCAGTGCCTTCTGCGAGAGGGACGCGAACGATCTCGGCGCCGCGCAGCGCCATCATCATGCCGAAGTCGCCGTCGTGGACCGCTGAAATCGCGTGCAGGCCGAAGCGGGTCGCCAGCCAGCGGTCGAACGCGGTGGGCGATCCACCGCGCTGCACGTGCCCCAGCACCACCGCGCGCGCCTCCTTGCCGGTGCGCTGCTCGATCTCCGAGGCGAGCCGGTCACCGATGCCACCCAGACGCACGTGGCCGAACGAGTCCTTCTCACCGCTGACCAGCGTCATGGTGCCACCCTCGGCGGGCACGGCGCCCTCGGACACCACGATGATCGGCGAGTAGTGCGTCGCGAATCGGCTCTCGACCTGAGCGCAGACCTTCTCGATGTCAAAGGGACGCTCGGGGATGAGGATGATGTTGGCGCCGCCGGCGAGCCCGCTGTGCAGGGCGATCCAACCTGCGTGGCGGCCCATGACTTCGACGACCAGCACTCGGTGGTGCGACTCCGCCGTGGTGTGCAGCCGGTCGATCGCCTCGGTGGCGATGTTGACGGCCGTGTCGAAGCCGAAGGTGAAGTCGGTGCCCGACAGATCGTTGTCGATCGTCTTGGGCACGCCAATGACGTTGACGCCCAGGTCGGCGAGCTTGGTTGCCACGCCCAGCGTGTCCTCGCCGCCGATGGCGATCAGCGCGTCGCACCCGTGGCTGGCCAGATTGTCCTTGATTCGCTCGACACCGTTCTCGATCGCAAAGGGATTGGTGCGCGAAGAGCCGAGGATGGTGCCGCCGCGCGGAAGGATGCCGCGCACCTCGGACACGCCCAGCGGCATGGTCTCGTTCTCCAGCGGACCCCGCCAGCCGTCGCGGAAGCCAACGAACTCGTCGTCGAACTGCTTCACGCCCTTGCGGACGATCCCGCGGATGACTGCATTGAGACCCGGGCAGTCTCCTCCGCCCGTGAGGACACCGATCTTCATGGGTTGCTCCTAGTGATTCGCGGATCGCTGCGCGTGGCGCACGTCACATCATCATGGCACCACGTGATGCACCCCGTGCCTCCGGTGCGACGCACGCATGCTGTGCTGGGCTTCTGCGTGCTCGGCCGCAGGCAGCCGGGGTTCACTCGGGGCGAATCTCGTCCCAGACCTCGTCGGACTCGGCCCGCGCAGCGACCTTCGCCGCCTCACGCTCGGCCTCGCGCTCTCGCTTCTTGGCGTCCTGGGCGTACAGGTCCACGTACTCCTGGCCGGACAGTCGCATGACTTCGTACATGATCTCGTCGGTGATGGCGCGCAGGATGTATCGATCGCCCTCCATGCCTTCGTACCGACTGAAGTCCAGCGGCTTGCCGAACCGCACGCCGGGGCGCGCCAGCTTGCCAAAGACCTTGCCCGGAGGGGCGACGACGTCAGTGTTGATCACGGCGAGCGGGATGACCGGCACCCCGGCCTCCAGCGCGATGCGGGCCACGCCCGTGCGGCCGCGATACAGCCTGCCGTCGTGCGAACGGGTGCCCTCGGGGTAGATCCCGCAGACCTCGCCCTCTGACAGCAGTCGCAGCTGGGTCTTGATGGCGCCGGCCGCAGCCGAGCCACTGGTCCGGTCGATCGGCACCTGGCCGGAGCCGGAGAAGAAGGTCTTCTGCAACCAGCCCTTGATGCCCGATCCCTCAAAGTACTCAGCCTTCGCCACGAACGTCACACGACGCGGGATCACCAGAGGCATGAACAGCCAGTCGGCGTACGACAGGTGGTTGCTGGCCAGAATGACGGCGCCCTCGCGCGGCACGTTGCTCGTCCCCTCGGCCCATGGCCTGAAGATCAGCTTGAGCAATGGACCCAGCGCCAAGAACTTCAAGAACCAATAGAACACGGAGGCGACACTACTCCGAACCCATGGCGTGGGTGATCATGGACGCATGAACACTTCGCAGATCGCGGTCAAGCCCGGAGCCGAACCCTTCTCAGCCGATGGTGGCCCCGTCGGAGTGTTGCTCAGCCACGGCTTCACGGGCTCACCCGCGTCGATGACGCCGTGGGGCCGTGACCTGGCCCGCCGGGGACACACGGTCCGGGTGCCGCGACTTCCCGGACACGGCACCACGTGGCAGCAGATGAACACGACTCGGTGGACCGACTGGTATGGCGAGCTCGACGATGCCCTCACCGAGCTGCGAGCACGCTGCGAGACCGTCGCCGTCGGCGGCTTGTCGATGGGAGGCTGCCTGGCCCTCAAGCTCGCCCAGGACCGCCCTGCCGACGTCGACTCGTTGGTGTTGGTGAACCCCGCCATCAACCTGCGTCGTTTCGACGTCAAGCTCGTGCCTGCCCTGCAGCATCTGCTGCCCTCGATGCCCGGCATCGGCAACGACATCAAGAAGCCGGGCGAGGACGAGGTCGGCTACGACAAGACCCCGCTCAAGGCGCTCGCCTCGCAGCTGAAGATATGGAAGCAGGTTCGTGCCAACCTGGACAAGGTCACTGCACCCGTGCTGCTGTTCCGTTCCGATGAGGATCACGTGGTCGACGACTCCACCAAGGATCTGATTCTTGCGAGGGTCTCTTCGGACGTCATCGAGTACATGCCGCTCTCGGACAGCTACCACGTCGCGACGATCGACAACGACGCCTCCACGATCTTCGAGCAGAGCGCGTCGTTCATCGAGGCGCACGCCCGGGGTGTCGCGGGTGGGTGAGCGCGACGAGTTCGATCGGATCGTCGAAGGCCTCGATCTAGACCTGGGATTCCTGGCCGAGAAGGGTCCCGTCGAGCCGGACCCCGAGCCACCCGCCGCGGAGCAACCGCGCCACCCGGTCAGCGAGCCACGTAGCCCCGACGTGGACGAGGAGTTCTACCGCCGGGTCGAGCGCGGGCCGCAGCGTCCGTGGCCGCGCAACATCACCCTCGCGTGGATGGGGATCGTGGGGTCCCCCACAGCACTGGTGCTGTGCACCTTGGTGGGCATCATCGCGCCCCGGTCCATCGTGGCCGCGCTGGCTCTGGTGTTCGTCGCCTCGGCGGTGTACTTGATCTCTCAGCTCCCGGACCGCGATCCGGGCGACGGGCCGGACGACGGCGCAGTCATCTAGCAGCCTCACCGGTGGCTAGTCCAGCCGCACGCCGGCCTCGAGCAGCGTCTCGCGCAGGGCCATGACGGACGGGGCGGACGCGTCGATCATCTCTGAAGCCTCCAGGTGCACTCGGGCATCGTCGAGACGACCCAACCGAACGGCGAGCTCGGCGAGATACACCAGCGCCGACAATCGGTGCTGCGGAGCAGCAGCCACTCCGTGCCGTTCAAAGGCCGACGGTCGTGGCAGCAGCACTTCCATCGGTTCGAGCGTCGGCTCAGGCTCAGGCTCAGGTTCCGGTTCCGGTTCGGGTTCCGGTTCGGGCTCCGGCTCCGGTTCGGGCTCCGGTTCGGGCTCTGCCACTGGTTCAGGCGGAGTCGGCACGGACGGATTCATCACGACGTCGATCGGCTGGACCGCGAGATCATCATCGACGTGGTCGATCTGGGCGTCCTTGACGACCCGGATGCGGTTGCCGCCGACGTCGACGAGGCTGAAGCCCATGAACGCGTCGGCGCTCGTCTGCGTGGTGGGACGCATCAGCCGTGGGATTCCCTGCACCGGGACCGTGCCGTACAGCCGGTCGAGGCCCGCCGACCACTGGGCCAGCACCGTGACCGGATCCGTGACGATCACCAGGCACGAACCATGCGAGGTCGCCGGAGAGAAGTTGCGCACCTCGAAGTAGTGCAGCTCGATGCCGCCGGGAGATCGCAGCGCAAGGTACGGATGCGGTGGACCCTGTCGATAACTGACCTCGAAGCCGATCGCCGACCAGAATTCGGCCGCCTCGTCGATCGATCCGCACGGGAGCAGGGGGACGGTGCGGGGCGAACGCATCACGAACGGCGTCTCCGCGCTGCCGCTCGGCTGGTGGGCCTCGCGGTCGCGCGAGCTGTTGCACGGGGCGCGGTGCGAGTCGCCTTGCGGACGCGAGCGCGAGCGCCAGGCTGCCCTGGCCGGCGACGTTTGGCAGCCAGCCTGGCCATGTCGGCCGCGCCGATCAGACCCGCCTCCGGCCCGAGGTGTGCGCGAGTGATGCGGGCTTCGTCGCGGAAACCCCGACCGGTGAGGGTCCGGGCGAACGCGGCACGGGCCGGCGCGAGGAGCATCTCGCCAGCGTCGCTGACGCCGCCGCCGATCACGAAGATTCCCGGATCGAGCGCCGCCGCCAGATTCGCGATACCGACCCCCAACCAGTCACCCACCTCCGCGATCCACTCACGGCATTGTTCGTCACCGGCGTTGGCCGCGTCGGCCACATGCCATCCGGCGATCCGATCGCGGTCCCCGGCCACCTGGAGAAGCTGTTGACCCAGCGCGCTGCCGGCGTCGGCCTCGGCGATGGCTCGCCGCATCAGCACTCTGCCGCTGGCGTACTGCTCCCAGCATCCTGTGTTGCCGCACTCGCACTCTCGTCCACTGGGGACGACCTGCATGTGACCGAACTCCCCCGCCAGGCCGAACTGCCCCCGGTACGGCTGGCCGTCGAGCACGATCGCTCCGCCGATGCCGGTGCCGAGGGTGATGAGAACCAGATCAGACTGGTTCTGGGCCGCACCGAATCGGTGCTCGGCCCAGCCCGCACAGTTGGCATCGTTGTCGACCAACACCGGGAGTCCGGTGCGCCGGGCGGCCGCGTCGCGCAGTGGCTCGTGCCGCCATGCCAGGTGCGGCGAGAACAACACGGTCGACTGCGACGCATCCACGAAGCCGGCAGCGCCGATGCCGACCGCCTGGACGTGATGATCCTTCAGGAATCCGCTCGTCAAGGAACCAATGGCATCGAGGACGTCAGCGGCACTGCTGGTCGGCGTCTCCAGGCGCGCCCGGTCGATCACGTGGCCGTCCTCGTCGACGACCCCGGCCGCGATCTTGGTGCCACCGATGTCGATTCCGATCGACAGCTTGTCGGCCATCTCAGGACGCCTCGGACCGGGCGAGATCGGCCGCGCCGATGATGCCGGCAGCATTGCCGAGCGTGGCCAGGCGCAGCTCAGCCTGTGGTCGATGTGCTCGGGCGGAGAGGTGGTCCTCGAAGGCCGACGTGGCGGTGTCCAGGATCAGGTCACCGGCTGCGGCGACCCCTCCGCCGATGGCGATGACCGCCGGGTCGAGAATCGCGGCCAAACTGGCGATTCCCTCGCCAGCCCACTGTCCGAGATCGGCCAGAAGCCGGATCGACAGCGCGTCGCCATCGTGCGCCAGTTTGGTGATGGCCGGTCCGCTGATACCTCCCGGTCGGTCAGCCAGCGCAGCGATGCCCGCGGCGGCGATTTCACCAGCCTCGACGCGGGCCCGCGCTTCCCGAACCAGTGCTGAGCCACTCGCGTACTGCTCGAAGCAGCCGTGCTGGCCGCAGCCGCACAGCACACCGTCAGGGACGAGTCGCAAGTGGCCGATCTCTGCTGCGACACCAAAGGCGCCACGAAACAGCGAGCCACGATGGATGACACCGCCGCCCACCCCGGTGCCCAGCGTGACCAGCAACAGATCGTCCACGTCCTCACCAGCGCCGAACCTGAATTCACCCCATGCCGCCGCGTTCGCGTCGTTCTCGACCACGACGGGCAGATCGATCAAGGCGCAGATGCGGGTTGCCAGCGGTTCGTCGGCCCAGTCGATGTTGGGCGCAAATCGCACGGTGGCGCGATCGGCGTCGACGAATCCTGCAGCACCGATGCCGACGCCCACTGCCGAGTGATCCCGCGTGAGGCGCTCCACCAGTGCACCGACGACCGCCGGGATCTGGTCGACGTCGTCCGGGGTGGATTCGGACTCCGACGCCAGCAAGGTTCCGTCGACAGCCACCAGACCCGCAGCGATCTTGGTGCCGCCGAGGTCGACCCCGACGGCGTGGGCCGACGTGTTCACGTCTGATCCTGGGAGTTGGGGCGTGCGGGCGAGCTCGCGGCCGCATCGATCAGATCACGAAGGGCGACCAGCATCGATCCGGCCGAGGCCGCCACTCCGGCGATCACCTCAGGGTTCTCCCGCACGAAGTCCGCCACCTGGCAGACCGGGCACCAGGAGGTCGAGCACGCGTGGGAGCT
Source organism: Aeromicrobium sp. (assembly GCF_049586495.1). Taxonomy (GTDB): domain Bacteria; phylum Actinomycetota; class Actinomycetes; order Propionibacteriales; family Nocardioidaceae; genus Aeromicrobium. Next base: position 29,573 of record NZ_JBAVCB010000041.1, on the reverse strand, counting down.
GGCAGCGGAGTCATCGGCGGGCGCCGCGGCAGAGGATTCCCCCAGCGCACGCAACAAGCGCATGGCTTCCTGGGCGGCCGACCCGACGTCGGGTTCGGTCATGCTGTCTCAGCCCGTGCCTCGACCTGCTTCTTCAACCCCTTGAGTGCAGTGTCAATGATGACCTTCTCGGCCTTGCGCTTCAACATCCCCAGCAAGGGGACGGACACGTCGACCGACAGCTGGTACGTGACCCGAGTCGTGTCGTCGCCCATCCGATCCAGCAGGTAGGCACCGTCCATCGATGTCAACATCGAGCCCGACTCGGCCAGGCTCCACGACACCGACGCATCCCCGTCCCAGATGTAGGACAAGTCGTACTCATCGCGGATCGGCGCTGCGTCGAGCACGAAGTGCACCCGATCAGGACGATCCGACCCGCCGGAGACCACATCCGCCACCCGAACGCCCGTGGCCCAATGGGGATAGGACTCGAAGTCCGCGATGACCGCCATGATCTCGGCCGCCGACGCGTCAATGACGATGTCGCTGGCAGTGCGCGCCATCACCCCTCCTCGTGGGACGTTGCGGAGAGTCCCTCGCGGACCATGCTAGTGCGTGACGGGACCCCGACGACGCGGCCTCTCCTCGCGCCGTCAGCGGTGAGGGTAACCTGCGGTACGTGATCCAGCCTCGGTTCCCCGATCCCGGCGATCTGACCCTCGACATTCTCGACCGCCTCCCCGATCATCGCGATGACGTGGCGCTCAGTCGGCGCGTCGACGGCAAGTGGCTCGACGTGACACTTGGCCAGTTCCATGCCGAGGTTCTCGCGGTCGCGGCGGGCCTCATGGTCGCCGGTGTCACCACTGGCGAGCGGGTCGCTCTGCTGTCGAAGACGCGGTACGAATGGACCGTCATCGACTATGCCATCTGGTGGATCGGTGCCGTCACGGTCCCGATCTACGAGACGTCGTCAACCGCGCAGATCGAGTGGATCCTCGCCGACTCAGGCGCCGTCGCGGTCATCGTGGAGACCGACGAGCACCGCGGTCGAGTCGAAGCGGCCCGGTCCGGTGCACCTGACGTGCAGCACATATGGGCGCTGGACAGCGACGGCATGGAAGCGTTGACCGCTGCGGGCGCGACGGTCAGCGCCGGCGACGTCGAGAAACGTCGCTCCACCCTGACGTCGCAGAATCTCGCGACCCTGATCTACACCTCTGGCACGACCGGTCGGCCCAAGGGCTGCCGCCTCACCCACGCCAACTTCCGCGCTGAGCTCGGTGGTGCCCTCGAGCGGCTTCCCGAGCTGTTTGGTCGCTCCGATGCGTCCACGCTGCTGTTCCTTCCTCTGGCTCACGTGTTCGCCCGCATCATTCAGGTGGGCGCCATCCGCAGCGGGGCGCGACTCGGGCACACCGCTGACGTCAAGGACTTGGTGGCCCACCTCGGGGAGTTCCAGCCGAGCTTCGTGCTCGCGGTCCCCCGCGTGTTCGAGAAGGTCTTCAACACCGCCAGCAGCAAGGCCTGGGCCGACGGCAAGGGCAAGATCTTCGACCAGGCGGCCGCCGCCGCGATCGCATACAGCAAGGCTCTCGACACCGGCGGGCCCGGCTTGATGCTCAAGGCTCGTCACGCCCTGTTCGACCGCCTCGTGTTCGGCACCCTGCGTCAAGCGCTCGGTGGACGCGCCGAGTGGGCCATCTCCGGCGGCGCGCCGCTGGGCGATCGACTCGCGCACTTCTACCGCGGCATCGGCGTGACGGTGCTTGAGGGCTACGGCCTCACCGAGACCACGGCCGCCCTGTGCGCCAACACGCCGGACGCTCAGCGGGTCGGCACCGTCGGGCAGCCGTTCCCGCTCACCGAGGTGCGTACCGCCTCCGACGGTGAGCTGCAGTTTCGCGGACCCCAGATCTTCCAGGGGTACTGGAACAACGACGCGGCGACCGAAGCAGCTCTCGACCCCGACGGCTGGTTCTCCACCGGCGACATCGGTGAGGTCGACGCCGACGGCTTCGTCCGCATCACAGGACGCAAGAAGGAGATCATCGTCACCGCGGGTGGCAAGAACGTCGCGCCAGCCGTGCTCGAGGACCGCGTGAGGGCTCACCCTGCCGTCAGTCAGTGCCTGGTGGTCGGTGACGGCAAACCGTTCGTGGCCGCGCTCGTCACGATCGACCCCGAGGTGTGGACCGGCGATCTGAAGGATCCCGAGCTGCACGAACAGGTCCAGCAGGCCGTCGATGACGCCAACAGCCAGGTGTCGCAGGCTGAGTCGATCCGCAAGTTCGTCATCCTCTCGGAGGACTGGACCGAGGAGAACGGCTACCTGACGCCGTCATTCAAGGTCAAGCGCAACGCGGTGCTGCGCGACCTTCACGACACCGTCGAGGCACTCTTCGTCAGGTAGTCCTGCCACCGGCTGGTGATCTGGCGCACTGACAGCCCGAAGGCTGACTGACTGGCATCCTCGACAGGATCGCCGTCCAGCACCGAGCGGTAGAACGCCACGACCTGGGGGGTGTCGAAGTCCTCGCCGAGCATGCGGAACACCATCCAGGCCGCCTCGTACACCGCACCGAGCCCGTAGGCGGCCTCGTCGAAGGCAGCGGCCGTCGGCAAGGACTTTGGCGGGCCGTCCGCCCGCACCTGAGTGAGAATTTGACCTGCGCTGACAGACAGCGGCGCGTCGTCATCGCGCAGGGCGACATAATCAGCGAAACCCTCGATGACCCACGTATCTGCCCGCAACCCGATGGCGCCGGTCAGGACGTGCGTGGCCTCGTGGGTCATGACCACTTGAGTCGCACGTGCGTCCATGGCGTCGAAGACGCCCGGGTTCAGCACCACGACCGGCCCGGCCAGGTCGCCGTTGCGCATGTCGAAACCGGTCGAAACCGCCGCGATCTGGCTGACCACGTCGGTCGTCTGTCCCAGCAGCGCGCCGGCCACGTCAGCCGATGGTGCCGACACGATGGTCAAGGTGCTGGAGGTCATCGTGGGCACCAGAGCCGCCACCTCGCGCCGTGCGGTGGCCGCCAAGGACTCGACATCGACATCGACGTCGCCCCCGTCGATGCGCACGACCTGGATGTCATCGGTTCCCTCGATCACGACGGCGCCGGCCAACCACACCGGGAGCGGACCTGATCCCCGGCTCGCAGACACGATGTCGAAGGTGCCGTCGTCCTGCGGACGCATGCGCACCTGGACGTTGCCCCTGCCGTCCCCGCCGTTGGACTGGGTCCAGCGGATCTCGACCTTCGCTCGAGTGTCTCCGTTGGCGAACTCCGCAGAGTCACCGCCGGAGAGATATCGGAACGAGACCTGGTCTGCACCCATGTCACGGCGCGCCTGCCATGTCGCCGCCCCGAAGGCTGCCGCGGCCGGTCCGGCGCCGGCTGCTCGAACGAAATCACTCTCGGTGCGTGCCGCCGACAGATCGGCGAACTGGGTCGTCAGCGCGGCAGCAGCGTCAGCCGGCACCGCCGACGTCGCAGCTCCCCCGTCAGCCCACGGCTGCTGCCACACCAGCAGCCCGGCGCCCAGGGCCGCGAGCACCAGCACGGCCACCACATTGGGCGACACCCGCCGTCTGGGGCGGCCGGGCCCAAGGTCGTCAGCCAACGCGGCCGGCTACGGAGTAGCCGCCAAGACCCGTGATCTCCACGCGCTTGCCGGGGCGCGGAGCGTGCACCACGCGACCATCACCCAGGTAGATGCCGTTGTGCGACATGTCGCCGTAGGCGACCAGGTCACCAGGCTGCAGCTGGCTCATCGGGATGCGGCGAGCGGCCGACATCTGCGGGCCGACGACGCGCGGCAGGGAGACCCCGGCCGCAGCCCACGATTTCTGCACCAGACCCGAGCAGTCCCAGCCGTTGGGGCCGGTTCCGCCGTAGACGTAGGGATCGCCCAGCTGGGCCAGGGCGAAGTCGATGGCAGTCTTGGCGCGGCCGCCGGCAGGAATGTCGAAGTCCACCGTGATGTCGCTGGAGTTGAAGGCAGCCCGTTCGGCGGCCGTCAGTCGGGCCAGCTCGGCCTTGGCCTCGTCGTACTTCGCCTTGACCTTCTTCTGCTTCTTGGCAGCGTCCGACTTGTCGGCCTTCAACGAAGCGCGACGGTCGTCGAGCTGGGTCTTGCGGTTCTCCAGCTGCGCGCTCACCTGTTCGAAGGAGTCGAGCGCATCGGTGCGGGAGGCGTTCAGCGCCTGCACGGCGCCGAGTCCGTCGATGAAGGCTTCGGGGTCACCGCTGCCGAGCAGGCTTGCGGTGGTGCCCAGGGGAGAGTCCATCTGCTGCTGCACGATCGTGGCGCTGAGGGCTTCGCGCTGCTGGTCATAGACCACCGTCTGCGCGGCGATCTCGGCCGTGAGGTCGGCGATCTGCTTCGAGGTCTTCGAGATGTCCTCGCCGAGCTGGTTGACCTGCTCATTCATGGCCTCGGCCTCATGGAAGGCGGCCTCGACGTCCTTGACCGTGACGGTCGGTTCGGCGTGGGCGCCGGGTAGCGAGATGAACGCTGCTCCCAAGGCGATGACGATGGCCGGGACGGCCCTTCGAACGACGGTGGACATGCTCCAGCCAGTCGTGGATCGCGTCAGATGCACGCAGTTGCTCCTCGGTCCTCGACGTCTACCGGGTGAGCTGACGGGTTCGGGCCAAGGTCTGCCCTACGCATGCGTGCACGCGCTTCACCCCACACACGTGGTTCCCCGGTTCGCCTCAGGTGTCTTCCCCACCGCTGCGACGATTCGACGGTGCGACCGTCGTCGCCTGGAGGGCAACGAGCGTCGGACGCACGCCCGCCACTGTACGGGGGCCCGGATGACCGGGCAACTTCCGGCAGGTGTGTTGGCCTCAGCCAGCCAGCGTGCCGGGGTCCGGGGCGACCGCCCTGACGAGCCGCAGCGGAGGAACCACCCCAGCGCGGGCCAGCACATCGAGCGCGACCTGCTCTTCGGAGTCGATGTCGACTCCGGCGGGCGGGGCGCCGAGCAGCACCGTGACGAGGCAGTCACCGCAGGCTGACGGTCCGCGAACGATGCAGCTGTCGCAATCGACGTGGACGGAATCACCCTCAGTGGAATCGAACATCGTGCGCACCTTCTTTCACCATTGACTCTCAAGACGTGCTGGTGTTCTTGACGCTAGAGAGCCCCACTGACAGAAATTTCATCACTTCAGACACACCGCCCCACCGCTCGCAGTTCGTCGGACTGTCCGACCTCGTGTCTACGGTCAGCCACGTGAACGAGTTCGTGGCGCCATCGGACCAGATGCGATTCGACCAGATGGGCTTTGACGACCTGGGGCGCGCCCTGCACGACACCACATTCTGCGTCGTCGACCTCGAAACCACGGGGGGTTCACCAGCCCGCGGCTCGCGCATCACCGAGATCGGAGCCGTCAGGGTTCGCGGGGGTCAGGTGATCGGCGAGTTTCAGTCGCTGGTCAACCCTGACCAGATCATCCCGGCCTTCATCACGGTGCTGACCGGAATCACCCATCAGATGGTGGTCGAGGCGCCGCGCATCGCCGCCGTCCTGCCGAGCTTTCTGGAGTTTGCTCGAGGCGCTGTGCTCGTGGCACACAACGCCCCGTTCGACGTCGGCTTCCTCAAGCACGCGGCCCGCGACCTGCAGATGGAGTGGCCCGGCTTCGACGTCCTCGACACCGCGGTGATCGCGCGCCAGGCCCTCACCCGCGACGAAGTTCCCAACGTCAAGCTGGCCACCTTGGCCGCTCGGTTCAATGCCACCACCACCCCCAATCACCGAGCCCTGTCCGATGCCCGGGCCACGGTCGACGTGCTGCATGGACTGTTCGAGCGGCTCGGATCCCTCGGGGTCACCACGGTCGAGGAAGTGTCCACGTTCACCGCCAAGGTGACTCCTGAACAACGCCGCAAGCGACACCTCGCCGATCACGTGCCTGATCGACCGGGCGTCTACCTGTTCCGCGATCGCCGCGACCAGGTGCTGTACGTCGGCACGTCACGTCGCCTCCGTAGCCGCGTGCGGTCCTACTTCACGCGTTCAGAGACCCGCACGCGCATGGGTGAGATGATCGCGCTGGCCCAGCGGGTCGAAGCCGTGGTGTGCGCGACCGCGCTGGAGGCGCAGGTGCGCGAACTTCGCCTGATCGGCCGGCACCGACCGCCCTACAATCGGCGCTCGAAGTTCCCCGAACGCGTCAGCTGGATCAAGCTCACCCGCGAGCCCTGGCCTCGTCTGTCCATCGTGCGGCACGTGCTCGACGACCACGCCGACTACATCGGGCCGTTCCGTGGTCGCAGCGGGGCCGAAGCTGCCCTCGCGGCTCTGCACGACACCTTTCGCATCCGCCAGTGCACGCCGCGGCTGGCTCGGCGCCCGCGCGGCACCGCGTGCGCGCTGGCCGAGATGGGCCACTGCCTGTCCCCGTGCGACGGTTCGGTCGATGCCGAGGTGTACGGAGCCGAAGTCAACCGAGTCCGTCAGGTCCTCACCGGCGACCCCGGCCACCTCGTCGACGCGATCGGAACCCGGATGCTCGATCTGGTCCAGACCGAGCGCTTCGAGGATGCCGCTCGTTGGCGCGACCGTCTGGCCGCCTTCCTTCGCGCCGCCGCGCGCACCCAGCGGCTCCGCGAGCTCACTGCGGTCCCCGAGCTCGTCGCGGCAGCGCCGCACCCGGACGGATGGGAGATCCATGCCTTCCGTCATGGTCGTCTCGCCGCAGCCGGAGTCATGCCCCACGGCATTCACCCCGCGGGGTGGGTCGACGCCCTGCTGGCGACTGCCGAGACCGTCGATCCCGGCTTCGGCCCCGTTCCAGCGGCCACGCACGAGGAGACCGAGCTGCTTCTGCGGTGGCTGGCGACACCCGGGTTGCGTGTGGTTCGGGGAGTCTGGCAGTCATCGCTGGCCGGCAGCGCCCGACACCTCGCACCGTTCTCGGCCGCGGAGGCGGCACGCCGTGATCTGCTGCCGTCGCACCGCGGCTGAACGAGGCCACTAAGGTGAGGCCATGATCACAGCGATCGTCTTCATCCAGGCCGAAGTCGCCCTGTTGTCCGACACCGCCGCCAAGATTGCCGACATCGACGGCGTCAGCGAGGTCTACTCGGTGACCGGCGACCTCGACCTCGTCGCCATGGTGCGGGTCAGCGAGATCGACGACGTGGCCGCCGTCGTGGCCGACCAGATCAACAGGGTCGATGGCGTCCTGTCCACCCAGACCCAGATCGCCTACCGCGCCTACAGCCGCCACGACCTCGAGGACGCCTTCAGCATCGGCATCTGACGCCTGCACGATGTGGTCAGTTGCGGAAAACCTGGGTGGCTTCGGCCCACCGGCGCAACGTGGTGGCGGCGGCTCCGGAGTCGATCGACTCGGTGGCACGCTCGATGCCGGCAGCGATCCGGGCGACGAGATCGTGCTCTCCCCCGGCATGAGCCGCTATGGCTGCACCGGCGTTGAGCAGCACAGCATCACGAACCGGCGAGATCTCGCCCTCGACGAGCCGCCGAAACACGTGAGCGTTGAACACGGGGGCACCGCCGCGCAGATCCTCAGTCGTGCTCAACGTCAGACCGAGGTCCCGCGGATCCAGCGACTCCTCGCTGACCGATCCGCCTGACACGACCCAGACCCGCGACGTCGTGGTGGTGGTCAACTCATCCAGCCCATCGTCGCCTCGGAACACGAACGCGTCGGCCCCGCGGTCGGCCAGGACACCGGCCATCAATGGCGCCATCGTGGCGTCGAAGCAGCCGATGGCCGATGCGGCTGGCTGGGCGGGGTTGGTCAGTGGACCGAGGAAGTTGAAGAAGGTCGGAATCGCCAGCTCGCCTCGGGTCGGGCCCGCGTGCCGCATGGAACCGTGAAACAGAGGCGCAAAGCAGAAGGTGATCCCGGCTTGGCGGTAGACGTCCAGCACGCGGTCGGCTGGCACGTCCAGCGCGATGCCCAGCACCTCGAAGACGTCGGCCGTGCCACTGGCGCTCGATGCCGCACGATTGCCGTGCTTGACGACGCCGATGCCGGCTCCGGCCGTGACCACAGCTGCCATCGAGGAGATGTTGACGGTCTTGGCGCGATCGCCGCCGGTGCCGACGACGTCGACGACCCGCCCATCGACGGTGAGTCGATGGGCTCGGCCGAGCATCGCGTCAACGAGCCCCTGGAGCTCGGCCTTGGTCTCTCCTTTGGCGCGCAGCGCAACCGCGAACGCCGCGATCTGTGCGGACGTCGCTTCGCCAGCGAGGATCGCGTCCATCGCCCACTGCGTGGTCGGGGTATCGAGATCCTGGCGATGGACCAGCGCGGTCAGGACGTCGGGCCAGGTGTGAGTCACGAGGCCCGATCAGGCGGACTGCAACACGCCGCGCGCGAGGCCGATGACGACCTCGGCGAGGCGAATCGGCTCGATCGGATGCGAAAGCGCAGCCTCGGCGCGCGACCACGTGGCGAGCCACGCGTCTTGGGGGCGGCCGGTGAGGACCAGCGCCGGCGGAGCCTGGAAGATCTCGTCCTTCATCTGACGCGCTATGCCCATGCCGCCGGCGGGGACGGCTTCGCCATCCAAGATGGCCAGATCGATGCGCTCGCCGGGGCGCGTCGCGTCGAGGTGCTGCCACACCACCGGCTCGGTGGCGCACTCGACGAACTCGAAGGCAGGCAGGTCTGGATGCGGGTGCGTTCCCAGGGCTGCAATGACAGTCGCACGAACGTCACGATCGTCGCTGTAGAGCAGAACACGCAGGGGCTGGTGGGCGGTCACGGACCGATCGTACATAATGAACGCGTGGCGACTACTTCTACGATTCCCGCGTCCCGATTGCACGGCTCCGAGGGCCGACCGTCGATGGTCACCGTCGGCACGATCGTGTGGCTGTCGAGCGAGCTGATGTTCTTTGCCGGCCTCTTCGCCGCGTACTTCACGATCCGGAACATCTCGCCGGACCTGTGGGCCTTGGAGACCGACCGGCTGAATGTGCCGTTCGCGTTCGCCAACACCACGATCCTGGTGTTGTCATCGGTCACCTGCCAGTACGGCGTCTTCGCCGCGGAGCGCGGCAAGGCCGGACGCACCGGAAAGCTCCTGCAGTTCACGCAGTGGGGCATGCGCGAGTGGTTCATCCTCACCTACATCATGGGCGCGATCTTCGTCGGTGGACAGGCGCTGGAGTACGCCGAGCTGGTCCGCGAGAACGTCACGATGTCCAGCTCCGCGTACGGCAGCCTGTTCTACCTCGCCACCGGATTTCACGGTCTGCACGTCGTCGGCGGCCTCATTGCGTTCCTGCTCGTCATCGGGCGAACCTTCGCTGCTCGCAAGTTCACGCACGAGCAGGCGATCAGCGCGATCGTCGTCTCCTACTACTGGCACTTCGTCGACATCGTCTGGGTCGGCCTGTTCGCCACGATCTACCTGATCCAGTGACGCTCGCCGGAGCGAGCGAGTAAGGGCCACCTAACCACTACACGATGGCATTCGCCCCGGTACTCTGGAAGCACCTTCTGGGTACCAATCAGGAATGAGGATCTGGTGCGGAAACTCTCGACCAGGCGTCGGCATCCACTTGCCGGACTTGTGGTTCTACTGACCGGACTCGTCGTGGCAGGCGGTCTCTATGCCGCATTCGCTCCCAAGCCGGCCACCGCTGAGGCGATCACGTCGCGTGATGTCGAGGCCGGACGTCAGCTGTTCGTCATCGGCTGCGCCAGCTGCCACGGCGTGAATGCTGAAGGCATTCCCACCACCCGTGGCAACGTCTACGGACCGTCGCTGGTCGGCGTGGGCGCTGCCGCCGTCGACTTCCAGGTCGGCACCGGCCGCATGCCCATGGCCCAGACCGCGCCGCAGGCTCCCAAGAAGGAAGTCGAGTACAACCCCGAGGAAGTACGTCAGCTCGCGGCTTTCGTCGCCTCGCTGGCGCCCGGACCCGCGATCCCCGGCGATGAGTACACCGACATCGACAAGGCATCGATTGCCGACATTCGCGAGGGCGGCGAGATCTTCCGCACCAACTGCACCGCGTGCCACAACTCGGTGGGCGCAGGCGGAGCGATGCCGGGCGGCAAGTACGCCCCTGACATCCGCGACGTCACCCCCGTTCACCTGGCCGAGGCCATGATCACCGGCCCGCAGCAGATGCCGGTCTTCTCCGACGAGGTCATCACCCCTGAGGACAAGCGCAATGTCATCGCCTACGTCAAGAAGCTCAACAGCGACCCCGGCTACGGCGGTATCGGCGGCGGAAGCCTCGGCCCGGTCGTCGACGGCATGTTCACCTGGATCATCGGCATCGGCGGCCTCGCCGGGTTCGCGATCTGGATCGGCGCACACGGAGCACGGGTGAAGAAGCGATGAACGACGCCATCGAGCCCCGCGACCAAGCCGCTGACCCCGTGGTCCGCGAGCCCGTCGGCGACCCGGGGATTCCCGAGCACCTCTACCGTCCCCAGGACGTGGACGAGGCACAGGCCAAGCGCACCGAACGTCAGATCTCGGCCATGTTCCTGATCGCCGCTGGCCTGTTCGTGGCCTTCTGCGTCATCTACGTGACGGTCGACGCCGAACAGACCTTCCTCGGCTGGTCAGCCCAGAACTTCGGCTTCGGCTTCACCCTTGGCACCGCCATGCTGCTGATCGGCGTGGGCATCATCCAGTGGGCCAAGAAGTTGATGGCCGACCACGAGATCGTCGAGATGCGTCACCCCGCCCGATCTTCTGACGAAGATCGCGCCGAGGTCATGGCCGACATCAATGCTGGGCTCGAGGAGTCTGGCATCGCCCGGCGTCCCATGATTCGCAACAGCCTGCTCACCGCGCTCGGTGCGCTGGGCCTGCCCGCCCTGTTCCTGATGCGCGACCTCGGCCCGCTGCCATTCGGCCAGCGCACGACTGTCTGGAAGAAGGGCATGCGCGTCGTCAACGACGTGTCCGGCCGTCCTCTCAAGCCGTCGGACCTGCAGGTCGGTCAGCTCGTCAACGCCGAGCCGGCCATCTTCTTCGAGGATGACGAGGACGGTGAGCACCTCTTTCACGGCGCGGAGCTGCTGGCCGCCAAGGCCAAGGCCGCCGTCATCGTGGTGCGCATGCGACCCGAGGCCGTGCGCGCCGCCCCCGGCCGCGAGAACTGGGGCATCGACGGCATCTTGTGCTACTCCAAGATCTGCACGCACGTCGGTTGCCCCATCAGCCTGTGGGAGCAGCAGACACACCACCTGCTGTGCCCGTGCCACCAGTCCACCTTCGACCTGGCCGACAACGGCAAGGTCATCTTCGGCCCGGCATACCGCCCGTTGCCACAGCTTCCACTCGCGCTCGACAGCGAGGGATATCTGATCGCGGTGAGCGACTTCACCGAGATCGTCGCCCCGAGCTATCCCGAGCTCGCGCGAGACCAGAAGAAGTTGGATAGGTCCTCATGACAACGACACCTGAGTACGTGCCCGTCGAGAACTCCCCGCTGGGCAAGAAGGCCGCCGGCCCCGTCGGCTGGCTTGACGAACGCCTGGGTCTGGCCGGTCTCGCGAAGAAGAACCTGCGCAAGGTCTTCCCAGAGCACTGGTCCTTCATGCTCGGTGAGATCGCCCTCTGGAGCTTTGTCGTCTTGCTGGTCACGGGCGTGTTCCTGACGTTCTGGTACCAGCCGAGCATGGCCGAGGTCGAGTACGCGGGCTCCTACACGCCGCTGCGCGGTCTGGAGATGTCGCAGGCCTTCGAGTCCACCCTGAAGATCTCCTTCGACATCCGTGGCGGTCTGCTGATCCGTCAGATCCACCACTGGTCCGCGGCCCTGTTCGTCGCCGCGATGATCGTGCACATGCTGCGCGTGTTCTTCACCGGCGCGTACCGCAAGCCCCGCGAGCTCAACTGGCTGATCGGTCTTGGTCTGCTGACCCTCGGCCTGGTGGAGGGGTTCGCTGGTTACTCGCTCCCCGATGATCTGCTGTCCGGGACGGGGCTGCGGTTCGTGGACGGACTGATCCGGTCGATTCCGATCGTCGGTTCCTATCTGGAGTTCTTCATCTTCGGCGGCGAGTTCCCGGGCAACGAGATCATTCCCCGCCTGTACATGGCGCACATCTTGCTCATCCCGGCTCTGCTGCTCGGCTTGATCGGCGCACACATGCTGCTGCTGGTCTTCCACAAGCACACGCAGTGGCCTGGGCCTGGACGCACCGAAGAGAATGTCGTGGGCTACCCCATGCTCCCGGTGTACGCGGCCAAGGCCGGCGGATTCTTCTTCGTCGTCTTCGGATTCACCGCCTTGATGGGTGCCTTCTTGTCGATCAACCCGGTGTGGATCTATGGGCCGTACAACCCCAGCGAGGTGACCGCGGGCTCCCAGCCTGACTGGTACATGGGCTTCGTGGAGGGTGCTGTGCGCGTCATGCCGGCCTGGGAGAGCACGTTCTTCAACTACACCTGGAGCTGGAACGTCTTCATCCCCGGCGTGCTCCTCATGGGCCTGATGTTCGGCGCCCTCGGCGCATGGCCGTTCGTCGAGCGGTGGATCACTGGCGACCAGCGCGAGCACCACCTGCTGGAGCGTCCGCGCAACGCCCCCGTCCGCACCGCCTTCGGCGTGGCCGGCATGACGATGTACGGCGTGTTCTGGATCGGCGGCGGCAACGACATCATCGCCACCCAGTTCAACCTGGACATCTACTGGATCACGCGATTCGTCCAGGTCGGGGTCATCGTGCTTCCGGTACTGGCGTTCATCGTGACCAAGCGCATCTGCATCGGTCTGCAGCGTGCCGACGCGAACTCGATCCTGCACGGCTACGAGACTGGAGTCCTGGAGCGCTCGCCGGATGGAAGCTACTCCGAGCGTCACGCTCCCCTGCCGGTGGGCGACCAGTTCACGCTCACCACGCACGATCGACTGCCCGTGCTGGAAGCTCCTGTCGAGGTCGACGAGAATGGTGTGGCCGCCCCCGGCAGCCGCGCCGCCAGAGCCCGCGCCTGGGCCCGCCGGTTCTACTACGACGGCACAGTCGACAAGCCCACGGTCGCCGATGTCGAACACGCCACGGAGCACCTGTCCGAGCATGACGGCCATCCCGTTGCTCTCGGGGAGGACTTCCAGGGCGTGTCGGAGACGGGGATTCCCCGCGTCCACTGACGCACATCAGGTGCCGCGTCCACTGACGCACATCAGGTGCCGCGTCCACTGACGCACATCCGGTACGAAGCCCCCAGCCCCTACGGTTGGGGGCTTCGTCGTCTCGGTGGGTGGCGATCAGACAGAAGGGGTGGTGCGGTACAACGCCGAGCGCTTGGTCCATGATTCCCACGAATCGTTCCAGTCGGTCCAGCCGTTGCGATCCTCGAGGCCGCGTGAGCTGTTGGTGTACTCGACCACGTCGCCTCGGCGCGACTGCTGATAGAGCCAGCCGGCATCGGCGGTGCTCATGCCCGTGCAGCCATGGCTGACGTTGGCACGACCGTGTGAGGCGGCGGACCACGGCGCCGCGTGCAGGAACTCACCTGAGTTGGTGACGCGCATGGCCCAGCGGACGTCGGTCATGTTGTAGTACCCCGGGTCGTCGGAGTCCACACCCGTGGTGGCTGCGTCCATGTCGACCGACGAGAACTTCTCCATGATGATCTTGGTGCCCTTGCGGGTCCGATGCGTGCTGTCGCCGTTCGAGACGGGAATGGTGCGCCTCTTCTTGTCGTCGACCGTGAAGGTCAGGCGCTTCTTCGCGACGTTGACGACGCTGACTGCCTTGCGGCCGATGCGAAAGTCGATGTCTTGGTCCTGCTGGCCGAAGATGCCATTGCCGGCCGGGAGCCCATTGAGCTTCAACGACACCGTGACCTTGGTCTTGGCTGGCCAGTATTCCTTCGGCCGGTAGTGCGCCTCGCGGTCGCTGAACCACGACCATGATCCCTCGACGTCAGCCGAGGAGGTCACGTACATGTTGCGTTCGAAGAGGGCACGGTTCTTGACCGGGACGTCGAACGTGACGATGACGGGCATGCCGACGCCGACCGTCTCCCCGTCCAGCGGGGCGACAGCCGGGTAGGTCTGCTGCGCAAGTGTCAGCGACTGGGTGCTGAAGGTCGAAGCGAAGGTGTCTTCGCGACCGTCATTCCCCGCACCGGTGACGCGCAGCTCGTACGTGGTGCTCGGTTCCAGTCGCTCCGTGGCCACCCACCTGCTGCCCGTGACGCTGCCCGACACCTCGTCCTCGCCCTTGGCGCTGCGCAGCACAGCCTGACGAATCTTGCCGTGCTCGGCGGTCACCGACACGATCGTGTCGACCCCCACGTCCGAGGCGTCGTTCTTGACGTTGGCGGACCATGCGAGCGGTTCCGTCGACCCCGAAGCAGTCCCCGCACCATCGGTGAGGCTGGTGGGGGTGCATCCGGCAGCCACGACTGCCGCTGCAGCGAATGCCGCGACGAGCCGCCGAGCAGGAGCAGAGGGACAGGGGAACACCGTGTCAGTGTAGGTCGCTGGCCCGCGCGATCAGCATCGTGACGAACGATGTCCCATACTCAGTGCGCGTGGATGCCGCGGTAGTACTCAAAGACCCAGCCCACGACCATGACGCCGAGAATGCCTGAACCGATGATGAACAGCCACCAGCCGAACACGACACCCAGCACGACGACCGCCAGGGCTGCAGCGGTGAACAACGGCCACCAGCTGTACGGCGGGAAGAAGCCGAGCTCACCGGCACCATCGGCGATCTCGCCATCGCTGCGGTCCTCGGGGCGACCCGGGATCTGATTCGCGACCACGCCCAGGTAGAAGCCGAGCAACGCACACAGCAGGAAGGTCATGACCAGAGCGGTCGTGCCAGTCCAGTCGTTGGTCAGCAGCCAGTAGATCGGCGACACGAGGCCGAAGAAGATGCCCACTCCGACGATGGTCCAGGTTTCAGCCTTCATGAATCAGTGATCCTTGCTCTGGGAGTCGCCCGTGGCTTCGCCGCGCCCGTCGACGTCGGGAGCATCGGCGAGGGGGTTCTTCTCGCCCGGATTCTGCGCGAGCTCGAGCTCCGCGATCTCGGGGTGGTGCAGGTCGAAGGCTGGGCTTTCTGACCGGATGCGCGGCAGCGACGTGAAGTTGTGGCGCGGTGGTGGGGACGACGTCGCCCACTCCAGCGAGCGGCCCCAGCCCCACGGGTCGTCGAGACCGACCTGCGGTCCCTTGCGCGAGATCCAGACGTTGTACATGTAGACCAGCGTCGAGGTTCCCAGCAGGAAGGCCCCGATCGAGCTGATCTCGTTCAAGGTCGTGAATCCGTCCTGGGGCCCGTAGTCAGCGTATCGACGGGGCATGCCTTCGACGCCCAGCCAGTGCTGGACCAGGAAGGTCAGGTGGAACCCGATGAACAGCAGCCAGAAGTGGATCTTTCCCAGCTTCTCATCGAGCATGCGTCCGGTGAGCTTGGGCCACCAGTAGTAGAAGCCCGCGAACATCGCGAACACCACGGTGCCGAACACCACGTAATGGAAGTGCGCCACCACGAAGTACGTGTCGGACACCTGGAAGTCCAGTGCCGGCGAAGCGAGGACCACACCGGTGAGGCCACCGAACAGGAAGGTCGTGAGGAAGCCGAGCGAGAAGATCATGGGGGTGTCGAAGGACAGACTGCCGCCCCAGATCGTGCCGATCCAGTTGAAGAACTTCACGCCGGTGGGCACCGCGATGAGGAAGGTCATGAAGCTGAAGAACGCGAGATCGACAGCCCCGGTGACGAACATGTGGTGGGCCCACACCGCGACCGACAGCGCGGCGATCATGAGCGTGGCGGCCACCAGACCCACGTAGCCGAAGATCGGCTTGCGGCTGAAGACCGGCAGGATCTCGGTCACGATGCCGAAGAACGGCAGCGCGATGATGTAGACCTCCGGGTGGCCAAAGAACCAGAACAGGTGCTGCCACAGAATCGGTCCGCCGTTGGCGGCGTCGAAGACGTGCGCACCCAGACGACGATCAGCCTCGAGCGCCAGCAGCGCCGCGCCGAAGATCGGGAAGGCGATGAGCACCAGCATGCTGGTGACCAAGGTGTTCCACACGAAGATCGGCATGCGGAACATGGTCATGCCGGGTGCGCGCATCGTGAAGATGGTGGTGACGAAGTTGACCGCGCCGAGGATGGTGCCAAGACCCGACATCCACAGACCCATGACCCAGAGATCTCCGCCGATGCTCGGGGAGTTCACGGCGTCGCTGAGCGGTGCGTACGCGAACCAGCCGAAGCTGGCCGCGCCACCGGGAGTCAGGAAGCCCGAGACCGTGATCAGACCGCCAAACAGGTACAGCCAGTAGCTGAACATGTTCAGTCGCGGGAACGCGACGTCAGGGGCGCCGATCTGCAGCGGCATGATCGCGTTGCCGAAGCCGAAGAACAGCGGCGTGGCGAACAGCAGCAGCATGATCGTGCCGTGCATCGTGAACAGCTGGTTGTACGTCTCGTCGTCGACGATCTGCGTGCCGGGGGCGGCGAGCTCGGCGCGGATCACCAGCGCCAGGATGCCGCCGAAGATGAAGAAGAGGAACGAGGTGACCAGGTACATGTTGCCGATCACCTTGTGATCGGTCGTGGTCAGGACCTTGACGACCTGTTGTCCGAGCGTGCGCTCAGGCACGGCCTGACCCTCGCGACCGGCACCGAACGCGGCGGTGGTGGCGGTGGCCATCAGTTCTCTTCCTCTTCAACGTCGTCGAGTCCGGCGATCTGCTTGGCCTTCACGGAGCCCTGAGGGGCGCCGATGTTGCCCTGCTCCCTCAAGTCCTGCAGGTGCTGGTCGTACTCGGCTCGACTGACCACGTGGACCTTGAACAGCATCCGCGAGTGGTACAGGCCGCACAATTCAGCGCAGCGGCCCGTGAAGACGCCCTCGCGGGTGGGCGTGAGGTCGAAGGAGTTCTCCTGGGGGCCGTTGCCCGGGACGACGTCCATCTTGAAGTAGAACTCCGGGACCCAGAATGAGTGGATGACATCCGGCGACATCAAGTTGAATCGCACGGATTCATCGACGGGAAGGTAGAGATCGGCCAGGTCGGCGGGTGTTCCCTGGTCGTAGACGCTCGCGCCGTCCACGGTCGGTTCGTCGAGGTAGTTGAACGCCCACTGCCACTTGCTGCCGACCACTTCGATGGTGTGGTCGGGGTTGTCGACCTTTTCGAGAATCGAGTTCTGCGCCGTGACGGTGTGGAAGAAGAAGACCGCCACGATGACGACGGGAGCGAAGGTGTACAGCGCCTCGATCGGCAGGTTGTAGCGGACCTGGGAGGGGACCTCGTCGACGCTGCGACGGCGGTACCGGATCATGGCGTAGACCATCAGGCCGAAGACCAGCAGGAACACGGCGAGGACGGCGATCCAGGCGCCGAGCCACAGGTTCCAGACGTAGTCGGTGCGATCGGTGGAACCGATCGGCAGCGCCAACCTCTTGATGTCGCTGTCATCAGCGGGAGAACATCCGCTGAGCCCCACGAGTGCGAGGGCCATGACTGCCCATGTCAACCGTCCCACGGAACGCCTTTCTCGACGTGCTGCGCCACCAGATTTCACACTGCAGCCTAACCCAGCGCCACCGCGCGTTGCAGGCGAGGTCGGCCTGCGCGAGTTGTGTCCTTTCACGTCAGTGACAGTGCTGCGTCGACCTCGTCGCGGGCAGTGTCGCCATACGTCGAACCGATGCGCTCGAGGAAGGGCTCGCGGGTGAGGTCGTACTCCTGGGTGCCCTTGGTCTCGACCACGCTGGCGGCGATGGCACAGCCGACCTGGGCGGATCGCTCGAACGACAGATCGGCGGCCACCCCGGCGAGGAATCCTGCGCGAAAGCTGTCCCCAACCCCGGTGGGGTCAACGGCCACGACGCCGTCGATCGCGCCGACATCGATGCGCTCGCCGTCGTGCGTGAAGACGCTGACGCCGTCCTTGCCACGAGTCGTGACCTGGGTGGTGACGTGCGCCTGGACGTCCGCTTCGCTCCAGCCGGTCTTCTGCTGGATCAGGGCGGACTCGTAGTCATTGCTGAACAGGTACTCGGCACCATCGATGAGGTGACGAATGACGTCACCCTCGGCCCACGCCAGCTGCTGCGAGGGATCGGCGGCGAACGGGATTCCCTGATCGCGACACGCCTGCGTGTGCCGGAGCATCCCCTCGGGGTCGTCGGGCGCGATGAGGACGAGATCGAAGTCCTGACCGAGCGAGAACAGGTCGATGTCGCGTGACTCCCGCATCGCTCCGGCGTAGAAGGTCGCGATCTGGGCGTGGTCGTCATCGGTCGTGCAGACGAAACGCGCCGTGTGGCGGCTGTCGGACACCAGGACGCCCCCCGTGTCGATGCCCGCAGCGTCCAACCAGCCTCGGTACTCGGTCTCGAAGTCCTGACCAACTGCACCGACCAGCAGAGCGCGATGACCCAGCTTGGCGAGGCCGAACGCAATGTTCGCGCCGCACCCGCCCCGACGGACGTCAAGATCCTCCACCAGGAAGGACAGGGAGATCTTGTCGAGCTGGTCCGGCACGAGCGAGTCGGCGAACTTTCCCGGGAAGGTCATCAGGTGGTCAGTGGCGATCGATCCGGTGATGGCGAGATGCACGTGCTCACCATAGACAAAACGGCCCCCCGCCTGCGCGGTGGGCCGTGTTGTGGTGCCCCATCAGAGAGGCCAGGAGGTGCTTGCTTAGTGGAACGAGTCGCCGCAGGCGCACGAACCGGTGGCCATCGGGTTGTCGATGGTGAAGCCCTGCTTCTCGATGGTGTCGACGAAATCGATCGTCGCTCCACCCAGGTACGGCAGGCTCATGCGGTCGACGACCACGTTGACGCCGCCGAACTCGAAGATCTGGTCGCCGTCCAGCGAGCGCTCGTCGAAGAACAACTGGTAGCGCAGGCCGGAGCATCCGCCGGGCTGCACGGCGATACGCAAGGAGAGGTCGTCGCGACCTTCCTGTTCGAGCAGGCTCTTGACCTTGGCGGCCGCGCCGTCGCTGAGTGTGACGGTCTCGGAGGTGCTGGTGGTCTCTTCGGTCGAGGCAGTCATGCGTTCTCCCTGCTTGCGGACCGTCGGCGGAAATCTGCCGCGGTCTCGTGTGATCTGTGTCGTGCGTTCATGGTGTTCAACGCTGTTGCGTCGTCCTGCATTCCCATCCTACGCCCCGCTGACGAGCGATCTGGACCTACCGACCACTCCGCGAGTGGCGCCACCGATCCGGAAGCACCTCGACGGGTCAGTCAGTGTCGCGACCACGTGCGGGCGACGCGCGCGGCCAGCTCGGCCAACGCTGCGTGGGGGTCGTTCATCGACCTCTGCAGACCCACGACGTCGACCATGGCATAGGCGCTTTCGACTCCCATGGCGCGCATCTCGCGCGAGCCCACCTCTACCTGTCCTGCCAGCACGATGCACGGGCGTGCGCCTCGTGCGGCTGCGGCAGCGACGCCGTAGACGACCTTCCCGGCGCGCGAGGAGAAGTCATAGCGCCCCTCTCCCGTCACGACCAGATCGTGCTGACCGGCCAGCTCGGACAGGCCCACCGACTCAGCCACGAGGTCGATGCCGGACGTGAAGCTGCCACCCAGCAGCATGAGACCGAAGCCCAGACCCCCGGCTGCCCCGGCGCCAGCGGCGTCGGCGATTCGGCGCTCCGACGGCGTGGAGCCGCAGGCAGCCACGACAAATCCGTCGAGGGTGCCATCCACCGTGATGATCTGATCGTCGGTCAACCCCTTCTGGGGCCCGAATGTCTTGGTGGCGCCGAAAAGGCCCAGCAGGGTGGAATCGACATCGGAGGCGATCACCAGCTCCACCCCGTTCACCCGTTGCCGGGCCGGGCCCAGATCGACTGTCGTGATGCCGACCAGGTCCGCGGGTCCGCCGTTCAGGGGAACGTCCGCGCGGGCACCGAGCGCCGCAAGCATGCCCGCTCCCCCATCGTTGGTGGCGCTGCCACCCATCCCCACCACGATCCGCTGCGCCCCAGCATCGATGGCCGTTGCCATCGCTTCACCCACTCCCACGGTGGTGGCGATCAGAGGCTCGCGGCGGTCGGACAGATGCAGGCCGCACGCCTGGGCGCTTTCCACGTAGGCCGTGCGGTCGACCAGCAGCCACGTCAGCGGGACCGCGTCACCGAGCGGACCGCTGACCGTCTGCATCTGCAGGTCGCCACCGAGTGCCTCGTGCAGCACGTCGACGAAACCAGGACCGCCGTCGGCCATGGGCGCTGTCGTCACCTCGTCGTCCGGCGCGTGCTCGAGCCATCCCGCGACGATGGCGCGCGCCGCCTCTGGGGCCGACAACGTCCCGCCGAAGGAATCCGGCGCGACCAGCACCTTCACGTCAGGCGAGCGACTGCTCGGCGGCCGCGAGCAGCACGCAGGTGGCGAGCACCTCGATCGCGGTCGCGAGCTCAGCCGATGATGGGTACGACGGAGCGATCCGGATGTTGCGATCGCGAGGGTCGTGGCCATACGGGAAGGCCGCCCCGGCTGGGGTCATGGCCACCCCCGCCTCTCGGGCGAGCTCGATCACGCGAGACGCCGTGCCGTCGACCACGTCCAGGCTCACGAAGTATCCGCCCTTCGGCTCTGTCCACTCCGCCACGGCGTAGGACGCCAGGCGCTCGCGCAGGATCGTGACCACCTGCTCGAACTTGGGGGCGAGGATCTGGCGGTGCCGGGTCATCAAGGCCATGACGCCCTCAGTGTCCTGCAGGAAGCGCGCGTGCCGCAGCTGGTTGACCTTGTCCGGTCCGATCGTGCGCTTGCCGAGGTGTTTCAGGTACCACGCGACGTTGTCCGGCGACGATGCCAGGAAGCAGACGCCTGAGCCCGCGAAGGTGATCTTGGATGTCGACGCGAAGGTGATCGCCCGATGGGGATGATCCGAGGCGGCGCACAGCCCGATGATGTCGGCTGTCTTGGTCTGCTCGTCCGTCAGGTGGTGCACCGCGTAGGCGTTGTCCCAGAAGATCCGGAAGTCCGGTGCGGCGGTCTCGAGCCCGGCCAGCTCCGCGGCGACTGCTTCGCTCACGACGGCGCCGCTGGGGTTGCCATAGGTCGGCACCAGCCACATGCCCTTGACCGTGGGGTCCTCGACGAGTGCCCGCACGGCGTTCATGTCCGGTCCGTCGGCGAGCAGGTCGACCGGGATCATCTCGATCCCGTACTCCTCGGTCAGCGCGAAGTGACGGTCGTAGCCGGGCACGGGACAGATGAACTTGACCGACTCCTCCGCGACCCATGGCCGAGGCGAGTCGACCGTGCCGTGGAGCAGCGAGAACACCAGATTGTCGTGCATCATCGCCAGGCTGGCGTTGTCGCCAGCGACGATCTGCTCCAGCGGCACCTGCAAGATCGGGGCGAAGATCTCGCGCAGCTCGGGGAGACCGTTGAGTCCGCCGTAGTTGCGCGTGTCGGTTCCGTGGCTGTCGGTGAAGTCGTCCCCCGGCAGAGCGAGCAGCGGCAGCGAAAGATCGAGCTGCTCCGGGGACGGCTTGCCGCGCGTCAGATCCAGCTTCAGGCCAGAGTCCTGCAATTCCCGGTAGTGCGCCCTCTGCTCATCGAGCAAGGTCTGGATCTGGTCGCGGGACAGGTTCTCGAAGCTCACCTGATCAATCTAACGTCCCGTCAGAGACCGGGCGCGCCCCAGATGGCAAGCCAACGGCTCAGATCTGCCTCGATCGCGATGTCCTGGTCCACGATTCCGCGCACTTGCAGCTCCAGAGCGTTGTCGCGGTGCTGACCGTCTGACGGCACGAAGGGATAGAATGTGCCGCGTTTGAACAGGTAGACCAGCGCCAGCGTTCGACCGTCCGGTGAGGTGAAGCCCATCGTCGAGCACAGCAGGGACTGTCCGAATCCAGCGTCGGCCAGGGACGTGTTGGCGGCGTGCAGATCGGTCACGAGGCCAGAGACGTCGGCCGACGTCTGCTGCACGCTCAACCAGCGAAAGCCATAGCTGTCGTCGATTTTCTCGATCGTCGAACCGCTCATGGCGATCAGCTGCTCGATCTGGGACTCGGTGCTGACGAACGCGCCACCCTCGGCGCGGCGATAACAGACCGCTCCTTGCCCTGTAGGAGTGAATCCTTGCGCCTGCAGCGACAGCGACGCTTGCGGCACCGCGAACAGTGCGTCGAGATCGGCTGCCGGCGGTGTGCTGCGACCCAGCAGTGCGTCCCAGATCTTCATGTCCCGAACCCTATGCGAGCCGCTTGTCAGACCGGCTCCGACAGCTCCGCGCTGACCCGCGCCAGCTGGTCGAGGCGCTGCTCCAGCGGAGGGTGAGTCGAGAACAGCGACGAGATGGACTCGCGGTTGATGGCAGGAGCGAAGAAGAACGCGCTGATTGCCTGTCCTTCGCGCAGGTCCTTGTTCGGGATACGAGCCATCTCGCCAGAGATCTTGACCAACGCCGACGACAACTTGGACGGACGGCCCGTCAGATAGGCGCCGCTGCGATCGGCACTCAGCTCGCGGTAGCGCGACAGCGAACGGGTCAGCACGAACGAGATCGCGTACACCACCATGCTCACCACGAAGACCACGAGAAACGCCGCTCCACCGTTCTTGCTGTTGCGACCGCCGAAGGAGTTGCCCGCGTACATGCCCCACCGCGTGATGAAGCCAGCCAGCAGACCTAGCGACGACGCCACGGTCATCACGGTCACGTCACGGTTGGCCACGTGCGACAGCTCGTGGGCCAGGACGCCCTCCAGCTCCTCGGCGTCTAGACGCTGCATGATTCCCGTGGTCACACACACTGCAGAATGTCCCGGGGACCGGCCGGTCGCGAACGCGTTCGGCATGTCGGTGACCGACACCGCGACCCGAGGCTTCGGCATGTCGGCGAGCGCGCACAGCCGATCGATCATGGCGTGCAGCTCGGGCGCCTGCTCGGGGCTGACCTCCTTGGCGCCCATGGAGCGCAGCGCGAGCGTGTCGGAGAAGTACCACTGGCCCCACGACATCGCGAGGACGATGACCAGGCCGACAAGCCCCAGGCCGAGGCCCTGGATGAGAAAGGCCCCGAAGGCCACGTAGAGCAGGCCGAGTCCGAAGCTCACGCCCGTCATGCGCAGCGTGAGTCCGCGATCACCTCTGAATCTGGTCCGTGCCATCGGACACCTCTCCTGGCGGCGGCGAGATCTGCTGCAGCTGTCGTTCGATCTCCGCCTGCCCCTCGGGGTCCAGTCCGGCCTGACCGAGCTCGGCGTCGAAGCGACGCAGCTCGGCCGTGCGGGGGTCTTCGCCGACCGTGCTGATGACACCGTCTGCGACCAGCTCATCGACGGCATCCGCGGTGGCTTCGATGCGTCTGGTCTCTCGTTCGGCTGACGCCATGGCCTGGCCGACCTCGCTGCTCGCTGCCGCGATGCCGGTGGTGGCGCTGTTGATCTCGGCTCGCGCCGAGGCTGCGGCGTGGCGTGCGGTGAGGGTGTCCCGGCGGAGGCGGAACTGCTCGACGCCTTGCTCGACCTTGCTCGCCGACACCGCGAGCTTGTCCTCTTCGGCCTTGAGTAGCGCGTGGCGGTCGATGAGGTCGGCTTCGGCCTTCTCGAGCGCGACCTTCCGGGTCAGGGCGACACGGGCGCTGTCGTCGTCACCGCGGGCGACAGCCTGGCGAGCCTGGTCGTCGAGCTGGGAGATCTGCTGACGCACGGTGGCGAGCTGGATCTCGACGCGCTTGCGGCTGGTGGCGACATCGGCGACGCCGCGGCGCACCTGTTGCAGCAGCCTCGTCTGCTCGCGGTACGTGTCGTCGAGCCTGGTGCTGAGCTGGTCGACGCTCTCCTCGCGGGTGAACATCGAGCGCACCAGACGCACGATTCGCTGCCAGATGCCCATGCTCACATCGTACGGGTCAACCCGACACTTGTAGGGTGGCCCGCGTGGTAGACGAAAAGGCAGACGGCAAGGGGCGTGCGACGCCGAGCAGGCGCGAGGCCGAAGAGGCGCGCAAGAAGCAGATGAAGACGCCGATGAACCGCAAGGAAGGCGCCAAGCGCGAACGGGCCGCCCGCGACGAGCTGCGCAAGAAGCAGCAAGAAGCGCTGCGCACCGGCGACGAGAAGCATCTTCCGGCCCGCGAGCGCGGTCCCGTCCGTCGCTTTCTGCGCGACTACGTCGACCGCCGCTGGAACGTCGCCGAATTCATGCTTCCGATCCTGCTGTTGATCCTCGTGCTGTCCTACATCAATCAGCCGTGGTCGCTCGCGCTGGTGACGTTCATGTGGACCTTCACCATCGTCGGCGTCGTGCTCGACACGTTTCGCCTGTTGCGCGGGGTCAAGCGTGAACTCGCGGCACGCGATGTCGATCCTGCCGAGGCCAGCGGAGCGAAGTTCTACGTCGTGCTGCGCAGCACGCAGCTGCGTCGCTTCCGACTGCCGCGGCCCCAGGTCAAGCGCGGCGAGCAGCTGTCGGCCACCTATCGCTGACCCTTGCGCGCCGGATTGGCTCAGGTGTCGGGGTGCAGCGACATCGGTCCGTAGATCTCGGACTCGGCATCGAACAAGCGCACCTGATCGACGCCTTGGTCGAGCAGGTCGCCGAAATTCTCACCCACCCACGACTCGGCGTCTCCACGACTGTCGAAATGCTCTGAGCGGCCCGTCACCGTGCCGTCGGCCTTCTCGAATGTCCAGCTCCAGCTCATCTGACGCCTCAGCTCTCTGTGGTGGACGGCTGCACGAACGGCGGCTTCGTCACGGTGAAGTGTTCTTGACGGCCGCGAACATCGACCGTGACGGTCGCCCCGTGCGCGACGCCGGGGTCCAGCAGCGCCAGTGCTATGCCCTGACGCAGCGTGGGCGAAAAGGTGCCTGATGTGATCTCGCCCAGCTCGTTGCCGTTGCCGTCGGTGACCACCATGCCGGGTCGGGGGATGCCGCGGCCTTCGGCCACCAGCCCCCGCAGCGTGCGCACCGTCTTCTCCGCCTTCTGCTGCTCCAGCGCGGCTTTGCCCCAGAACGCCGGCTTGGACCAGCCGACAGCCCACCCGGACCGCCCCATGACCGGGGAGATCTCAGACGACAGGTCGTGACCGTGCAACGGGTAGCCCATCTCGGTGCGCAACGTGTCGCGGGCACCGAGCCCGCAGGGACGCAGGCCGAACGGCTCGCCGGCCACCACGACGGCGTCCCACACCTCAACCGCGTCACCTGAGGTGACGACCAGCTCGTACCCGCGCTCTCCGGTGTATCCGGTGCGGCACACCGTCACCTCACGTCCAGCGATCTGGCCGTCGGCAAAGGACATGTAGGAGTGGTCGACCGGAAGTCCCAGTGACTGCAACACCTCATCGCTCAACGGACCCTGGATCGCGAGCACGGCATAGTCTCGGTGAAGATCGGCGACCTCGATGCCCTCTGGGGCTGCGGCGCGCAACTTCGCGACAACAGCCGCGGTGTTGGCCGCGTTGGGGATCAAAAAGACTTCGAAGTCGCTGCGCAGATACTGGATCAGGTCGTCGACCGTCCCGCCGTCGTCGTCGCAGCACAACGTGTACTGGGCCTGGCCGGGCGAGATCTTGCCGAGGTCGTTGGTGAAGCAGGTGTTGACGAATGCGGCGGCGCCGGTGCCTCTCACCAATGCCTTGCCCAGGTGACTGACGTCGAACAGACCGACGGCGTCACGCACCGCCGCATGCTCGGCCAACACTCCCCCACCGGCGTACTCCAGCGGCATCTCCCAGCCACCGAATTCGGCAAGCTTGGCGCCGAGGGCCACGTGACGGTCGTGCATCGGAGAGTGCAGGAGATCCATGGCTCCAACCTAGCGGCCGATCCTGCGCGCCTCGTGCCGACTGCACCTAGTTCGATATGACTACAGTGGCGTCCATGCCATCTGTGAGTCTCAGCACCGCCAAGCCCACCACTGCCACCGCCGACGCCCTCGTCATCGGCATCCGCCACGACGAGGACAAGGGCGACCTCACCGCCACGCTCGACCTGCTTGGGTTCACCGGTGAGAAGAGCCAGGTCGTCGTGTTCCCGTCCAACGGACTGGTGAGGGCGAAGGTGATCGCTGCTGTCGGACTGCCAGCTGAGCCCACGGCCGAGGACCTGCGTCGCGCCGCCGCACAAGCTGTGCAGTCGCTCAAGAACGTCAAGACCGTCGCGATGGAGCTGCATGCTGCCAGCGTCGAGGATGTAGGTGCGATCGCCGAGGGTGTCCATCTGGGCAGCTACGCCTTCACGGCCT
Organism: Aeromicrobium sp.; assembly: GCF_049586495.1. Taxonomy (GTDB): domain Bacteria; phylum Actinomycetota; class Actinomycetes; order Propionibacteriales; family Nocardioidaceae; genus Aeromicrobium. The sequence continues at coordinate 3,398 of NZ_JBAVCB010000041.1, read as the reverse complement.
TCAAGTCCACGAAGCAGGACAGCCAGAAGGGCGTCAAGCCGCTGACGATCACCGCCGTCACGATCCTGTCGGCCTTCGCACGCCAGACCGCAGCCACCGCCGCCGTCGAGCGGGCGCTGACCGTTTCAGAGGCCGTCAACGTGGCCCGCGACTGGGTCAACACTCCCCCGGGCGATCTGCGCCCGACCGGCTTCGCCGATGCCATCACCGAACTCGCCGGCACCGAGGTCAAGGTGCAGGTGTGGGACGAGAAACGACTCGAGAAAGAGCAGTGCGGCGGCATCCTCGGAGTGGGACAGGGCTCTGACAGCCCTCCGCGCCTGGTCCGGCTCACCTACTCCCCCTCCGGCGCTACGACGTCCAAGGACGTTCCGCACCTCGCGCTGGTTGGCAAGGGCATCACGTTCGACTCGGGCGGATTGTCGATCAAGCCCGGCGCCTCGATGCAGACGATGAAGCTGGACATGGCCGGTGCGGCCGCCGTCGTCGCGGCCACGGTTGCCATCGCCCGACTCGGCCTGCCGATCAAGATCACGGCCTTCGCCTGTCTGGCCGAGAACATGCCCAGCGGAAGCGCCACCCGTCCCGGCGACGTGCTCCACATGCGCGGTGGAACGACCGTCGAGGTGCACAACACCGACGCCGAGGGCCGTCTCGTCCTGGCAGACGGCCTGACGCTCGCGGTCGAGGCGAAGCCCGACCACGTGGTCGACGTTGCGACGCTCACCGGCGCTTGCGTCGTCGCGCTGGGCAACAACACCACCGGCGTCTTGACCAACGACGACGACTTCGGTCGGGTCGTCCTGAGCTCCGCGGTCATGGCGGGCGAGTCCATGTGGCAGCTGCCCATCACCGAGGAGATGCAAGACCTCGTTCGATCGTCGGCCATCGCCGACCTGCGCCAGCACAACCCGAAGCCGGCCGGCGGCACGTTGTTCGCGGCCGCCTTTCTGCGCGAGTTCGTGGGCGACGCGTCATGGGCCCACCTCGACATCGCCGGCCCTTCGTTCAACGAGGGCTCAGCCCACGGACACACCCCCGCCGGCGGTACCGGCGTCGGCGTGCGCACCCTGGTCCAGATTGCGTCGGATCTGGCCGCAGCCCAGTGATGCGCTGACGACCAACGGGTCGTCAGTCGGGGAGGTCGAGGGCTCGGGCGGAGTCCTCGACCTTGTCCCACGTGGCCCGGTCGCCAGCGTTGCGGTCTGGGTGGGACTTGACCCTGGCCTGCTTGTAGACCTTCATCAGCTGGTCGAAGGTCGGGTTCGACGGCAGTGGATCGACGCCAGCAGCCGACTCCAACGTCATGATCGCGGCCATCTCACGCGATGATCGGCCCGGCATCGAGACCGACGGCTTGGCGGAGGTGGGGCGCGCAGTGCCGGCAGAGCCGCTCGACCCCTTGGCCTTGCGCAGGTCGTACTCGCGCTTGCGCTGCGGCAAGCCGACCAGGTTGGCGTCGTAGACCGGGACATTCAGCTTCTTGCGGGCGAACTCCCGCGCTGCTTGCGGCGACGGCACCCGTCGGCGGATGGACTCACCGGTTCCGGCGACCAACAGCAACGTGGTCTGGGTGACGGAGGTCTTCGGCTCGATGAATGCCTCGACGCCGGACCGGGCCTCAGCCCAGTCCTTCATCGCAGCAAGATCGGCCCGGCTCGAAGCCCGGTCGGAGATGACAGCGCCGCCGTCGGTGCGCGACCTACGCCGGAACAGTCCCATGACACCAGTCTGCCCGATACTCGGTCACGGCTCGCGGACTATTCGTCTGCCCACCCGGTGGCACCACGTGTCACACAAGTGACAAGATGGGCCAGACACACGTTCTACGGGAGGAACATCGTGGCGGACGGCGCCGGCAACACCTTCGACATCGTGATTCTCGGAGGCGGCAGCGGCGGCTACGCCTGCGCGCTCCGAGCGGTCCAGCTCGGCAAGTCAGTCGCGCTGATCGAGAAGGGCAAGTTGGGCGGCACCTGCCTGCACACCGGCTGCATTCCCACCAAGGCGCTGCTGCACTCCGCCGAGATCGCCGACGCGACCCGCGAGAGCGAGGGCTACGGCATCAAGGCCACTTTCGAGGGCATCGACATGCCGGCGGTGAACCAGTACAAGGACGGCATCGTCGATCGTCTCTACAAGGGCCTGCAGGGACTGATCAAGTCCGGCGGCATCACGGTGGTCGAAGGAGAGGGCAAGCTCGTCGACAAGACCACGGTCGAGGTCGACGGCGAGCGCTACACCGGTCAGCACGTGGTGCTGGCCACCGGATCGGTCTCCCGCACCCTGGGTCTGGAGATCGGCGGCCGCGTCATCACCAGCTCCGAGGCCCTCACCATGACCGAGGTGCCCGACAAGGTCGTCATCATCGGTGGCTCGGTCATCGGCGTGGAGTTCGCGAGCGTCTGGAAGTCCTTCGGCGCCGACGTCACGATCATCGAGGGCCTGCCGACGCTGGTCCCACTGGAGGACCCGTCGCTGTCCAAGCAGCTGGAGCGCGCGTTCCGCAAGCGCAAGATCAACTTCAAGACCGGCGTCAAGTTCGACTCGGTCAAGCAGAACGACGACGGCGTCACCGTCACCCTCGAGAACGGCGACACGATCGACACCGACCTGGTGCTCGTGGCCGTCGGACGCGGACCGAACTCGGCCGGCATGGGCTACGAGGAGGCTGGCATCACCGTGGACCGCGGCTGGGTGCCCACTGACGAGCGCTTGGCCACCAACGTCGACGGCGTCTTCGCCGTCGGTGACCTGGTACCAGGGCTCCAGCTGGCGCACCGTGGATTCGCGCACGGCATCTTCGTGGCCGAGGAGATTGCCGGCCTCAAGCCGCAGCCGGTCATCGACTCTGGCATCCCCCGCGTCACGTACTGCGATCCGGAGATCGCCTCGGTCGGCATCACCGAACCGCAGGCCAAGGAGAAGTTCGGCGATGACGGCATCGAGACCGTTGAGTACAACCTGGGCGGCAACGGCAAGAGTCAGATCCTCGGCACCGCGGGCAGCATCAAGCTGGTGCGGCAGAAGGACGGACCGATCGTGGGAGTCCACATGATCGGTGCTCGCTACGGCGAACAGGTCGGTGAGGCATCGCTGATCGTGAATTGGGAGGCGTACCCCGACGACGTCGCGCAGTTCCTGCACGCGCACCCCACCCAGAACGAAGCCCTCGGCGAGGCGGCCCTCGCTCTCGCTGGCAAGCCTCTCCACTCACACGCCTGACACTCGCCGACCCAGAGGATCGCAAACATGGCAACTGAAGTCACCCTTCCGGCCCTTGGTGAGAGCGTCACCGAAGGCACCGTCACCCAATGGCTCAAGTCCGTCGGCGACACCGTCGAGGTCGACGAGCCGCTGCTGGAGATCTCCACCGACAAGGTCGACACCGAGATCCC
>NZ_JBAVCB010000040.1:0-1736 GCF_049586495.1 Aeromicrobium sp. | reverse complement strand
CCACGACCAGGGCGATGACGCCGGCCAGGATCTCTCGGTGCGGGCGGGCGCTGCCCGGCATCCCCTGCTGGTCAAGATCGACCTCGAAGTCCGGGAGCAACAGCTGCAGGTCCACCGTGGCAGCGTCGGCGATGCCTTCGGCGGTCAGCAGTCCGCGCACGGCCGATTCCACGCCAGCCAGATCGGTGGCACTGGTGTGGCCTACTCCCTGCACCTCGAGTCCCCACGCGCTGCCGGACCGGGTGCCCACGACGAGATAGCTCATGGGCGCGATCGTAGTGCAGCGAGAATCGACGACACGCCGATCGAACACATGTTTGATTACGTGAGGGTTGCGGTCTATCGTCGAACGCATGAGCGAAGACACTCCCGCCGACCGTGACGCGAACGTGGCCGAACTGCCCGATGGCCCGCCGGACGAGACGGGCCTCACCGCCCGACAGCAGCGGGTGTTGATGTTCTTGCGGGAGGAGATCGAGCGGCGCGGCTACCCGCCCAGCATGCGCGAGATCGGTGCCGCCGTCGGCCTCACCAGCACCTCCTCGGTCGCGCACCAGCTGCGCACCCTCGAGGGCATGGGCTACGTCAAGCGCGATCCGCACCGTCCCCGCGCGCTTGAGATCTTCCTGCCCGATGTCCTGGCGGCCCGCCGCGCCATGAGCTCTGACATCGACGAAACCGGCATCAACGACGCCGCCCCCGCTCCCGTCAACGTCCCGATGGTCGGCCGCATAGCGGCCGGCGGCCCCATCCTGGCCGAGGAGCGCGTCGAGGAAATCTTCCCGATGCCCAAATCCTTGGTCGGCGACGGCACGCTCTTCATGCTCGAGGTGTCCGGCGACTCCATGATCGACGCCGCCATCTGCGATGGCGACTACGTGGTCATCCGCCAGCAACCCGTGGCCGAGAACGGCGAGATCGTGGCCGCCATGCTCGACGGCGAAGCCACGGTCAAGACGTTCCAGCGCAAGGACGGCACGACCTGGCTGCTGCCGCACAACGACAACTACTCCCCCATCGATGGCACGCACGCCACCATCTTGGGCAAGGTCACTGCGGTGCTGCGCCGCGTCTGATGCGCGCACCCGGCGGCCGGGCTGACATGCTGGATGCATGAGCATCCTGGTCACCGGCGGCGCCGGCTACATCGGTTCGCACGTGGTGCGTGCCTTCCGGCTCGCCGGTCTCGACTGTTGCGTCGTCGACGACTTCTCCAGCGGCCACCGCGAGTTCGTTCCAGTCGACGTCGAGGTGATCGACCGCTCGATCCTGGACACCACGTACCTTGCCAAAGCGATGACCGAGAACGCGGTCGAGGCGGTCGTGCACCTGGCTGGCTTCAAGTACGCCGGGGTCTCGGTACACCGCCCGCTGCACACCTACGAGCAGAACGTGCAGGGCACCGTCAGTCTGCTCAAGGCCATGCAGGAGGCGCACGTCGAGGCGATCGTCTTCAGCTCCAGCGCCGCCACCTACGGCACCCCTGATGTCGACCTCGTCACGGAACAGACACCCACGGCGCCCGAGTCGCCGTATGGCGAGTCGAAGCTGATCGGCGAATGGCTGCTGCGCGACGCCGAACGCGCCTATGGCCTGCGGCACACCTCGTTGCGCTACTTCAACGTGGTCGGATCAGCGGTCTCCGATCTGTATGACACCAGCCCGCACAATCTGTTTCCGCTGGTGATCGAGGCGCTGATGGAGGGGCGGACGCCCCGCATCAACGGTGATGGCTA
>NZ_JBAVCB010000039.1:0-11690 GCF_049586495.1 Aeromicrobium sp. | reverse complement strand
GGCTGGGGGCGCGGTGCCGGCTGCGCGGTCGCGAGCCGCCCTTGCCGGGGCGCCCCTTGTGCATGCGCGAGAACTGCCAGTCCTCGCGGGCGATGCGCTCGAGCTGCCGGTTGACCTGCGTGCCCTGATCGTCACCTTCGAACAGCGGAAACATCTTGCGTCCCACTAGCACGTGCTGATGCAGCGGGACGGGGCGGCGTTCCTCCACGATGGTGACGGTGTCCCCTCGGACGGCGGTCAGCCATTCGCCGAACTCCTCGGCATTGGACACCGTGGCCGACAGCGAGATGACGGACACCGATTCGGGCAGGTGGATGATCACTTCCTCCCACACGGCGCCGCGGATCCGGTCGGCGAGGTAGTGGACCTCGTCCATCACGACGTAGCCGAGTCGGTCCAGCGTGCGCGAGCCGGCGTACAGCATGTTGCGCAGCACCTCGGTCGTCATGACGACGATCGGCGCCTCGCCGTTGATCGTGTTGTCGCCCGTGAGCAGACCGACCTGGTCGGCCCCGTGCATCTCGACCAGATCATTGAACTTCTGGTTGGAAAGCGCCTTGATGGGGGTCGTGTAGAAGCACTTCCGCTGCGTGGCCAGCGCAAGGTGCACCGCGAACTCGCCCACGATCGTCTTGCCAGATCCTGTGGGTGCCGCGACCAGCACGCCGTGGCCTGCCTCGACCTCTCGACATGCCTGCACCTGGAAGTCGTCGAGAGCAAAGACGTAGCGATCTCGAAACGCCGCCAGGTGGGGATGAGCCCGATCCGCCTGCGAACGGGCGTAGGCCTCCGCCGGGGTGCTCATGTTCCCAGCCTAGTCGTCCAGGGACGACAACTCGTCGTCGCCGATCTCCGGTGGGGCGGCGCGCTTGCGCCGACGGTCGGTGACGTAGGCGATGGCCTCCGCGACCATGTACAGGATCGTCATGGGTGCGGCGAGGAACAGCATCGTCAGCGGATCGGTCGTGGGCGTCGCGATCGCCGCGAACACGAAGATGCCAATGATGATCCACGGGCGCGCGTCAGCCAGCTGCCTGGCGCTGACGATGCCCAGCCGGTTCAAGATCGTGACCACCAACGGGATCTCGGCGGCCACGCCGAACACCAACATCATGCGCACGACGAAGTTCAGGTACTCGGCGCCGGTCAGCAGCGAGCCCCAGCCATCGGGCACGAAGCCGATCAGCACCAAGATCGCCTTGGGCAGCACGAGGAAGCCCACGTAAGCGCCACCGACGAACAGCGGCGCTCCCGTGGCCGTCAGCAACAAGGCCCATCGCTTTTCGGCGCGATGCAGCGCGGGAAGGACGAACGCCCAGATCTGCCACAGCCACAACGGACTGGACAGCAGCAGGCCGACGATCAGCGAGATCTTGAGCTGGAAGGTGAAGGCTCCACCCACACCGGTCAGAACCAGATCGGTCTCGATGCCCTTGGCTTCCAGCTTGGGACGGATGGTGTCGTATGGATTCGACATCCATTCCAGGATCGGTTCGTAGAAGATCCACGCCACGATGGTGCCGGCGATGATGAACAGGACACCCTTGGTGAGGCGCGAACGCAGCTCACGGAGGTGGTCCATCAGCGGCATGGTGCCGCCGACCGCGACCACGTGGGTCAGGCCTGTTCGGGCTTTTCGACGCGCTTGACGTCGGAGGTGGCCTCGATCTCGGGCTTCTTCGCGTCGTCGTTGTCATCGTCGTCGCCGAGTCCCTTGACCTCGGTCTTGAAGATGCGCAGCGCCTTGCCTGATCCGCGCGCCAGCTCGGGCAGCTTCTTGCCGCCGAACAGCAGCACGACGATGCCGAGAATGACCAAGATCTCGGTGGGACCGATTTGCTTGAACATGTGAACTCCCGTGCAGGTGCCGATCAGGCGGTGGTGGGCAGGTACTCACTCATCGTACGCGCCCAGTGCTTGGCAAGCGGCCTCAACCACCTCGGCGCGCAGCTCGGCAGGCTCCAGCACGGCGACGGAGCCGGCGTTGCGCAGCACGAGGCGGCGCAGCCAGCCCCAGTCGGCGCCGAACAGCTTGGCCGTCCACACACCGCGGTCGTCCTGTTCCACCAGCTCGACGGGATAGGACTCTGTCATCCAGTGCGCCCCGGGGTGCAGCTCGACCAGGGCGAAGGGCGTCTGTTCCCCGACGGTGAACATGCCGCCGGAGAGATCTCTGGACGCGGCGTCGTGGTCGTCGACCGGCTCACCAGTCGTCTCGGCGGAGATGACCCGGTCGAGGCGGAAGAACCGCAGGTCCTCGGCCGTCAGGCACCACGCCTCCAGGTACAGCTTGCCGCGCTCGGTGAACACGCGACGAGGATCAACCTCGCGCTGGCTCTGCTCGTCGCGGGTTGCGGTGGCGTAAACCATGGCGAGCCGTAGTCCCTCGGCCAGTGCTCGCACCACGGTGTGGTGGATGACGGGATCGACCTCCTGGTCGAGCACGACGTCGACGGGTGCGTGGACGGTGTCACCCATGGCCGACTCCAGCTTGGCCAGCGCTGAGTCGATCACGGTCAGCTCATCCCCTGCCGCAGAGGCCCGCAGCGTGCGCAGCGCGACGATCAGCGCGGCGCCCTCCTGCCCGGAGATGCGCAGGGGGCGCGACATGAACTCGGCGTCGCGGATGTGGACGACGCCGTCGTCCTCCAGCGCGGTGAGGTCGACGTCGATCAGCTCGCCGGCAAACTCCCCCACTCCGGTGAACATCAAGAGCTTCAGATCGTCGCGAATCTGCTTGGGCGTGACGCCGAATTCGGTCGCGACGTCGTTGACCGGTACTCCATCGTTGCTCTGCAGGTACGGAACCATCGCGAGCATGCGCAGCACCTGGTTCTGCGAACGGCTCATGCGATCGAACCCAGCGTGCCGCCCACGGCGATGCGCAGCTGGGCGATGACGGCGTCGCGCACCTCGACGGGTGCAATGGCCACGACGTCGGGGCCATAGGACGCGACCTCCGCGGCAAGCTGGTGGACTGAGTGGAAGCGAACCTCGACTTCGTCGAAGTCGTCGGTGCCCGGTTCGAGACGTGCAGCGTCGCGGCGCAGCGACTGGCCCCGCCCAGAACGGATGCGCAGATGCGCGGTCCGCTCGGGCTCGGACTCGAACAGCGACCTGGCGACCTTGCGCATGTCGGTGCCCTCGGGAACCTGGTAGGCGCCAGGCGGGCCAACCGTGTCGACCTCACCGACGACACGAGAAACACGGAACAGTCGTGGCGCCTGGCGGTCCAGGTCGAATCCTCCGACGTACCACCGGTCGCGCCACGACACGATGCCCCAGGGCTGCAGATGGCGTTCCATGGCATCGTGCCCCGGGCGGGCGTACACGAACGAGATCGGCACGCGTCGCGTTGCGGCGTCCCACATCGCATCAAAAGCGGGCTCGTCGGTCGACAGGCGTGGTTCGGCCATGCGCAGCACGCTGGTGTCGACATCGACGCCGATGGACTTCAGCTTGACCAGAGCCGTGGTCGACTCCGTGGCCAGCCCGGCGTGTTCCCACACCTGGGTGGCCAACCCGACGACGGCTGCCTCCTCGCGGGTCAGCGCGACATCCGCGAGCTCAGCGGTGTCGCGTGGGATGCGATATCCCTGTTCGTCACCGAACAGTGGATCGTGCGAGCCGATCTCCACATGGATCCCGAGCTCGCGCAGGTCTTCCTTGTCCCGCTCGAACATCCGGTCGAAGGCTGCCGCGGTGGTGGCGTCGCGGTAGTCACCGATCGCCTGCCTGATCTGCACCTTGGTGAGGAATTGCCGGCTGACCAGCAGCAGGAAGATGAGATTCATCAACCTTTCGGTCTTGCGGGCGGCCATGCAGTGAATATGTCAGGAAGCGTCGAGCAAGTCGATGGCGAACACCAGCGTGTCGCCGCCCTTGATGTCGGGCTCGCGGCCTTCGTCGCCATACGCGGTGTCGGACGGGCAGACCAGCACGACCCGGCTGCCCACCTTCTGACCCGCCAGCAGATCGGTCCAGCAGTCGATCAGCTGGCCCTTGGTGAGCTGGAACGACGCGGGGGTGCCGCGCGACCAGGAGGAGTCAAACACCTTGCCGGACGGGTAGACCTGTCCGACGTAGTGAACGCTGAGCGTCTGATCGGCCTTGACTGCCGGTCCGTCGCCCTGGATGACGACATGGGCGCTCTGTTTCGTCTGCTCCTTCCTGGTGTCGTCGTTCGCGACGAACTTCTCAGGCTGGTCCTTGGCGTCGAGCACCAGCTCGGGAAGGTTCGACGGCAATGTTTCGGACTCGCCCTTGGCCTCCGTGGGGACCTTGGAGACGAGGTCGAACACGAACACCATCGTGTCGTCGGACATCAGCTCGAGCTCCTTGCGGTCCTGTCCGAATCCGTCCTTGGGGGAGATGGCCACCACGACGCGAGACCCGATCTTCTGGTTCTCCAACGCCGTGATGAACCCCTGCAGGATGCTGGCCTTGTCAAGGGTGAAGGTGGCAGGTGCACCTGCCGCGTACGAGCTGTCGAACTGCTTGCCGGTACGGCCGTTGACCGCGAGGTAGTTGACCTTGACGGTGTCGCCGGCCTTGACAGCCTCGCCCCCACCCTCCTCGATGACCTTGGTCTCGGTGGTCTCGGTGGCGAATCCTTCGGCGACGGTGACCTTGGGGGTCGAGGCCTTGGACACCGTGATGGCATCCAGACCGCCAACGGAGGCCTTCTCGCTGCCGCAGGCTGACAGGAGCAGCACGGCGGACAGGACCGAGACGAGAATACGGTTCACAGACAGGACCTTAAAGATGGGCGCAAGAACGTCGCCATCGTAACCGGGGGGAACAACCCGACTACATGCCGTCGATCAGTCGTTGCACTCGCTCGTCCTGCGACCGAAACGGGTCCTTGCACAGCACGGTGCGCTGCGCCTGGTCGTTGAGCTTCAGGTGCACCCAGTCAACGGTGAAGTCGCGGCGGCGCTCCTGGGCCCGCTTGATGAAGTCGCCACGCAGACGGGCCCGCGTGGTCTGCGGGGGGATGGACTTCGCGGCAAAGACCCCCAGATCAGTGGTCACCCGCGCCACCGCTTTGTTGCGTTCCAGCAGATAGAACAGTCCACGATCGCGGCGGATGTCGTGATACGCCAGATCCAGCTGAGCGATGCGCGGATCGGCCCAGCTCATAGCGTGGGCGGTGCGGTAACGGTCCAGCAGCTTGTACTTGATGACCCAGTCGATCTCGCGCTCGACCAGCGACAGATCCTCAGATTCCACCGCTTTGAGCGTCCGTTCCCACAGGTCGAGGGCGCGGGTGATGGTGGGCGTGTGCAGCCCGTGCCGATCGACGAATTCAGCGGCCTTGCCGAAGTACTCCGCCTGGATCTCCAGAGCGGACAGCTCACGACCGTTGGCCAGCAGCACCTTGCGACGGCCGGTCATGTCGTTGGAGATCTCGCGGATGGCACGGATCGGGTTGTCCAGTGTCATGTCGCGCATCGAGACTCCAGCCTCGATCATGCGCAGCACCAGGTCTGTGGTGGCGACCTTGAGCAGCGTGGTGGTCTCGCTCATGTTCGAGTCGCCGACGATCACGTGCAGGCGGCGGAAGCGTTCGGCATCGGCATGCGGCTCGTCGCGGGTGTTGATGATGGGGCGTGATCGCGTGGTGGCGCTGGAGACGCCCTCCCAGATGTGCTCGGCACGCTGGCTGACCGAGAACACGGTGCCGCGCGGCGTCTGCTGGATCTTGCCGGCACCACAGATGATTTGGCGGGACACCAGGAAGGGGATCAGGATGTCGGCCAGCCGGCTGAACTCGCCGCCGCGGCCGACCAGGTAGTTCTCATGGCACCCGTAGGAGTTGCCGGCCGAGTCGGTGTTGTTCTTGAACAGGTAGATGTCGCCCTCGACACCATCGTCGGCGAGCCGTTGCTGGGCGTCGATCATCAGCGCTTCGAGGATCCGCTCCCCCGCGCGATCGTGCGTGACGAGATCCACCAGGTCGTCGCACTCCGGAGTTGCGTACTCGGGGTGGCTGCCGACGTCGAGGTACAGCCGTGCACCATTGCGCAGAAACACGTTGCTGCTGCGCCCCCACGACACGACGCGTCGGAACAGGTAGCGGGCCACCTCGTCGGGCGACAATCGGCGCTGGCCCTTGAACGAGCACGTGACGCCGTACTCGTTCTCGATACCGAAGATCCGCCGGTCCATGCGATCAGCCTAGTCGCGATGGGTTCGACGGCGCGGGAGGCGGAACCTCAGTGTCCTGATGCCATCGCCAGCAGCTCTCGTCGGCTGGAGGTCGAGGTCTTGCGGAAGACGGACTTCAGGTGATCCTGCACCGTGTGCTCGCTGATGGCCATCTCTCGAGCGGCAGTGCGCGTGTCGATCCCCTCGGCCAGACGCGTCAGCAGCTCGTCCTCGCGTGCGGTCAGGGCGTGCACCCGAGAGATGAGATCGCGACGTTCTGCCGACGAGATCGGCTCCACCGTCACCACGACATCTCGCTCGTCAGGTGGTGTCGGGCCGGACCATCGGGCCGCTCGCAGCGCCAGCCACTCGCCTCCGCCCAGGTGGACACGAGCCTGTGGAGCATGCGTGTCCACGCCGGCCTCGGTCGCCAGCAGCTGGGCTGCCACGTTGTAGGCGCTGGCCGGGACGATGCTCTGCCCCAACTCCCGTGGCAGGAGCGCGGCCATCCACTCCCGGCTCTGCGGCGTATGCGCTCGAACCTCCAGGTCGGGTGACATCACCAACGCGCTGGCACCCCCTCGTCGCTGCATGGGCGCCCCCACCAGGACGAACGCTGACATCTGTGCTTCCCGCAGCAGGGCCGTGATGCGAGGGGCAACGCGTGCCATCATCGCCACGTCCTCGTTCTCGAACGGGGCTGACCGCCACAGGTCCAAGAAGCCCCAGCAGCCGAAGCGATCGGTGTAGGCGGCGCTGTAGACGTCGACGACCCCGAGCGCGGCCAGATGCTCGCGCCAGACCAGACTCCGCTCAGGTCGTCCCGCGGTCGTACCGAGCAAGGTGGCACCTCCCGACGGAAGGTCGGTCCAGCGGTTGATGTCCGTCAGGTACTTGAGCCTGATCAGCGTCGGGAGTCGGGCCACGTCCGGAACGTCGGCCAGGGGTGAGCAGCCCACGGTGCTGACGGGGTCCGTGAGCACGAAGGCGTGGAAGTCGAACGGCACGAACTGTCGCACGGCGCTCACGATCTGCTCCCGGACAGATCGGTCGTCGGCGGTCGCGGCATCGATGCGTTGGATGGCTGCCGTCATCTGCGCTGCGCGGGCGTCGCGAGTCACGGCGCGAGCCTACGCCTGGGCCACCCCAAATTCCTGGGATGGCGTCCGCCCACTGTGGTGCCTACCGTCGAAGCAACCAGACGAACGGAGTGCGACATGCCCACCTTGCTCATCGAACACCGCATCAGCGACTTCACCACGTGGTCGCGCGCCTTCGATCGATTCGCTCAGCGCCGACGCGACGCCGGTGTCCTCCACGAACGGGTCATGCAGCCGATTGACGACCCGCACTACGTGCTCGTCGACCTCGAGTTCGGCAGCAACGAGGAGGCGCAGGACTTCCAGCGCTTCCTCGAGACCGAGGTGTGGTCGAATGCGCGCAACTCCCCTGCCCTGGTGGGTAGCCCCCAGGCACGCATCGTCGACGCGGCCAGCCTCAAGGGCTGAGGGCGGCTGCGACCTCGGTGTCGCTGAGTCGTCGGAACTTGCGCGGCTGCGGACGGGCTCGAGTGAGAACGCCCACCTCCAGCGATTCGGCCGTCAGGGTGCGGGGCTGTTCACTGTCGTGGCCCAGCGCAGCGGCGGACAGCGCGATGACACCGTCCAGATCGAGGCCAGCAGCGTAGTTCTCGGTGAGGTACTGCTCGACGGACTCACGCTCGCCACCCATGACCCCAAATCCCTCGACGTCGGCGACTGACCCGTCGTAGGTGAGGCGATAGATCTGGTCGGGTGAGTCGTCCACGGTGACCTCGCCCACGAACAGCTCCACCTCGTACGGCTTCTCGCCGGCCGAGCTGAAGATCGCTCCAAGGGTCTGTGCGTAGGCGTTGGCCAGGGCACGAGCCGTGACATCGCGGCGGTCGTAGGAGTAGCCCTTCATGTCCGACAGTCGCACGCCGGCGATGCGCAGGTTCTCGAACTCGTTGTAGCGGCCCACTGCCGCGAAACCGATGCGGTCGTAGATCTCGCTGACCTTGTGCAGCGCCTTGGACGGATTCTCGGCCACGAAGGCGATGCCGTCGGCGTATTGCAGCACGACGACGCTGCGGCCGCGTGAGATGCCCTTGCGGGCGAAGTCGGCACGATCCTTCATCACCTGCTCGGGTGAGACGTAGAACTGCTGGGTCATGAAATTCCTCGTGCTCAGTTCAGGGGGGCGGCGGGGCCGTTGGGCCGCTGCATGCGGGCACCGATGACGTCGTCAGCGATGGAGCCGACCTCCGAATCGTCGAGTCGGCGGTAGCCGTCGGCGGTCACGGAGTAGATGACCGGGAAGATGCGGCGAGTCAGGTCGGGTCCGCCGGTGGCGGAGTCGTCGTCGGCGGCGTCGTACAGCGCTTGCACCGCGGCGGTCACGCAGTCGCCCTCGGTGAGTCCGCGCGTGTAGAGCTTCTTCAGGGCGCCGCGGGCGAACACCGCTCCGGAGCCCACGGAGTGGAAGTCCTGCTCCTCGTATCGTCCGCCGGTCACGTCATAGGAGAAGATACGGCCTTGTTCGGTCTCGAGGTCGAAGGCGGCGAACAAGGGCACGACGGCCAGGCCCTGCATGGCCAGACCGAGGTTTCCGCGGATCAGGGCGGCGAGACGGTTGGCCTTGCCATCGGCCGACAAGACAGTGCCCTCGATCTTCTCGTAGTGCTCGAGCTCGACCTGGAACAGCCGGATCAGCTCGATCGCCAGGCCGGCGCTACCGGCAATGCCGGCGACGGAGTACTCGTCGGCCGGGAACACCTTCTGGATGTCGCGCTGGGCGATGATGTTGCCCATCGTGGCGCGACGATCGCCCGCCATGACGACTCCCCCGTCGAACGTGGCGGCGACGATCGTGGTGCCGTGTGGTGCGAGGTCCGAGCTGTTGACGTGCGCGGCGCGGGGCAGCAGATCCGGCGACTTGGTGGCGAGATAGTCGGCGAAGGAGGACTGGCCAGACAGACGCGTGCCCTCAGGCAGCGGGCCGCTCACTGGCCGCCCTTCTGCACGAAGCTGCGCACGAACTCCTCGGCGTTCTCCTCCAGGACGTCGTCGATCTCGTCGAGGATCGAGTCGACGTCGTCATCCAGCTTGGCCTTGGACTCGGCGTCGACCGTTGCGGCCTCGGTCTGCTCTGCGGGCTCGCTGGTCTTGCGGGTGCTCTTGTGCTGCTGCTCGGACATGGTTCCAGCCTACGCCGTGATGGTGCGAAACAGCTCAGTAGCCGAGGTGCTGGACGCGAACAGATGACCGACCATCTCCTCGGTGCCGCGCAGCGGCTCCATCGTGGGGATGCGCTGCAGCGAATCGTGCCCGGGCAGGTCGAAGATGACAGAGTCCCACGAGGCGGCTGCGATCTCGGGCGCGAACCGCGCCAGGCACATGCCACGGAAGTAGGCGCGAGTGTCCTTGGGAGGTTCGGTGACCGCGGTCTGCACCGCCTCGTCGGTGAGGAGGCGTTTCATCCGCCCCGTGCGCACGAGCTGGTGGAACAGGCCCTTGTGCAGCCGGATGTCGTGGTACTGCAGATCCACCAGGTGCAGCTTGGCGTGGTCCCAGTCCAGCGAGTCGCGCTCCCGATAGCGCTCCAGCAGCGCGAGCTTCGCCACCCAGTCGAGCTCATCGACGCACAGCATCGGATCCTCGGCAAGGCGGGTGAGCGTGGACTCCCAGAGCTGCAGCACCTGATCGGTCTCGGGATCTGATCCCTCCTGCGCCACGAACTCACGTGCCGCGTCCAGGTAGTAGCCCTGCAGCTGCAACGCCGTGACCGTGGTGCCGTCGTCCAGGGCCACCGTCTGGCGCAGTGTGTGGTCGTAGGAGATGGCGTGCAGCGCCGGGATCGGCTTGGCCAGGGCGCGACCGCGACTCAGGAAACCTGCTTCGATCATGGCGAGCACGAGCGACGTGGTCCCGTGCTTGAGCACAATTGCGGTCTCCGAGCAGTTGGCGTCACCGATGATGACGTGCAGCCGCCGGTATTTCTTGGGATCGGCGTGCGGCTCGTCGCGGGTGTTGATGATGGGGCGCTTGAGCGTGGTCTCCAGCCCGACCCCCACCTCGAAGTAGTCGGCCCGCTGGCTGATCTGGAAAGCTGGCACGCTGCCGTCCTGCTGCTGCCCGACCCGGCCCGCGCCGGTGAAGACCTGGCGGGACACGAAGAAGGGCGTGAGGTGCTCGACGATGTTCTCGAAGGGCACTTCACGCTTCATCAGATAGTTCTCGTGCGAGCCGTACGAGGCGCCCTTGTTGTCGATGTTGTTCTTGTAGAGCACGATCGGCTGCGCCCCGGGCATCTGGCCGGCCAGCTCTGCCCCGGATCGCATGACCTCCTCGCCAGCCTTCTCCCACCGCACCACGTCCAGGGGCGTGGTGACCTCCGGACTGGAGAACTCCGGGTGCGCGTGGTCGACGTACAGGCGAGCGCCGTTGGTCAAGATGATGTTCGCCAGGCCCAGGTCCTCGTCGGTCAGCTGGCTCGGGTCGGCCGCCTCGCGGCTCAGGTCGAATCCGCGCGCATCTCGCAGCGGGTTCTCCTCCTCGAAATCCCACCGAGCGCGCCGGGTGAGGCCGTGTGCCGCCGCGTAGGAGTTGACCACGTGCGTCGACGCCACCATCGGATTGGCATGCGGCTGTCCCTGCACCGTGATCCCGTACTCGACCTCACTGCCCTGCACGCGTCGGACGGTCATGGGTGGAGCCTAGAAGAGGTCGACCCGAGGATCTT
The DNA here is from genome assembly GCF_049586495.1 of Aeromicrobium sp. Classification (GTDB taxonomy): domain Bacteria; phylum Actinomycetota; class Actinomycetes; order Propionibacteriales; family Nocardioidaceae; genus Aeromicrobium. The sequence goes on along the minus strand of NZ_JBAVCB010000039.1, from coordinate 779 downwards.
GCCCAGGTGCACGCTGTCGTCGTACGCGGAGTAGTAGCCGAACGACTCCATGTCGTCGTATCCGGCCGATCGGTACAGGGCAATCGCTTCCGGCTGTGGGCGGCCGGTCTCCAGCACCATCCGCCGGGCGCCCACCTCGGACGCGGTCCGTTCCAGCTCGGCCAGCACCATGCGACCGAGGCCACGGCGGGTGAAGGCTGGCCGGACGTACATCCGCCGGATCTCGGCGTCGCCCTCGCGCGGTCCGTGCAGACGCCAGCCGCCCATGGCGGCCGGCACGCCGTCGAGGCGCGCGAGGACGAAGTGGCCCCGTGGCGGGAGGAACTCTGCCACGTCCAAGGGGGCGACGTCTGCGTTGCCGTAGATGCCGACGTACACGGCCTGCACCTCGTCGATCAGCATCAACACATCGGCGTCGTCCAGGCGCGCTGCATGCAGGTCAATCAGAGGTGGGTCCGGGCTCGGGCGTCACAGGTACTGACCCGTGTTGGCGACAGTGTCGATGGAACGACCGGGCTCGTTGCCACTCTTGCCGGAGATGAGGGTGCGGATGAACACGATGCGCTCACCCTTCTTGCCCGAGATCCGCGCCCAGTCGTCGGGGTTGGTCGTGTTGGGCAGGTCCTCGTTCTCCTTGAACTCATCCAGGCACGCCTGCAGCATGTGCTGCACCCGCAGCCCACGCTGACCGTGCTCCAGCAAGTCCTTGATGGCCATCTTCTTGGCGCGGTCGACGATGTTCTGGATCATGGCGCCGGAGTTGAAGTCCTTGAAGTACA
>NZ_JBAVCB010000038.1:0-4325 GCF_049586495.1 Aeromicrobium sp. | reverse complement strand
AACGGCGGCGAAATCCGCCCACGGGACGGCTCCGAGAGCCTCGAACCCGGTGAGCGCAGCGGACAGCAGCGGTCTGGCCGCCACTCGCTGACGGGTGCGCCGCAATTTGCTTCCATAGGCGAGCTGGGTCCGGGCCACTTCGAAGGCATCTTCAGTGTCCTTGTGCAGGGCCAGAGCGGCGTCGAAGTGCGCGCCGAAGTGCTCGTCGGTAGCGGTCATCCCGAGGCCTCGCTCGGCGCGCGCCATGGCCCAGGGCTGGCCCTTGTGAACGGCGCGACGCTCATATTCTCGCGCCACCGTTCGGGCCTGCTGGGCATGGCCCGAGCGCAGCAGGGCGTCCACGGTCTCCGGACCGGGTGAGAGGTCGACATCGGCAAATCCGGAGCCAGTCAGTATCTCCTCAAGTGCCGTGAATTCGGCAATTGCTTCTTCGGCGCGTCCGAGAGCCAGATGCAGCTCCCCCCGCGCAAAACATATCCAGGCAGTGCCGAGGTGGATGTGGTGGCGGCCGCACAATTCGGCCGACTCCGCCGCATTTTCCAGGCACGGCTCAGATCTCCCTCGTCGCGCCTGCAACCAGGCGAGACCTGACAACGACATGGCCAGATCGGTGAGCTGGCCGGTGTCGCGGGCCAGCCGGATCGACTCTTCGTAGGCGATGTCCGCCTCGTCCCACCGATCGGTGGTCGCGTCGTCCCGTGCCAGCTTGAACAACATGTAGGGGAGGGCAACGATCGAGGCGGTGGTGCGCCTGTCCTCGACTGCCTTCCGGAGGTGGTCCCGCCGGGCGTTGGAGTCCCGCAGGAACAGCGGCCCGAACATCAACCATGCGGCCCGGAAGGGGTCGTTTTCCACCACGGCGCTGCGCTCCATCTCCGCACTCGCCTGACGGATCAGCTCGGCACCCGGGGAGCCGATCAGCACGAGCCCCACCCCGGCGGCCATGGTCCCCAGCACCTGCGACCTGGCCGTGGTCGATCGAGGGAGCAATGTGGTGATGGTCTCGACCATCGTTGCTGCGGTCTGCGCGTCGGCCAGGAAGAAGCAGATGTCGACTGCGTCAGATGCCAGAAGCAGGGCAGCGTCGGGGTCTGACTCTGCGTGCGCCGAGACGCCCGCCACCAGGATCGATCGGGCCTGTTCGAGGGACCCGGAGCGGGCGGCCACAGCGCCGCGCAACTCGCACATCCTCGCCGTGATCTTCTCTGGAGCAGGGGGCCGATCTGCGCGTTCTAGCAGCTCGAGGGCATGTTCTGCGCGCCCAGCGAGCCACGCATTCTCTGCTGCCGCCAGCAGACGTTCGGCGATGAGGGGATCGTCCCCGGGCGTCAGCGCGGCAGCCCGCTCGTAGGCGATGGCCGCGACGTCGTAACCACCTCGGCTGCGTGCGGCGTCGCCGGTCAAACTCATCTGGCCGGCGACCGTCTCGTCGGGGCCGACCGCCGCCTCGCTCAGGTTCCAGGCGGACCGCTCTGCATCACTGTCATGCAGCGCATCGGCGGCAGCCTGATGCATCGCTCGCCGATCGCTCGTCGACGCAGCGCCGTAGCTGGCCGAGCGCACCAAGGGGTGGCGAAACTCCGCTGTCCCTACGCCGATGCGAACCAGATCGGCATTCTCAGCGTCGGCGAGCGCGGCGACGTCCGCGCCGATCTGAGTGCACATGGCTGCTGCGAGCGTCAGGTCACCGCCGGCGATCGTGGCCGCCAGCAGCGCCGTGCGGCTCTCCGGCCGCAGAGACGTCGCGCGGCGCGTGAAGGCTTGCAGAACTGCTGCGGGCGCCGGCACGGGCACCTCGGGCGCAAGCTGATCGAGACTCTGTGGATCGTCGGCGAGTTCGACCATCGCGAGCGGATTCCCACCGGTGGCCCGATGCAAGCGGTGGGCCTGTTCGGGCGTCATCGTGGCGTGCGCCGCCAGCATGGAACGTGCGGCATCCTCGGAGAGTCCCGCCAGCGCCAGCTCGGGAAGGCCGCGGAGGGTGTCGAGCCCCGGTTCGCCCAAGCGCGCCCCCATCACGATCGCGACCCGGTCAGCCGCTAGACGTCGCGCCACGAAGAGCAGGGCCTCCGCTGTGGGTCGATCCACGTCGTGGGCGTCGTCGACAATGACCACCAGTGGCTTGTCCTCCGCGTGTCGACTGATCAGGCTCAGGGTCGCCGCGCCGATGGCGAACCGGTCGCCGGGGACCCCAGGTCGAATGGCCAGGGCAACCTTCAGCGCCTCGGACTGCGGTGCCGGGATGGCATCGATCAGGCCGAGCGCGGGACGCAGCAGCTGCAGCAGCCCCCCGAAGGCGACGCCGATCTCGTGCGGGCTGCCGGCCGCTCGCAACACGTTCATGCCGTCCACCGAGCTGGTCGCGGCATCGATCAGTGACGTCTTGCCGATGCCTGCTTCGCCCGTCACCACGAGCGTCCCGCTGCGGCTGACTCGGGCGCCGGTGATGAGGTGCTCCAGCACCCTCAGCTCGGTCTCGCGCCCAATGAGCATTCTTCACTCTAGGCCGAACGACTAGGTGGGTCACCTGATTCGGTCCCCCCGTCCGCGGTGTGACGGTGGAGAGATCACCCCACAACAAGGAGATCATCATGACCACGATCGACAATCCCGTCCAGGTGGACGAGGACAAGCTGATGGAGTTCGTCTTTCGAGCCGTCGACGAGGTGGGAGCGGCGTTGAACTGCGCTCTCGTCGTCATGGGCGACAAGCTCGGCTACTACACGAGCCTTGCCGAGCACGGCGCGACCACGCCCTCCGAGCTGGCCGAACGCACCGACACGGGCGAGCACTATGCGCGCGAATGGCTCAACGGCCAGGCGGCAGGCTCGTTCGTCACGTACGACCCATCCACCGGCCGCTACACGTTGCCGCCCGAGCAAGCTGTCGCGCTGACCGACGAGACCAGCCCGGCTTTCATCCCGGGCCTCTTCCAGACCGCTCTGGGCACACTGCGCGACGCCCCTGAGATCATCAAGGCGGCCCGCACCGGAGACGGATTCGGTTGGCACGAGCACGACAGCGACCTCCATGAGGGGACGGAGCGATTCTTTCGGCCCGGGTACGCCGCGCACCTCGTGGCAGAGTGGCTCCCGGCGCTCGACGGGGTGACGGCCAAGCTGGAAGCCGGCGCCAGCGTCGTCGACATCGGCTGCGGTCACGGGGCTTCGACGATCCTGATGGCTCAGGCATATCCGAACTCGACCTTCATCGGCTCGGACTACCACGCGGCATCGATCCAGACGGCCCGCGAGCGGGCCGATGCCGCTGGTGTGGGTGACCGGATCTCGTTCGTCGTCGAGTCCGCCGAGTCCTTCGCAGGGCGGAACTTCGACCTCGTGACGATGTTCGACTGTCTGCACGACATGGGTGACCCGGTGGGCGCAGCACGGCAGGTCCGTGACGCGATCGCCGCCGACGGCACGTGGATGATCGTGGAGCCCGCAGCGGGGGATCACGTCGAGGACAACTTCAACCCGGTCGGCCGAGCACTTTACGGCTTCTCCACCCTGTTGTGCACGCCGTGCTCGCTCGCTCAGGACGTCGGCCTTGCGCTCGGCACCCAAGCGGGCCCGGCCAAGATCCGCGACGTCGCCACCACCGCAGGCTTCACGCGCTTCGAGGTTGTGGCCAGCACGCCGTTCAACAACGTGCTGGAGGTCCGTCCGTGACAGAAGGCACCGATCGGGGCAGGATGGCTGCATGAGCACTCGTGCTCGTCAACCTGATGTGACCGGCGTCGTCGAACGAGACGGAGTCTCGTTGGCCTACGAGGTCCACGGCGACGCCGGCCCTTCGCTGCTCCTCCTCCCGACGTGGTCGATCATCGACTCGCGAGTGTGGAAGGCGCAGGTCCCCTTCCTGGCCCGCCACTGTCGAGTGGTGACGTTCGACGGTCGCGGGAGTGGTCGCTCCAGCTCGCCGAAGGGTGCCGCGGCGTACGAGAACGCTGAGTACGCGTTGGACACGCTCGCCGTGATGGACGCGACAAGCACGCAGGCCGCGATCCTGGCCGGCCTGTCCTGCGGGGCGACGTGGGCTGTCCACGTGGCCGCCCGAGCCCCGGACCGAGTTCTGGGAATCTTCGCCGTGGCACCGTCGTGCGGCTTCTCGGTCGCCCATCGTCAGCGGGAACAGTTCGCCTGGCACGAGACCTATCCCCAGACCGCGGGGTGGGCCACGTACAACAAGGACTTCTGGCTGACCGGCGATCTGACCGCATTCCGTGAGTTCTTCTTCTCGGAAGTGTTCAACGAGCCGCACTCCACCAAGCAGATCGAGGACGCGCTCGACTGGTCGTCCAAGGTGGTGCCCGAGACCCTGGT
>NZ_JBAVCB010000037.1:0-10845 GCF_049586495.1 Aeromicrobium sp. | reverse complement strand
CGCCACCCACCCCGCCGGGGAGGTGTTCGATGTCGTCGTCTGGCACGATTTCATCGTGACACACACGCACTCGGGTGCCAGCGTTCCCGTCGGACGCAGCGGAGCTCCGATGATCACGGCCCTCGTCCTGGTCGTCCTCGCCATCTCCGCGGGCGCCCTCACCGCGATGGTGCTCACGTGGCCGTCGGCGAGCGACGTGCCGAAGGGCCTGGATCCCTATGGCGGCGAGGGTGTCAGCCGGGTCGGCGCGGTCGTCAAGAGCGTCGAGGCGCTGGATTGCAACGGCACTGGGGCAGGCCCGGACAACACGCCCGGCGTCGCCGGTGCCTGCGGCGAGGTCACGGCAGCGACCGATGATGGAGAGGCCGCGAAGGTCACGCTCGACCCCACCCGGTTCCAGTCCGGTATCTCCGTTGGCGACCAGGTCACGCTGCTACGGGTGCAGCCCGCAGGCCAGACACCATCGTTCGAGTTCGTCGACTTCCAGCGTGGCGTGCCGCTGGCGGCGCTCGCCGCGGTGTTCGCCGTCGTGGTCATCGCGATCGCACGATGGCGCGGCCTGTTCGCCCTGATCGGCATCGGTGTCACCCTGATGGCGCTGACCCAGTACGTCCTGCCATCGATCCTCGCCGGACGTTCACCCGTCCTGACCGCCATCATCGGCTCGACGGTCATCATGATCGTCGTCCTCTACCTCGCGCACGGCATCTCCGTGCGCACCACATCCGCACTGTTCGGCACCCTGTTCGGCATCGCGATGACGGCCGGCCTTGGTGTGCTGAGCACCGACCTCAGCAGCATCACGGGGCTGGGGTCGGAGGACGACCGGTTGCTGCTCGCCACCGTCTCCACGCTCAACCTGTCGCAGGTGGCGGCTGCGACCATGGTGATCGCCGGACTCGGTGTGCTCAACGACGTCACGGTCACGCAGGCGAGCGCGGTGTGGGAGATGCGAGCCTTCCAACCCACAGCCAGCCGCGCCAGCGTGTTCGCGTCAGCCATGCGCATCGGCCGCGATCACATCGCCTCCAGCGTCTACACCCTGGTGTTTGCGTACGCCGGATCGGCGATGACGATCCTGCTGCTGGTGTCGGCCTACCAGCAGAACCTGGTCACGGTCGTCACCACTGAGCAGATCGGGCAGGAGGTCGTCCGCACGCTGGTCGGCGCCATTGGACTGGTGCTGGCCGTTCCGGTGACGACGGCCATCGCGGTCTGGATGGTGCCGCGGGGCGAGAAGTCCTATGTGGGTCGACGGTCAGCACCGATCCAGCCATAGTCATGGCGATTCAGACGGCGTGCTTGTCGTTCATCTCGGCGAAGAAGGCCTGCTGCAGCCGATCGACGTCGCTGACGGACAAGGCGATGTCGTCGTCGATCTCCAGTCCCAGCACGAGATCGTGTGGCGTCCACTCGATGGTGGAGTCCTCCACGACGGTGGTGCCCTGCATCAGCGAGTGAGCCAAGACGCGCACCTCGTTCAGCGGGCTGGCATCCGCGCCGCGCACGCGCTGCGCGAAGCACGCATCCATGACGATGATCAGGTGGGCGGCGAGCCGCTGAGCGAAAGACGTCGGGACTGGCGGCATGTCCCGCATCTCGGAGAGCTGTGACTCAATCTGCTGCTGGCAGTAGTCGACATACTCTTGCGGATAGTTCTGGCGTCCAGGCATGGGGCCACCCTAGGAGGCCGTCATGGGGGCCGCTGACCTGACCTTGACCCGCTGCTAGCCGGGGGGTCGGGAGGACGCGGTCGAGCGGGGGCAGAAGGCCTCGCGGGCCGAGCCGGTGTGCACCTGTTCGGGCAGCGAGACGGTGAGAACCTTGTCGACTCCACCCAGCCGGAAGATGCTGAGGCGCACCTCGGAGGCAAAGCTTCCTGCGCGGGCCGAGAGACGCTCGCACGCCGACATCAGCATCGACAGCCGCACCGTCTTGCTCTGCCGCGCGCCGATCGTGAACTCCGACTTCCCGCCGCTGTCGGCCAGTTCTTGGTACGTGAACAACGTGGCCTTGCGCGGCATCGGTTCCAAACCGGTGACCGTGAGCGGAAGGGCACCATCATTGGTGAGCGTGAAGGTGTAGACCAGTGTGCCGCGATCGACGTAGCGCACCTGCCGCACCGATCTGTCTCCGATCTGGAAGACGGCCGACGCCTGCGTGCCGGTAACGGAGGTCGGCCCAGTCGTCGACAGCGGCGAGGACATCACCGCGTACGCCGGCACCGCTGCGCCGACCAGCACCAGCGTCACCGCCGCCGCGATGGCGAGCCTGCGCACCCGTCAGCTGCCCAGTCGGAACAGACCCGCGAACGGCCCGTTCTCCGCGGTGGAGGTGGGCTTGCTCGGGCTGTCGAACCACTGGCACTGCGGCGGGTGCTTCCACACCGGATCGGACCGGTCGTACTGGCTGCAGGTCAGGAAGCCGGCGTCCTTGACCGCGAGGCCGGGCACGAGCTTGGAACCTCCGCCAGCACACGGGCCCGGGTCGATCACGAAGTTGTTGGTTGGCGTGCCGCGCGACGAGGTGTTCTTCTCCCAGCAGTTGCCGACGCCCTGGTCGTCCCACCAGTGGTCGAGGCCGTTGTGCGCGATCTTCCCGCTGGGCGTGATGCCCAGCTTGTTGCCGAAGACCTGGTTGCCGTGCGATGTGTCGAACAGCTTCTCCGGGTCGTACTCGTCGCGCAGCGGGGCCGGCACCCAGATCTGCATCGTGCCGAAGCGCCAGTTGTCGTAGATGTGGTTGTTGTCGGTCATGTTGAAGTTGCCGCCCGCGATGAGCACACCGGTGCCCACCGGCGTCGGAACGACCGGGCAGACCGTGCCGTTCATGTAGCCGCGCTCCTTCATCGGCTTGGCGCAGATCCCGGTGTCGACGTACTTGGTGGAGTAGTTCTCGTTGTTGCTGAAGATCTCGTTGCGCGACCATCGTGCGTGGTCCTGCGGGAGGCCGGGGTGACCGGGGAACAGAGAGTCGGTCGCGATGCCGGTGGCGTTGTCATAGAACTTGTTGCCGTGGGCGTAGACAGAGTTTCCGGCGGTGCCGGAGTAGCCCAGTGTGTTGTCGTGGCTCCGACTGTCGCGGATCTCGACCGCGTAACGCTTGACCTCTGTCGTGGTGCTGTCCGCGTTGAGGTCCGAGGCTGATCCGGGGTAGATGCCCGAGTCGCCGTTGTAGTACGCGTCGACGTCCTTGATGAGACCGTGATCGCTGGCGAAGGCCAAGATGCCGTACTCGTCGTTGGCGCGGGCGACGATCTTGTCGATCGTGAATCCATCCGTCTCCAGGACGTAGATCGCGTTGAACTCGGCCTGCTGAACCGTGAAGTTGCGCAGGTAGACGCCGCCGACCCGGTCGGCACGAATGGCGTTGAGCTTGCTGAACTTGTTGTCGATCAGGACGTCGCTCGGCCGGCGGCCGGTGCCGATGAGCTGGGTGCCGCACAAGGCGTTGTTGCACTGAATCGAGGAGTCCTGCGGGGTCTTGTCCCCGAGAAGTGCGATCAGGTTGAGGTTGTGCGGGCAACGCACCTGGTCGGGATACGACAAAGCCACGGGGCCGTCGCCGTATTCCGGTGACTGCTCACCGGTCAGGCTGCCGATGTACTGGCCCGTGTCGATCGGGTCCTTGGACGCGGTCTTGATCGAACCGCAGTATCCGGTCGGCTTGCTGTTGGCGTACTTGGACTCGGTGTAGGTGCCCGGCAAGATGTAGACCGACGTCTTCGTCTTCGTGATCGCGTTGACCGCGTCCTGGATCGAGCGGTGACGGCAGGACTTGAGCAGCTGCTGGTTGCGGGTGCGGAGCGAGCCCTTGGGCATCTTGGCGATGAGCTTCTTGCTCGACGACGTGCACACGACCTTGTAGCGGGAGTTGCTCAGGCCGAGGTACTTCGGGACCGTGCCCTTCCCGTCGGGGAATCCAGCCTCGCGTTCCTCGTGAGCACTGGCCGGGGAGACGACCAAGGTGCTACCAACGATGGCGGCAAGGAGAAGAGCGAACATGGCGAGGAATGACCGAGTCGTGCGCATGCCACCCCAACGAGCATGACGTGACTCACGTTACGCGTAAGTAACAATGAGTTTCCCCCGCATTCGCAGGCGAACCGTGCCCTGGATCGCAACAACCCGGTGACCGTGCTCGGCGCATCGAGGAATGCTCCCGGGCAAGATGGGTTGGGACGTTTGCTCACCGAACTCGCCGGCCTCAACCCACCGTCGCCTCTCACTCTCCCGGGGGTCGCCCGAACGCGACTGCCTCGCGGACCTCGGGGTGCAGCGATGCCGCAAGCTCGACGTCAGGGGCGGACCCGAGCGCATCGTTGACCGTCGAGAGGGCAATTCGCGCAGCGACGTAGACGGTGATGGCAAAGATCTGCATGTCGTCGAAACCAGCGTTGCGCAGACTGTTCACGTCGTCGGCGGTGGTGGCGTTCGGATCTCTGGCAACCTGCCGTGCCCACGCCGCGAGTGCGCTCTCCTGAGGGGTGAGACCGCCGTCGCTGCCACGCAGAACGCCCGCCGCGATGTCGGGCCCGGACTTCTTGGCGAATTTGGCACCCCACGCCATCGAGCAGTACGAGTCGCTGATCGTCGCGGCGGTGGCGGTGACCAAGATGGCGCGCTGCCGAAAACTCAGCCCGCCGAGCTCGGTCGCAGTCCCGATGAGCCCGAAGAGGGACTTCCATGACTGCGGGTGTCGTCCCCACAGACGAGAAGAGTTCATGACGTAGCCAAGCTCCTCCAGATCTCCGGCATAGAACTCGTCCACCGCAGGGCTTGGCTCGGGATCTGGCAAAAAATTGACTTCCAGGGAGGCCGTGCGGGTGGCTGGCTTACGAGCCACGTAGCCCACTACCTTGATCTCCGCGCGCAGCGGGAGCCCATCTCTGACGTGCTCGCGGGCCACGTCGACGGCGTACTGCGTGAAAGCCTCTTCGCCGACGGACTGGATCGCTTCGTACGCGGGTCCCGTCGCCGCCAGCGCGCGCGCGTAGGTCTCTGGATCGGGAAATTCCCACGCGAACGGGATCTCGATGCACTGCACGTCGTCGAAGCCCCAGCGGGACAACAGGTCCTCGCCGACTCCCGGGCGTCCCAGGGACACCATCGCCGCCTGATTGGCGACCTTCTCATCGGCCGCGAGCGTGAACGGCTTGAGCGCCCAAGCACCGGACGAGGCCTTGATGTGTCCCCAGACCGTCAGCCCCATCCGGCCGCCGGGTCGAAGGACCCTTCGAACCTCGGCCACGGCATCGGGCGTGGTTCCCCAGATGCCACGAAAGCTCGTGACCACATCGAACGTGTCGTCCTCCCATGGCAACGCGTGCATGTCCCCCGTCCGAACGTCGGATGCCGGGTTTCGGTCCTGCGCGACCGCCACCAATCGATGCGACGCGTCAAGACCAGCGCAGCTGGCGCCGCGAGCCACCGCCAGCTCGATGGCCAGCCCGGACCCGCACGCGACGTCGAGCAGGCGTACCCCGGCACCGACATCGAGGTGCTGGTGCATCGCGACGTACTCTCGACAATTACCTGGCTCGGACAATGCTGCGAATTCCGCGGCGCGCCTCCCCCAGCCTTCGTCGACGCCTCGCCACTGCTCCACCGGGATGTCCGCCATGGGTCCTCCTCCGCAACAGACTAGGTCTCCTGCACGAGACCGGCCATAGCTCGTGCAGATCGGTGTCGGCGCAAGATCCTCTCGGCGTCGTCGAGTTTGAACCCTCAGGGGGTCATCGAGTACACATCAGCCAGGTCGACCACCTGCGCCCACATCCGAGCGGCCAGGCCCTCGTCCACATCCGGTTTGCGGACCGCCCCGAGGGCCCACTCCTGCTGGGCGGGGGTCGAGCCGGACTTGCCGTGCATCGCGATTGCTCCCGCCGAGAAGTCGCGCACGAGCACCCCGAAGATCGTGTCGACCACATCGGGCTCCAGGTCCACGATCGCCGCCTGCTCCAAGATGAGCTGGCCGTAGACGATGAGGGTGAAGAGCTCGCCGAGGGCAAGCAGGAAATCGAGATCCTTCTGTTGCTCGTCGTCCGGCGCCGAGGTCGACAGGAGCTCGACGAAAGCCTCGGCCTGCTCGGTGAACAGTTCGACGTTGGGGATCGACGACGCCGCCGCGTAGGCCTGCCGCCAGTCATGGAACCGCACCTTGCCCAGCCCACGGGTCGGACCCTGCCGAAACAGGAAGTCGTCGTCGGCGGCGTCCTGCCGGGTCGGCACCGCAGCCTTGTCCTCCGGGAGGAAGAGGTAAGCGGGCATGAACTTCAGCACCAGCGCGAGGTTGACCGCGACAGTTCCTTCCAAGCGGGGCAGGCAGGTCGTGTCGAATTTTGCGACGCCGATGAAGTTGTCCTTCTCAAATCCCTTCGCGGCGACGATGTCTCCGAGAGCGATCATCACCCGTTCACCTTCGGTGGTGACCTTCATCTTCGTCACTGGATTGAACAGCAGGTACCGTCGATCCTCCGGCGAGGCCGTCCGGAAGTAGTCGATCGCGCGGTCGCTGAACAGCTTCATGGCGATCAACCGGGCGTAGCTCTCGATGAACGACGCCTTGATGTGCGGCATGTCGGTGACCGGCTTGCCGTAGAGCACCCGGTGGTGCGCATGCCGAATCGACTCGTAGAAGCCGTGGGTGGTCAGGCCGATCGCTCCGAAGCACAGGTTGAACTTGCCGACGTTGACCGTGTTCAGCGCCGCGCTGAAGGCGTCCTCACCGGTGTGCAGAATGTCCTCGGTCGAGACCGGATAGTCCTCCAGGCGGAACTCCGAGACGTAGTTCTGGTTGGGCACCACGTTCTGGACGACGTGGTAGCCCGGTTGGGTGCTGTCGGCGTAGAAGAAGACGTACTGGTCGGGTCCCTCGACGCCGTCGATCCGCCCAAACACCGAGACGACCGTGGCGCAGTTGCCGTTGCCGATGTAGTACTTCCCCCCGTTCGCGGTGTACCCGCCCTCTCCGTCCGCGGTGAGCACCATGTCGGTGCTGTAGATGTCGGCGCCGTGGGCTTGCTCAGAGAGTCCGAAAGCCGCGACTCCACCCGACTCGAGCGCTGCCGCCGCCCGCGCGCGCGCCGGAGCGTTGTCCGATTGCCACACCGGTCCGAGGCCCAGCGCGGTGACCTGCCAGGGGTACCAGTAGGACAACCCGTAAAAACCCAGCACCTCCGACATTGCTGCGACCCGCGCGGTGTCCCACCGCTTGTCCTGCTCGCCGTCGGCGTCCCGCGCCGGGGTCAGGAAGGTCGCGAACACCTTCTCCTTGGCCACGAACTCCAAGAAGTCGGCGTACCACTGCTTGCCGTGATAGTCCTCCAGCAGCTGCGACAGCCCACGATCTTCGAGGTGATCAATCGTGGCCCGCAGGATCCTGCGGGTCTCGTCGTCGTAGTGGGCCGGGTCGTACGTGGTGGGGTTGAGCAGCAGTGAGGCGGCTGAGGTGGGCATGCAGACTCCCGGGGAGTGACCAGTGGGTACGTCACGGACCCTACTCCGTCGAGGTCAGAGCAATCGTGGCTCGGCCGCGGCAAATCGACTCCATCGATCCGCTCTCCGGCTGTTCAGGACGCACCCGGCTGATGAGCCCTATCCGGCGATGTTCAACCTCAGCATGAGCGCCTCGGTCGCGGCCTGATCGACATCGCACTGGTACGGCGCAGCCTTGACTGCGAGAACGTCCGGAGCGGGGAACTCGTCGAGCTCGGCAAGCCACCGGAAGAAGATCTCCAGGCCGGCAGGCGAGATCAGCTCGAGCACGGTTGCAGGCTCGTCGCTGGTGTTCCAGAACGTGTGCCATTGATGTCGAGGCTTGAACAGAAGGTCGCCCGGTTCGATGACCACCTCGTCCTCGCCAAGCATGACACCGACTCGTCCCATGAGCACATAGGTGAATTCATCCTCGAGGTGGTGACGGTGAACGGGCGCCGCGAGCGCCCGGGGTGCCAACAGATGCTGGACGAGTGCGAAGCGCTGGTCTGAGTCCGGTCCGTCAATCATGAATCGGTCGGTCACCCGTCCCGGGCCGGGTTCAACGAGTCCGTCGCCCGGCTTCAGAAGACGGTACGGCTGGGTCGGTGCTGGCGTGTGGGTCATGCTCGGGACGTTAGATGCGGCACCGCGGTCGCGAAATACCACTTTTGTGGGAACTCGTCGCGAGTGGCCGAATCGCTACAGTGCGAGGGTGGAGTCGAAGGCGACTCGAGCAGAGGACCGGATCCGGGAGCTGGCCGCCCGCCAGTTCGACCTCGCCACGTTCTGGCAGGAGTCATCCTCGGTCATCAGCGAGGTCGTGCCGCACTACTGGGTGCCGTGCTGGTACACGTTGGATCCCGCGTCGCACCTCATCACCAGCCACTTCCACGAGGGCCTGACGGAATACCCGGATGCCTGGCTGGAAGCCGAGTACCTCGACGACGACGTCAACCAGATCCTCGACGTGGTCCGGTCCGACTCCGGGATCTCGACCCTTCACGAGCTCACCGGTGGAGATCCGAGCGGCACAGCGCGCTGGCAGGCGAACATCGAGCTCGGTGGCGACCAGGAGCTGCTGCTGCGGCTCAGGACCCGATCGGGCGAGGTGTGGGGCGCTCTCGGCCTCTACCGGGAACTGGACCGGCCGATGTTCAGTGCTGCCGAGAAGCAGTTCCTCTCGGCCGTGAGCACGCCGCTGGCCGAAGGGGCGCGACGTGCCCTGGTGTTTGGTGAGGCTTCGGATCCGGACTGGCCGGACGGTCCCGGGCTGGTTCTGGTCGGAATTGACGGTCACGTGGAGTCCATGACCGCTGCCGGCGCGGCGTGGCTGACCGCACTGGGTGACGTCGACGTCGAGAGGGCGACACCGGTGAGCGTCCTGGCAGTTGCTCGTGCAGCCGCGTCGGGGCGACCGGCAGAAGCGCGGGTCCGCGTTCCTGAGGGTCCTTGGCTCGCACTCTCCGCTGCCCTGCTTGCCGGAGAGCATCGCGTGGCGGTTCTGGTCGAGCCGGCCCGACCGCCGCGCATTTTTGACCTGGTGATGTCTGCGCACGGGCTCACCCGACGCGAGCGCGAGGTGGTGCAGCTCGTGCTGGAGGGACACCCCACTGCAGGAATTTCTTCGACGTTGTCGGTCTCCGGATACACCGTCCAAGAACACCTGAAGTCAGTGTTCGAGAAGATGGGAGTCCGCAGTCGACGGGAGCTCGTCGCGCAAGCCTTCTTCGCCCACTACTCGCCCCGGTTCCGCGACAACGAGCGTCGTTCGGAGGCCAGTCAGCCGATGCGCGGCAATCCCGCACCGCCCGCCGCAGGCTAGGACGTAGGCGCCGGTCGCGAAGACACGAACGTGGTAGGAATGGGCATCGTCCGCCACCCACAAGGTCCGTTCATGTCTCCAGCGCTCCGGCCTCCGCTTGACCCAGCGCCTGCCCGCGTACGGGACTCCCGTTGAGGCTCGGTCGGCGCCCGCGACGCGGCAGCGCCGCGCCGGTCGAACGATTCATCGACGAGGTCCTGCCGCACGTGCCGCGCTCGCCGGCGCGAGCGCACCTGACCAATCACATGGAGCTGATGCGCGGTGCAGCCGAAACGCGCGGGCTCGCCATCCAAAAGATCGCAGACACCACCTACTTCTACGACGGACGCGTCGCGGTGGGCAGCGTGCACAAGCATCGGATGACCAGCCTCGTCGCCAAGAACGCCATTCTCGTGTGCGATTCCAAGGTCCAGACCAAACAGCTGCTTCAGGCCGCGGGTGTGCCAGTGCCGGTGGGGTTTGCCCTGACACCCGACCAGATCGATGAGGGGCTCGCCCAAGTACAGACCATGCGGACGGCGGTCCTGAAACCTTCATACGGGATGCGTGGCCGCGGGATCACCTGCGCAATCACGTCCAGGGCCGACCTCGAGGCCGCGTGGGAGACGGCGACCCAGGCCCTGCAACCGCGTCGAGACACCACCTTCTTGCTGGAGGAGCAGATCAGTGGCATCGACATCCGCGTCTTCGTCGTCGGGACGCGCGCCGTCGCAGCGACCACCCGCGTTCCGTTCCACGTCGTGGGCAACGGTCGACTCAGCATCAGCGACCTGATCGAGGCCAAGCGCGAACAGCGGCTGACCGTGCCCTATCTGGCCGCGCACCCACCGATCGTCGAGACAGCACTGCTCGAACGATCGGGCCGTACCCTCGACGGCATTCCGGCCGACGGCGAAATTGTCGTGCTCACCAGTCTCGCTAACATCAGCGTCGGCGGGGAGAACGTCGACGTCACCGACCTCGTGCATCCCGACTTGCTCGACGTGGCCGTGGCCGCCACCCGTGCAGTTCCGGGCCTGCACGTGGCCGGAGTGGACTTGATGGCGCAGGACCTCGACACCGTCGAGGGAGCCGTCGTCCTGGAGCTCAACGCCGGCGCGAACGTCGACGTCCATCACTGCCCGACCCGAGGTCTGCCGCGCGACGTCGCCGGCGCGATCGTCGATGAGATGCTCACCCGCTCCAGTTCTCGCTGACCCTTCGACCTAGACGTTGAAGCGGAACTCCACCAATTGGTGCTCCAATAATTCGATCCGCCCGCTAAGTCGCAGGTGCTTACCGCCCAGAATGACCCACCAATCAGCAACGTTTACGCGGCGACTCAACTTCGGCCGAGGCCGGCGTCGCGTGCGCGGACAACGGCCTCGGTTCGGGTGCAGCCCAGCTTGGTGAGGATGCTCGAGACGTGGTTCTTGGCGGTCTTCGGCGACACGACAAGGGACGCGGCGATCTCCGCGTTCGACCGACCTGCGGCGATGAGGTCGAGCACCTCAACCTCGCGAACAGACAGCATCGGGAACTCCGAGTCCGCGGCGACGGTCGTAC
>NZ_JBAVCB010000036.1:0-16264 GCF_049586495.1 Aeromicrobium sp. | reverse complement strand
GATCGATTCGGCGTTGCTCACCACGTTCTCGCGGGACAACCGGACCAGCTTCGGCGATCCTGTCGACCCGGAGGTGGACATCAGCAGGGTCAGATCGGGGTGCAGATCGTGCGTCGTGCGGTCACGGTGCACGACCAGGCCATCGGTGTCGGTCAGCACGACGTCGGGGTCATAGGCTTCGAGGATCGAAGCCGCCGCCTGCGGATCGTCGCTCGGGACCATCAGGACGACGTGCCCGTGGGCCAGAGCGGTCACGTAGGCCTGCAAGGTCTCGATGCTGGTGCTTCCGGCGATCGCCACGAGGCGTCGCTGACCTGTGGCCCACGCAGATCGATCGACGTGATCGGCCAGATCCGCAAAGGTCACGACCCGATCGGCTGTGAGCAAGGCAGGACGATCTCCGAAGACGCGCAGATGCTGGAAGACAGCGGACTGGACCGACTGATCGAGGCCGAGCGTGGTGGTCATGACGTCGAGGGCCCGAACACGATGGGGCTGCCGGTGAGGCTGACCCCGACGGTCGAGCCGACGAGGGGGGCGTCGCTTCCCAGCACGCGCACGGTCAGCGGCAACGACTCGTCGGTCACCAGCCGGACGAGCGCATCATGCCCGAAGAATCGGACCTCGGCCACGATCGCTGGAGTGCCCTCGTTGACCCCCACGAGCCGCAGGTTCTCCGGACGAACCAGGAGCACGCCGTGGCCCGCAGGAGCATCCATGCCCACTGTGACGTCACCGAGCCCACACGTCGCCATCCCACCGCTGACGTACGCGGGCAGGTGGACGACGTCGCCGATGAACGATGCGACGCCGACGTCGGCCGGGGAGCGGTAGAGATCCGTCGGCGTGGCGGTCTGCACGACACGACCATCGCGGATGATCGCGACCTGATCGGTCAGTGCCAGCGCTTCGCCCTGGTCGTGCGTGACCATGACGGCGGTGGCTCCCAAGGTGCGGAGGGCTCGCATCACCGCTTCGCCGGTCTCGACCCGAAGTCCCGCGTCGAGCGAGGAGAACGGCTCGTCGAGCAGCACCAGATCCGGGCCCGGGGCCAGCGCGCGAGCCAGCGCGACGCGCTGCTGCTGGCCTCCGGACAGCTCGTGGGGGAAGCGCGTCGCGATCGGCACGGGGAGATCGACCAGACGCATCAGCTCAGCCAGGTCGAAGGAGCGACGCTCGGCCCGTGCCAACCCGAACACGATGTTGGCACGCACGTCCAGGTGCGGGAACAGCGCGCCTTCCTGGGGCACATAGCCGATGTGACGCTGCTGGGGTGCGATTCCGACGCCCGCAGTGATGAACGGCGTGTCGTTGAAGCTGACATCTCCAGCATCGCTGTCGAGGAATCCGGCGATGACGCGCAACAAGGTCGTCTTGCCGCCGCCAGACGGGCCGAGCGCTGCCACGACGTCGCCGCGAGCAACGTCCAGGTCGAGACCGTCGAGCACCAGCACGTCACCGAAGCTCTTGCGCACGCCACGGACCTGCAGGCCGCTCATGCGACCACCGCCGTCGGGCGGCGACTGAGCAACAGCGTCGCCGGGAGCGAGATCAGCACCATCAGCACCGCATACGGGGCAGCCTCGGCATAGGCAAGCGACGAGGAGCTGGCCCAGAACTGCGTCGCAAGGGTCGTGGTGCCGATCGGAGCGAGCAGCAAGGTGGCGGTCAGCTCGGTGCTGACCGCCAGGAACACCAGCGCGCAGCCGGCACCCACACCCGGCGCGATGATCGGCAGGGTCACCCGGCGGGCCGTCTCGATCGCGCCTGTCCCGAGACCATGTGCCACGTCTTCCAGCACCGGGGGAACTTGCTCGATCGCCGCGCGCACCGTGACGAGAGCTCGGGGCAGGAACAAGATCACGTAGGCCACGAGCAGCAGAGCCACGGTCTGATACAGCGGCTGGGCCAACCGAATCGTCACCGTGACGAGGGCCAGCGCCACCACGATCCCCGGCAGCGCGTTGGCGATGTATCCACTGCGCTCCAGCGTGGTGCTCACCCGGCCGCGATAGCGCACGACCAGCCAGGCCATGGGGGCTGCCGCGAGCACGGCAGCCACAGCCGCCGTGAGTCCCAGCACGATCGTGGTTCCAGCCGCCGAGGCGAGCTCGTCGAACGGGAAGGACAGCGAGGATCCCACGATCATCCAGCGCGTCAGGCTGTACAGCGGGACCCCCAAGGACAAGGTCGCGAGGGCGGTGAGCGCCACCTGCGCCGGCCGGGTCCAGTGCTGCAGCTCGATGGCCACGATGTCGCGGGGGACACCCGAGCCGATCCGCGCGAAGCGACGATTCGACCGCAGGCGCAAATCGATCAGCAGCAGACCCAGGCAGCACAGCACCAGCACGGTGGCGATCAGATTGGCTCCGGCGCTGTTGAACGACGAACGGTACTGGTCGTAGATGGCGGTCGTGAAGGTCGGGTAGCGCAACATCTGCAAGGCGCCGAACTCAGCGAGCAGGTGCAGTCCCACCAAGAGGGCTCCACCGACCATCGCCGGCATCAGTTGCGGGACGGTCACGCGAGTGAAGGCTTCCCACCGGCTGAGGCCCTGTGAGTACGCCACGTCGTCCAGCGCAGGGTCCATGCCCCGCAGCGAGGCCGCCACCGGCAGGTAGACGAGAGGGAAGTACGAGAGCGTCACGATCAGCAGGGCCCCCCCGAATCCCTCGGCGCCCGGGGCCAGCGATGACCAGCCGTAGCTGTTGACGAACGCGGGGATCGCCAGCGGAGCTGTGGCCAACAGGTGCCACATCGAGCGCAGCGGAAGATCGGACCGCTCGACCAACCAGGCGCACCCGACCCCCAGCAGCAGGCTCAGGAAGCAGCCGGCCACCACCAGCCGGACGGTGTTGAACAGCAGCTCGCCCATCCGGGGACGCACCAGCAGGTCCCAGGACTGCCCAGGGGAGAGCGTCACGGTGTAGACCACCACGAATCCAAGCGGGATCAGGGCCACCAGCGCGACCACCGCAGCGATGACGACGACGGGAGTCGGGGCCGACTCTCGTCCGCTTCGTCGCCGCAGTGGCGCGCGGGTGCTCACAGGAAGCCGACGTCCTGCATCAGCGAGATGACCTGCTGGCTGTTGAGCTTCGACGCAGGAACCACGGGCGGCTCCAGCTCGGACAACGGCTTCACGTCGCGACCCAGATCAACTGCTGGATTGAGCGGGTACTCCAGCGCGTAACTGTCAGCGATCAGTTGCTGTCCCGTGGTGTCACTGAGGAACGCGACAAATGCCTCAGCGTCAGAGCGGTTCTTGCTGGACTTGAGCACACCGGCCCCCGAGACGCTCACGTATGCGCCGGGATCCTGATTGCCGAAGTAGTGCAGCGCGGAGTTGGAGCTGTTCTCGCCGGACTCCTCCTGGTCTCGATACCAGTAGTAGTGGTAGATCACTCCGACGTCGACCGTGCCGGCATTGACCTCCTTGAGGACCACGTTGTTGCCCTGGTAGACCGTGCCATTGCTCTTGATGCCCTCGAGCCAGTCCCGCGTGACAGCGGCACCCTTTTGCTCCAGAACCGCACTGACGATGGCTTGGAAGTCCGCCCCCGTCGGTGAGAAGCTCACGCGGCCTCGCCACTTCGGATCGGCCAGGTCGAGGAGACTGGCGGGCAAATCCTCCTCGGCGACTCGATCGGTGTTGTACACCAGGACGGTCGAGCGCGCGACGAATCCCATCCAGTTCCCGCTCTCTGGCGAGTACTGCTGCGGGACCAGGGCCAGGGTTGCGGGCTTGAGCGGGCTGAACAGTCCCTTGCTCTCCACCAACGACATCGCGGGGGAGTTCTCTGTCAAGAACACATCAGCTGGCGAGGCGGACCCTTCCTGGACCAGCTGATTGGCCAGTTCGAGGTCGCTGCCGGAACGCAGCTTCACCTCGATGCCGGTCTTCTCGGTGAAGGCCGGTGCGAGCTCGGCGAGCAGCTCTTCGTGCTGCGCGTTGTACACCGTGATGGACGGACCGTCGTCGACACCGATCACACCGCATGACGAGACGGTGAGCGCGGCTGCCAAGGCGAGCGCGACGGCGACGCGGCTACGGCGGGCGACAGTGATCACGATGAGGTAAGTCCTAACTAACTTTGGGTTGCCTCACCTTATCGCGACGTCCTCCGAGACGCGAGAAACGCACCCGTGATGCGGGTCACTCCTACCCAGTGCCGTCGATCAGGTAGGTGCCATCTTTCTCCTTGAGCTTCAAGACAACCGTCTCGGTGCGTCGATCGTTGTCTCCGAAATCGTAGGAGTACGTGTAGGTCGCGGTCTTCTTCTTGGCGTCGCCCTGGACAGTCGCGACATCCGGGTTGCTGACCTGTGACCAGAAATCGTTGTAACCCTCGAACCCACCGCTCTTCTTCTGGTACTTCTCCGTCAGCATCGCGAACCCGTCCGCCGGGTTGCTGCTGGCCGCGGTGAGGTAGTCCGTGGCGAATCGCTCGATCCGGGCGTCGTCGGTTTCGGCCACCGGCGACGGCTCCTCTGTCGGGGTCGGAGTGGGATCTGGCGCCGTCTTCGTCTCGGTGGTCGCCTCGGGTGAGGCTGCCGCAGGGTCCACCGCCGGCGAACGTGCACCCACGGTGGCGGCCAGCAGGACGGCCGCGAGCAGCGCTGCCACGGCCCCTCCGGCCCACCACAAGCGGCGCTGGTGCTGGGGGATGGTGGGAATCCGCACGACCGGACCGGCGAGCGGACGGAAGGCGGACGTCGGAGTGGGATCAGCCGCGGCGGACATCGCGGCCATCGTCTGAGTGGCGGCGATGCCAACGGTCGTGGGCGACGGCTGTCCAGCCGCGATCGACTGCACCTCGAGCATGGTCGGCCGAAGAGCTGGGTCCTGCTGCATCATGGCGGCGACGAGCTCTCCCAGATGGCCGGACTCTTCCAGCCGTGGCGGTTCCTCGTGGACGATGCGATACATCGTGCCCAGGACGTTGTCGCCGACCTCGTAGGGTGCTCGGCCGGACAGCGCATGAAAGATCGTCGCTCCAAGAGACCAGACATCGCTGGCAGACGTGGCCAGCTGCCCGGTGGCCACTTCGGGGGAGAGATAAGCGGGGGAGCCCGTGACAAGGCCGGTCTGGGTCAACGACGCATCGGCTTGAGCCCGGGCGATCCCGAAGTCCGACAGCTTGGCGACCCCATGGCCGGTCAACAAGATGTTCGAGGGCTTGACGTCCCGGTGCACGATGTCGTGATCGTGGGCGGCAGCCAGGGCCCCCGCGACCTGCTGGACGATCCGCGCCATGTCGTCAGGATCAATCGGGCCGCGCTCGCTCACCCAGGCGCCAAGGGTCGGCCCGTCGACGTGCTCCATGACCAGCCACTGGCCTCCGTCCTCGTGAACGAGGTCGAACACGGCCACGACGTTCTGGTGGTTGACCCGGGCCGCGAGATGCGCCTCGCGCTCGGCGCGATCGAAGTCAGGCGCGCTTCCGCCGTTCTTCCCGATCTGTTTGATCGCGACGGTGCGGTCCAACAACGTGTCATGGGCCAGCCGCACCGAGCCCATGCCGCCGCGCCCGATCTCGTGATCGAGCTCGTACCGATCCGCCAACACGTGTGTCCCCTGTCCTCAGCGATCCAACATACGGACCCGTCGGCGCCCACGCCAATGTCGATATGCCTCCCACGCCCCGGTGCACCACAGGGCCCAGGCCACGAGCACCGGCTGGAAGAACAGCCGGACGGCCCGAGCCCGGTCGGTGTCCAGCCCGAAGGCGTCGGTGTGTGTCACCAGCTGGCTGATGTTTCCCGGCAGCACTGCCAAGAAGAAGGCCGCCACCAGCCAGCCCACCAGCACCCGGTGCCGCGTCAGCAGGACCAGGGACAGGCCGAACGCAATCTCGACCACGCCTGACGCGACGATGATGACGTTCTCACCCGGCAACCAGTCCGGCACCTGAGCGCGGAAGGCGTCTCGAGCCACGGTGAGGTGGGCCGTTCCAACGAGGACCAGAGAGCCACCCAGCAGCCATCGACCCACCGCGCGCAACGCCATGACGTGAGTCTGACCCATAGCGATAACCTCAGCATCGTTCACTCGAAGGAGAGCACACCCATGGACATCAAGAACACCGTCGCCCTGGTCACCGGAGGCGCATCCGGACTTGGCCTGGCCACCGTCGAGGCGCTGGTCGCCGCCGGCGGCAAGGTCACCATCATCGACCTGCCCGGTTCGGCCGGCGAGGAGGTCGTCGCACGCCTCGGTGATTCCGTCAGGTTCTCGCCCGGCGACGTGCGGGACGAGGCAGCGGTGACCCAGGCCCTCGATGTGGCCGCCGAGATCGGCGACCTGCGGATCACCGTCAACTGCGCCGGCACCGGCGACGCCGTGAAGACGGTGGGCAAGAAGGGTCCCTACCCGCTTGACAAGTTTCAGCGCATCATCGACATCAACCTGATCGGCACGTTCAACGTGCTGCGGCTGGCCGCCGAGCGCATGAGCTTCCTCGACCCGGTGGGCGAAGAGCGCGGCGTCATCATCAACACCGCGTCCGTCGCGGCGTTCGATGGACAAATCGGCCAGGCCGCCTACTCCGCGAGCAAGGGCGGCATCGTGGGCATGACGTTGCCGATTGCTCGCGACCTCGCCTCGCTGAACATCCGGGTCATGACGATCGCGCCGGGACTCTTCGAGACGCCGCTGCTCGCCGGTCTGCCCGAGGAGGCCCGGACCTCGCTGGGCCAGCAGGTCCCGCACCCCAGCCGCCTCGGCAACCCGGCCGAGTACGCCCAGCTGGCCCAGCAGATTGTTGAAAATCCCATGCTCAACGGCGAGACGATCCGACTCGACGGTGCCATCCGGATGGCACCACGCTAGGGGGTCACCCCGGTCAGCCCTGCCCCAGAAGTTCGAGTCGATGGCCGGGTCATCCGGACGTGGAAGGTGCGTCGACACGTATCGAAGCGTCGTTCAGACCGGGAGGAGCCGTGAGACAAATCGGGTCAGCTGGTCGACTGTGCAGCACTCGTGCATCTCGACGATGTCGGCGTAGGCGGGGGCGACCGAATCGCCCAGGCCCCACCGCATGGCACTCTCGGGATTGAGCCAGAAGGTGCGCCGCGAACGCTGCGAGATCTCGCGGAGGGCGCCGAAGTTCGGGTCCTGGTTGTTGTTGCGGCCGTCGCCGAGGATCAAGACGCACGTGCGCGGACCGACCGCACCCAGGTAGTCCTCCGCGAAGTCGCCGAGTGCCTCGCCATAGTCGCTGCTGGTGTGCCACTTGGTGATCCGCGACTCGCGAGAGATGCGCCCGCTGAGGTCGTCCTCGTCGGGCGTGACCAGATCGGTGACCTCGTCCATCGCGTTGACGAAGGCAAACACTCGCACCTTGCTGAACTGGCTGCTGAGTGCTTGCACCAGATGCATCGTGAAGCTGGAGAAGCCCGACACCGAGCCGGAGACGTCGCACAGCAGCACCAGCTCGGGGCGGGTTGGGTGCGGCTTGGCGTAGACCGGATCCATGGGCACACCGCCCGTGCCCATGGCGCGGCGCAGAGTGCGGCGGATGTCGATCCGCCCACGCTGGTTCTTGCGTCGGCGTGCCGCCAGCCGGGTGGCGAGGCGGCGGGCGAGTGGCTGCACCGTCCGGCGCAGCTCCTCAAGCTGTTGCCGGTTGGCGCTGAGGAAGTCGATCGACCCAGTTCCTGCGCGCACGGCGTGTCGGGTCACGACCTCTCGACCGCGCACCTCGGCCGTGCGACGACGTGCCTCGGCCTGCACCATCTGGCGGAACAGCTCGATGGCCTGGCGCAGTTCCTCGCGCTCGAGACGCTCGGTGAAGCCATCTGGCGTCTGCTGGGCCCGACCCGGCCCCCCGTCGCCGGAGCCTTGCCCCGGCATGCCACCAGATCCGCTCATCGCGATGATCTGCGCGATCAGCGTCTGAGGACGCATGCGCTCCAGCGTCTGGTAAGCCGACCAGCCGCCGGTGGCCGTGCCCGGCATGCCGACTTCGCCGAGGGCGTCCACCGCCAGCTCGGCCACCTGTTCCAGAGTGCGTAGATCGCCGTCAGCCAGCGCCATCGCGAGCAGATCGCGCAGGTCGTCCAGATCCATCGCTTCACCGTCGGCGTCGCGAGCGTCCAGGACCGCCTGCGGAAGCCCGACGCCAGCGGGGAAGAACAGATCGAAGGTCATGTCGAACACGTCGCGCTGCCCGCCCCGCCGCACCAGCGCCGATGCGAGCCCCTCCCGCAGCACCGATCGATGGTCCAGACCCAGCACCTCGATCACCGCCGCGGCGTCGACCGTCTCGCTGGTGCCGGCCGGGATTCCCTTGCTCCGCAACGCACCGACGAACGCCACGAGCCGCGCGGGAAGATCCTCCCCGTCGTGGTCCGCCGCCGCGACAGTCATGGCGTGCCGAGCACCGAATCGAGATCCAGCTTCGCGGTGGCCTTCACCATGTCGTCGTGATGCTTGAGGATGACGCCGAGGGAATCCTTGACCACCTCGTCGTCGAGAATGTCGGCGCCCAGAGCCATCAGGGTGCGGGCCCAGTCGATGGACTCCGACACCGACGGAGCCTTGCGCAGCGGCATGGCCCGGAGTGCGTTGACGACCCGGATGATCGAGTCGGCCAGTGTCTGGTCGAGGTTCGGCACCTTGAGCCGCACGATGTCGGTCTCCAGATCGGCGTCGGGGAAGTCCAGGTGCAGAAACAGGCATCGGCGCCGCAGGGCCTCGGACAGCTCGCGCGTGGCATTGGACGTGAGCACCACGAACGGTCGTTGGGTGGCGACGATGGTACCTAGCTCGGGAACCGTGACCTGGAAGTCGCCAAGTAGCTCCAGCAGCAGGCCCTCGATCTCGACGTCGGCCTTGTCGGTCTCGTCGATCAGCAGAACGGTGGGCCCGTCACGGCGGATGGCCTGCAGCAGCGGGCGGGGAAGCAGGAACTCCTCGCTGAAGATGTCGGTGCGTGCGTCGTCCCACGACTCGTCACGGCCAGCCGTGATCCGCAGCAGCTGTTTGGCGTGATTCCACTCGTACAACGCGCGGGCCTCGTCAACGCCCTCGTAGCACTGCAGCCGGATCAGCTCGGCGTCACAGGCTTCGGCCACGGCACGAGAAAGCTCGGTCTTTCCGACCCCGGCCGGGCCCTCGACCAACAGGGGCTTGCCCAACGTGGCAGCCAGAAACACCGTGGTGGCCACCGCGTCCGAGGCCAGATAGCCCGCCGTGGCGAGGCGCAGCTTGGCGTCCTCGGGCGACGCGAATGACATGGTCATGCCTACGATCATGCCGTGACCCAATTCGAGATCGTCCGCGTGGTGGCTCTGGACCCGTCCGAGGCGTGGGCCCGGCTGACCCGATGGGAGCGGCACGGCGACTACGTCCCGCTGACGACCATCCGCCGCACCGACACCGGTTTCCTGGCCCGCACCGGGATCGGTCGAGTCGGCTTCGACGACCCCATGGAGATCGAGGAGTGGACCGAGCCGGCGTACTGCAAGCTGGTCAAGACCGGACGCTTCGTGACCGGCTGGGCGGAGCTCGAGGTCGAGCCCTACGACAGCACTGAATTCAGGGGAGGCAGTCGAGTCGTGTGGCGCGAGGACATCACCGTGCGCGGTGTGCCGCGGTTCGCCTCAGGTCTGGTCCGACGGTCGAGCGAGGCGCTGTTCGCGCGGGTGCTGGACGGCGTGCTCAGCAGGCCCGCGTAGGTAGGGTCGCACCATGGGGTACTCACCGGAGGCCGAAGCGCTCGATATCTGCCGTGACCTGATCCGCATCGACACCACCAACTTCGGCGATGCGTCCGGCCCGGGAGAACGCAAGGCGGCCGAGTACGTCGCCGCGTCGCTGGCCGAGGTCGGCATCGAGTCGGAGATCTTCGAGTCCGAGCAGGGTCGCGCCAGCGTCGTGGCTCGGTGGGGCCATCAGAATTCCGCTCGGCCGGGGCTGCTGATCCACGGACACCTCGACGTCGTGCCGGCCAACGCCGCCGACTGGTCGGTCGATCCATTCGCTGGCGAGGTCAAGGACGGCTATCTCTGGGGCCGTGGCGCCGTGGACATGAAGGACTTCGACGGCATGCTGCTGTCAGTCGTGCGCGCCCGCCAGCGCGCTGGCGTGATCCCCGAGCGACCAATCCTGTTGGTCTTCACGGCCGACGAGGAGGCCGGCGGCCGGATGGGAGCGCACTGGCTGGTCGAGCATCACCCCGATCTGTTCGAAGGTTGTACCGAGGCCATCGGCGAGGTCGGAGGCTTCTCCACCGAGGTGGGCGGCAAGCGGCTCTACCTGATCGAGTCTGGCGAGAAGGGCATCGGTTGGATGCGCCTCACCGCCACCGGTACGGCCGGGCACGGATCGATGCGCAACACCGACAACGCAGTGTCCCACCTGGCACGCAGTCTGGTGGCGATCGCCGATCACGAGTGGCCCGAAGAGCCCGGCCCGTCCATGCAGGCGCTGCTCGCCAAGGTCACCGAGCTGACCGGCACGGACGGATCGGCCGAGGAGATCATGAGTCACTTCGGTCCGGCCATCCGCATGGTCGGCGCGGGTTTGAGGAACTCCACCAATCCGACGATGCTCGAAGCGGGTTACAAGCACAACGTGATTCCGGGGCAGGCCGTTGCGTACGTCGACGGACGGTACCTGCCCGGGCATGCAGACACTTTCCTGCCCGCCATGCAGGAGATCGTTGGTGATCACGTCACCGTCGAGCCACACATCACCGATGCCGCTCTGGAGTACCCGTTCGAGGGCGACCTGGTCGACGCGATGACAGTCGCCCTGCACAGCCAGGACCCCGAGGCGCACATCGCGCCATTCTTGATGTCCGGCGGCACCGACGCCAAGGCCTGGCACAAGCTGGGCATCACCTCTTTCGGTTTCACGCCCCTGCGACTGCCCGCTGACCTCGACTTCACCGCACTCTTCCATGGGGTCGACGAGCGCGTCCCCGTCTCCGCTCTCGAGTTCGGATCGCGCGTGTTCGATGAGTTCCTCAACTTCGCCTGAGACCGTTCAGAGGTTCCACAGTGCAGCCACGTGGCCCGCACTGGTGCCGCAGCACCCGCCGACGATCGAAAGATTCGGAAACTGAGCGCGGATGTCGTGGAACGAGGCAGTCAACAGACCCAAGTCGCCGGGATCGAGCACCTCCATGGCATCGAGCTCGGCATGGCTCATCGTCGAAGCGTTGGGACGCAGGGACACCACGCGCTCCTGCCAGCCACCTCCGTCGAGGGCCGTGGCGATGTGCGTGGGATGGGAGCAGTTGATGCCGAACCAGTCCGGCGACGCCATCTCATCGACCGCCTCGATGGACTCGCCCAGCGGCGCTCCGTCTGGCAGCCGTCCGTCGACCTCGACCGTGAAGGAGATGGCGACCGGAATCCCGGCCGACCGAGCAGCCGTGACCACGCCCATCGCCTCCTCGGGGGTCGTGATGGTCATCGCGTGCACCAGGTCCACGCCTGCAGCTGTCAGCGACGCGACCTGCGCAGAGTGGTACGCAGCTGCCTCGTCGACAGTCGGCCGCTCCGCGACCACGTAGCCGTCGCCACGTGGACCCACGATCCCCGAAATCAGAGCAGGGGTGAGAGGTGACCGCCTCGCAGCCTGGCGAACCAGATCGACGGCGTGGCGATTCGCCTGATCGAGCGCGGGTGCGTCGTAACCGACCCGCGTGCCCCAGTCCTGGTTCGCCCGCCAGGTAGGCGTCTCGAGCATGACGCCGAGGCCAGCTCGGTGCGCCATGTCGACGTAGGAGTCGTAGTAGCCGTCGAGCACGGCACGGCCACGCTCATCGGTGAGCAACGGGAACGCAGCGAACTCGGGCAGGTCGAAGTCGTGATGGAAGACCAGATCGGTCTCCAGACCTCCGTCCGTGACGTAGCCCGGCTCCGTGAGCAGCGGATGCGAAGCGACCATGGGAGTGCTCCTTCGAAGCCCCGATGCCCCGATGATGGACCTGAAGTCAGTCGCTGTCCATCAAGGGGACGCCGTCGCGCCAGTACTCGATGGTCTGCAGAGCCCAGAATGCGGCGAACAGGGCCAGCAGGATCGATTCGACCCAGAACAACCAGTGGGGCACCGGGGTGCTGCCAGTCAGCTGCAGCGGGCCCAGCAGTCCGGCCACGACCACCGTGCCCAGCATGGACCAGCTGATGGTCGCGTAGGCGGTGCGTCGACGCTGGGCCGGCAGCATCGCCACGACCGGGCCCTCGACGTCATCGCGGGCCGAGACCGCGTTCAATCGAGCCACCACGACGAAGACGCCGAACATGCCCACGGCAGCGGCGTAGTGGGCTGCCTGCAGGAATGATTGATCGTCGATCCCGAGCCACGCGCCAAAACACACGACGGTGATCGCACCCGCCGCTGCGCCGCGCATCGCCGCGGTCCGGGCGTCGCCGTCCAGTCGTCTCGCGGTCGCGACCGCAAAGGCCAAAGCGGGCACACCGAGCGCGATCAGCGCCCACATCGCGTCGGCCGTGGGTGCAGGGGTGGATCCGAGCGACGATCGAACGCTGTCAGTGACGGGCGTCGGGACGAAGGCCACGACGGGAGCGAGCATGCCCGCGAGATTCAGCAGGACGTCCTCCACGCCGCGACCTCTGATGACGATGAGGCCAAGCCCCAGGGCGACCAGGACTCCGACGAACACGTCGCGGACCGGAGTGAAGTAGTAGGCACTGATCGACCCAAGGAGCCCCGCATCGCCCACGACGATCTCGCCGACGACGGCCATGGCCAGCAGCAGCGCCAGAGCGACGATGCCCACCCGCAGATAGCGGTAGGTCTCGATCGCGGCCTGGCGTGGTTCCACGACTACAGCGTGCTACGGAGGCGGATGATCTTGCGTCGCAGGCGCACGGTGCGCTTGCCAGTGACGTCCCTGCGGAGCCGTTCGAGCTCCCAACCCTGGTACTCAGCGGCTTGGGTGAGCATGTGGCACACCGCGTTGCGGGACTTGGAGCGGTCGATGGTCAGATTCCAGAATTCGTACTCCATCACCGCGGCTCCTTCTGTGAGACGTCATCCAGTGCGGCCAGGATCTCGCCAGGCAGGTCGACCGAGTCGGCGCCAAGGTTCTGCGTGAGCTGGTCCGTGGTGCGGGCGCCGACAATCGCTGCTGCCACGGTTGGCCGCTGGAACAACCACGCCAGGGCCACGTGACCCATCGGAACGCCCAGACCGTCGGCAGCACGTGCCAGCGCCTCGATCGTTCCGGACCTCTCTGGCGTGAGGTACTGACCGACGAACTCGTCCCACCCGGGCTGCGCGCCACGCGAGTCGCCCGGAGTGCCGGTGCGGTACTTGCCGGTGAGGACGCCACGCCCCAGCGGTGACCACGCGAACAAGCCCATGCCGAGGTACTCGGCAGCGTCGACCACGTCGTCCTCGGGATCTCGGTTGACCAACGAGTACTCGACCTGGTTGCTGATCAGAGGCAGTGCGGCCGCACGTGGGGCCAGCCAGGTGTGGCTGAACGCCGTCTGCCACCCCGTGAAGTTGGAGATGCCGACATAGCGGGTGCGCCCCGTGGCCACGGCGTGCTCGAGAGCCGCAAGGCTCTCCTCCAGCGGCACCGACGTGTCGGGGGAGTGGATCTGCCACAGGTCAAGGTGATCGGTGCCCAGGTCGCGCAGCGAGCGATCGAGCTGGGCCAACAGGCCGCGTCGCGAGCCGTCCTTGACGATCGAGTCGCCACGGCGGACGAACCCCGCCTTGCCGGCGAGCACGACGTCGTCGCGGCAGTCGGCCTGGGCCAGGAGGGTGCCGAGCAGCGGCTCGCACGCGCCATTGCCGTAGATGGGGGCCGTGTCGATGAGCGTGCCACCGACGTCGCGGAAAGCGGTGAGCTGGTCGGCGGCGTCGTACTCATCGGTGTCGGCGCCCCAGGTCATGGTGCCCAAGCCGATGCGCGAGACCTCCAGTCCGGAGCGTCCGACTCGGCGCAGCTGCATGTCGACAGGCTAGTGGGGGCGGGGCGCAGTCCGGCGGAGGCTCGCACGGCGTACTCTCGGCGCGTGGATCTCATGCGCGCCGTGGTACTCGGCATCGTCCAAGGGCTCACGGAGTTCATTCCGATCTCCAGCAGTGCGCACCTGGCGATCGTTCCCAAGCTGCTCGGTTGGGAGGACCCCGGCGCGGCGTACACCGCCGTCGTGCAGATCGGCACCGAGCTGGCGGTGCTGCTGTACTTCTGGCACGACATCTGGACGATCGGCTCGGGCTGGGTGCGAGGCGTGTTCTCCAAGGAAGCCCGGCGGGCTCCCGAGTGGCGGATGGGCTGGTTCATCATCATCGGCTCCTTGCCGATCGTGATCCTGGGCCTGCTGCTGCAAGACCTGATCGATCGCGAGTTCCGCAACCTGTGGGTCATCGGCACCACCCTGATCGTGCTGGGACTCGTCCTCGGTCTGGCGGAGAAGTTCGGCCGCAAGGTCAAGCCGCTCGATCAGCTCAACGCTCGAGACGCCGTGCTGCTCGGCGTCGCCCAGGCCGGGGCGCTGGTGCCCGGGGTCTCCCGCTCCGGCGCGACCATCAGCATGGGCCTTTTCCTCGGCTACGAGCGCGCCGTGGCCACCCGCTACGCCTTCCTGCTGGCCATCCCGGCCGTCGTGGGCGCAGGCGTCTACAAGCTCAAGGACATCGGCGGGGACAACGCGTACGGATGGGGCCCGACCGTCGTCGGCACCGTCGTGTCGTTCGTGGTGGGCCTGGCAGTGATCCATTGGATCCTGAAGTACGTGAGCACCCACTCCTACGCCCCGTTCGTCGCCTACCGCGTCGGCCTCGGCGCCCTGGTCCTGATTCTCGTCGGCGCCGGCGTCATCACCGCGGGCACGACCGTCGGCTGACCCCTTCCACGGGCGTACGATCGAGGCGTGGCTGTCGACGTCGAGACCTCGATCGAGATCAATTGCGAGCGATCCGTGGTGGCCGCATACGCGTCTGACCCGGACAACGCCACCGAGTGGTACGTCAACATCAAGACCGTCGAGTGGCAGACCCCTCGTCCTGTGGTCGTGGGTTCACGCATCGCGTTCGCGGCGGAGTTCCTCGGCCGTCGCATCGCCTACACGTACGAAGTGCGCGACCTCGTCGCGGACGAGCGGTTCGTCATGAGCACGGCTGAAGGGCCGTTCCCCATGCAGACCACCTACACCTGGCAGGACGTGCCAGGCGGCGGAACCCGGATGACGCTGCGCAATGCGGGCGAGCCCAGTGGCTTCGGCAAGGTGGCCGCGCCGATGATGTCAACCTTCATGCGACGGGCGAATCAGAAGGATCTGGCCAGACTGAAGAAGGTCCTCGAAGCCCGGACCTGAGCCTCGATCCACGGACTTTCCGATGTCCGCCTAGACCTTGAGCGGAACCGGATGGACCTCGTCGGCAGGGTGGCCGGCCCTCTCGTGAATGCGCTGGACGGCCTCGGCTGAGGGCGCCTCGGACAGGCAGTAGATATGTCCGCTCTCGGGGTCAGCCCAGGCTTGCTTGAAGTCGACTCCCTCCTCGGACTGAATTGCGAGGTCGGCCGCATGGGCCGCCGCCAAATCCTCCGCGCTGATGCCGTTCATCCCGCGGTGAACGTCCATGAACTCGGGCATGATCATCATCTCCATCGTCAGGGCGGTGAGAGCCGCCGATTTGAAGGTACGCCTGAATCAGCCATCCCGAAAGAGTCCCTCGAATGAGGGCGCCGGCACGGTGAGCCGCTGTCGAAGGCCCGACATGGCCGGTGTGGACATCGAACGACGTCGAAAAGGCGTTGTCAGACCCCCTCTTTAGATTGAATATACGCAGCAATCGCTGGTGAATCCGAAAATTCGGCTCACCGATGCCGCCCGGGCCCGCGCGTGTGCAGAACACGTCGAATGGGCCGAGATGCTCGCCTACTCCGACCGGCTGGTCACCGAGTACGCAGTCACGCCGGAGTACTTCAAGTGTCAGGCTCAGCTGCGGTCCATCGCCCTGGAGATCGCAGTCGCGATGCACCTGTCCGAAGGGCAGGTCCACCGCCGACTGTCTTGCGCGCAGACGGTCCGCGACCATTCGCCCACAGTGTGGGCGGCTTTCGCCGCCGGAAGCGTCGATGCGTACCGGATCACGATGATCGCCGACACCATCGCCAAGTTGCACCGCCCGGCCTCCATCGCGAAGCTCGACTCCAAGGTGATCGGCTACGCCGCCACCCACACGAGCATCGAACTACGGGGCTGGTTGCGGCGGTTCGTGGCGCGGGTCGAGGCCGACCTGTTCAACGAACGAGCCGAAGCCGAACGC
>NZ_JBAVCB010000035.1:0-4962 GCF_049586495.1 Aeromicrobium sp. | reverse complement strand
AACTCAGGCGGCACGCAACCACAGGTCGGAGCGAAGCGACGACAGACGGGCAGCGGCGAAGCCGCGAGCGAGCGCGAGGAACGAGCGCGGCCCGGGTATTACCAGGTTTGGTTCACCTTGGGCGGCTTGGCGCCCGTGGGCGCGACGCCGAAGCGCTCGAGGGCCATCGACATGATGTCGTGGAAGACCGGCGCTGCGGTCGAGCCGCCGCCGGCGTTGCTGTACGGCTTGTCGAGCACGATGTAGGTGAGGAAACGCGGATTGTCCGCCGGGGCAAAGCCCATGAACGAGACGGTGTTCTGGCCACGTATGTAGCGACCCGTGTTCGGGTCCACGCGCCACGCTGTTCCGGTCTTGCCCGCCACCCGATACCCCTCGATGGCGGCGGCGGGCGCCGTTCCGTCCGGGGCCGTGACGGCCTCCATCATGCGGGTCACGACACGCGCGGCTTCCTTCGAGACCACCTGGGTGGCTCCCCCGTTGTCGACGCCTTCCTTGCTGCCGCCGTCACTCTGCACGTCACTGACCACGGAGGGCCGGCACATGGTGCCCCCGTTCGCGATGGCGCCGACGGCTCTGATCATCTGCATCCCGGTGACCGAGATGCCTTGGCCGAAGGAGATCGTGGCGTGGTTGGCCTTGGTCCACTCCGCACCGGGCTTCAGCAGGCCCGCAGACTCGCCGGGCAACCCGACGTTGGTCTTCTCCCCAAAGCCGAACTTGTTGAAGTAGGTGTACATCGTCGCGTCGCTCATCTGGTTGGCGGCGACGATCGTGCCGAGGTTGGACGACTTGGCAATGACGCCAGCGGCAGTCAAGTGCAGCGTGCCGTGCTTCCAGTAGTCGCCGATCGGGAACTTGTCGATGACCATCTTGGACGGGACGACGATCGGGGTGTCAGCCGCGATCTTGCCCTGGTCGGCGAGAGCGGCCATGGTGACGGTCTTCATGACCGACCCAGGCTCGTAGACGTTCTGCACGGCTCGCGAGACCGTGTTGGAGTCCTGCATGCCGGTGCGGGTGTCCGGGTCGAAGGTGGGTGCTTGTGACATCTGCACGATCTGGCAGGTCTTGACGTCCATCGTCAGGGCCAGGCCCCAGTCGGAGCTGGACGAGCGAACACCCTCGGCGAGGCGCTTGTCGGCGTAGTACTGCAGGTCGCGGTCGATGGTGGTGACGACATCGCGGCCGGGGACCATCTCGGTGACGGTAGAGTCGCCCATCGGGATGCGCTCACCGGATTGCGAGACCTCATACGTCTTCGACCCGTCGGTGCCGGTCAGGATCTTGTCGTACTGACCCTCGATGCCGGCGACGCCCTCGCCCGCGCCGTTGGTGTAGCCGATCAGGTTGGCCGCCAGCGACCCGCCGGGATACGTGCGCAGCGTCTGCTTCTCGCTGAACACCCCTGTCATGCCGGCTTCGGCCACGGCGGACAGCGCCTTCTTGGCCGTCCAGGCCGGAACATCTCGCTTCAGGTACACAAAACGCGATTCAGGCTTCCGCAGCTTGTCGATCAAGTCGAAGTAGTTGATGTCGGTGCCAAGGTGCTCCCGCAGGAGTCGCGCGATCTGAGGGGCGTTGGCAGCGGTCATGCTCGGGTCCGCAGTGAGCGTGAGGGCGTCGACGCTGGAGGCGAGCTCCTCGCCGTTGCGGTCCAGGATGGCACCCCGGGGTGCGGGAACTGTGGTGCTGGCCGTTCCTGCTCGAACTGCCATCGCTGCGTAAGCGCTCGCATCGACACCTTGGATCTGGAACAGACGCGCCCCGAACACGGTGAACAGACCGACCACGAGCACCAGACACCACCGAAGCCGACGTCGCGAGAGGCTACGGCGCCGGGACTGGCTCATCGATTGCCCCGCACGGCCGGCTTGGGCTTGCCGAGCACAGTTCCATCGGAGAGTCGGAGGAATGCCGGGTTGGTGTTGCGCACCATGCCCAGCTGGGCGGCGCGGTTCGCCACTGACCCGGGGCTGTGCAGCCGGTCGACCTCACGGGCCAGAGCCTGCTGCTGCGTGTGCAGGGAGGCAATCTCCCGGTCGAGCCGTGCCTGCTGGAAGGACTGGGCCTGCAGCAGGGTGCTTGCCACGATCAGACCCACCAGACCGGCCGACAGCACCAGCAGCACCACCACGACGAAGGGGGCTCGCCGGGCGCGGCTGCGGACGGGGCGGACGAGCCGCAGACCGACGTCGCGGACGTCGATCGCGCCTTCGCGGAGCGATTCGCTCGCACGGGTCTGCAGTGTCAGGAGTGCGGAGGAAGAGGTGCGGCCACTCATGAGGCGATCCGTTCCACAGCGCGCATACGGACCGACTTGGCCCGACGGTTCAGCTCGATCTCGGCCTCGTTGGCCTGCACCGCGCCACGGGTCAGGTTCACGAAGCGTGGGCGATGGTGATCGGGCACCACTGGCATGCCGCGCGGCACGTCCGTCGTGGTGACTGCCGCGAAGGCCCGCTTCGTGATGCGGTCTTCCAACGAGTGGTAGGCCAGCACGACGACGCGACCTCCGGGGGCCAGAACATCAAGCGCATCCGGCAGCGCCCGCCGATACGCGCCGAGCTCGTCGTTGACCTCGATGCGCAGTGCTTGGAACGTTCGCTTGGCCGGGTTGCCGCCCGTGCGGCGCGCCGGGGCCGGGATCGAGTCACCGATCAGCTCCACCAGCGGTCCGTTGGTGGTGAACGGCTCGGTCGTGCGCCGAGCCACGATGGCCGCGGCGATGCGACTGGCGAACCTCTCCTCTCCGTACTCGCGCAGCAGCCTCGCGAGATCGCGCGATTCATAGGTGTTCAGCACGTCCGCCGCGGTCAGGTCATCCTCAGGATTCATTCGCATGTCCAGCGGCGCGTCCTGCGAGTAGGCGAAGCCACGCTCGGCGACGTCGAGCTGCATGGACGAGACGCCCAGGTCGAACAGCACCCCGTTGACCGTCGGGTAGCCGGCGTCCGTGACCGCCTCGGCGATCTCGTCGTAGACCGCGTGGACGTAGGTGACCCGGTCGCCGAAGGGTGCGAGCCGGGTGCGAGCCCGGTCAAGGGCCAGCGGGTCGCGGTCGATTCCGATGACGTGCACGTTCTCGAAGCGCTGGAGCATCGCCTCGGTGTGGCCGCCGAGGCCGAGCGTGGCGTCCACGATGACCGGTGTGCCGCCCGTGACGGCCGGCTCGAGCAGATCCAGCACGCGCTCGAGCAGCACCGGCACATGGGCGGTCACAAGGCGCCGACCAACAACGAGAGCGCGGTGGCCACCGCGATCGAGGACACCAAGGAGAACGCCATGAGCGCAAGACCGTCGGCCACGTCGTGTCGTACTCGCCTGACTGTCTTCATGGTGTCCTCCTGTTCGTCTCGTCCTGATGGATGTGCGGGAAGGTGGTGCTTGGGCCGTGAAGCCAGATCCGCGACCGGGTGGGTCTGACACCGGGGAAGTGATGTCAGAAGCACTCGGGCGCAGATCTGGCTGCGCGGGGGTGTCAGAAGATGCCTGGCATCACTTCCTCGCTCATCTCCGAGAACGGCGTCTCGAGGTTGGTCTGGAACTCGTCCCAGCGGGCGCTGTCCCAGATCTCGATGCGATCCATGGCGCCCACGACGGTGCACTCGCGCTCGAGGCTGGCCCACGTACGCAGCACGGAGGGGATGGGAACGCGACCTTGCTTGTCGGGCATCTCTTCGCTCATGCCGGAGAAGAACATGCGGACGAAGTTGCGGGCTCCCGCATCGGTGAAGGACAGCTGACGCATCCGATCGGCGAAGACGCCGAAGTCGTCCGGGGTCCAGCCGTAGATGCACTTGTCCTGGCCGCGGGTGAGGACGATGCCCCGCTCGAGCCGAGAGCGAAACTTGGCCGGCAGGGTGAGGCGGCCCTTCTCGTCCAGACGAGGAGTGAAGGTGCCGAAGAACGTCGTGGCATCTGGACTCACTCTTCGCCTCCTCTGCGTGTGACGATCTACCCTTTTCCCCCACCTGTCCCCACTTTACCCCACCGTTCCCCACTGTCAACGACATTTGCACCACTTTCCCTGCCAGATCAGCACCGATCTGCCCCACACCGTCTTGGCCGAGGTGAGTTCCCGGACATGAAAAAACCGCCCCCGTCAGAGACGGTTGCGGTTCAGGGGCTCCCGGTGGGGAGAAGTGGGGCGCCGGAACGCCTCGATGGAGTCAGGCGTGAGACGTCAGCGGTCGTCGCCGTCCTGGCGTCGTTGCCAACGCTCTTCCATCCGATCGACGAACGAGCTGCCGGGCTTGGTGCTGGGGCCTTTCGCACCAATTCCGCGCGAACCGGAACCGCGGGGGGTAGATGCCTCATCGCCCGCGCCAATGCCACGACGCCACGCGGTGGCGAACGCGTAGGCCGAGCCCAGCATGGTGAGGAATCCGAGAATGCCGAGCCAGGTCAGGGCCGCGACTGCGCCGGCGAACAGCAAGACCACACCCATGATGAATCCGAGTCCAGCGAGCGCAGCGATGCGACGGTTGCGAGCCAGCAGCTTGGATCCGCGCAGTGTGGAGGCGAATTCGGGGTCTTCAGCAGCCAACGACTGCTCAAGCTGCTGCAGCATGCGTGCTTCTTCGTCGGACAACGGCACGGTTGTCGCCTCCTGGGGTGAGTGCGCTACTACGAGTCTAGGCGGGCAATCGACTGCAAGCCAGCCGACAATGCTGTGAAGTCCCCGTGATCTGCCACGAGCCGCTCGAGCGCGAAGAGTGCGTCGCGGGCGCCGGGCTCGCTGTCGACCAATGCGCTAGGCACCAGATCGGCAAAGACCCGCAGCGCGTGCGACGCCACCGGGGTCAGTCCGTGCTTCACCAGGAGCTCGTCGAGCTCAGCAGCCACGAATCGCCGTGGACCCATCGAGCGGGTGTCCCACGTGGAAAGGTCGGTCGTGAACATCTGAGTCGCAGCGGCGAAGTCACCTGCGAGGGCGCGAGCGACGACGGCGGCGAGACG
>NZ_JBAVCB010000034.1:0-14428 GCF_049586495.1 Aeromicrobium sp. | reverse complement strand
TCGGCGCGGGGCACGACCTCCTCGACCAGCACGGCCAGCGAGTGTGGCAGCTCGTCGTGGACGCCTTCGAGCGCAGCCTCACGCACGATCTCGGCGATCAGAGTCTCCTCGGGCTCGTCGGTGAGCTGGCCCTCGGGGTACAGCGCGGGACCCTCGGGCATCGTGGCGACCAACAGCTCGGCCAGCAGATCGATCTGTTCACCGGCCACTGCTGAGACCGGGATGATCTCCCGCCACTCGATGCCGACCTCGACGCCAGCCTCCTGCACCGACATCAGGTACGCCGCCAGCTTCTCTGGCGTCACCAGGTCCGTCTTGGTCACGACGGCGAACACGGGCTTGCGGGTGACCGACGCCAGCTCACGCATCAAGAACTTGTCGCCGGGACCGATGGCCTCGTTGGCTGGCAGACACATCCCGATCGTGTCGACCTCTCCCCAGGTGGTACGCACCAATGCATTGAGCCGCTCGCCCAACAGTGTGCGCGGCTTGTGCAGTCCGGGGGTGTCGATCAGCACCAGCTGACCGTCGGCTCGGTGCACCAGGCCACGGATCGCATGCCGCGTGGTCTGCGGACGCGAGGACGTGATGGCCACCTTGCCGCCCACCAAGGCGTTGGTGAGGGTGGATTTTCCGGCGTTGGGCCGGCCGACGAAACACGCGAACCCGGAGCGGAACGTGCTCACGTGCTCAGCACCTCGATCGGGGCTCCGGACTCATCAGCCATGACCACGTGCACACCTGCACCGCCAAGATCGCGGACCGAGGTCAACGCGGGAGCTTCGCCCCCGACGACGGCCCCGGCCTCGAGGCCGCGGGCGCCGGACGACACCGCCATGGCGACGGCAAGGTCGAGCGCTGCGATCTGCAGGGTGGGCAGGGTGACCGTGGCAGCGGCGTACGTTCGACCGTCCTGGTCGCGCACCGCTGCGCCCTGCGCGGCAGCGGTACGGGCACGTGAGGCGCGGGCGAGCGTCACGAGCTTGGCGTCCTCAGGAGGCAGATCCATGAGACGAGGCTATCGAGGGTTCCCCGGCATCGGAATCCAGGCGGGTGACGAGCACCCGACCGATGCGATTGCGCCGGCCCGACGGGCTCTCGGCCACGAACCTCAGACCGTCGACATCGACGGTGCTGCCGGGAATCGGCACCTTGCCCAGGTGCTTGGCCAGCAGGCCGCCGACGGTGTCGACGTCATCGTCCTCGACCGGGATGTCGAACAGCTCCTCGAGGTCGTCGACCTCGAAGCGAACGCTCAGGCGCCACGATCCGTCAGACAGCTGTTCGCTCTCGTCGGGCTCGGTGTCGTACTCATCGGTGATCTCGCCGACGATCTCCTCCAAGATGTCCTCGATCGTGGCCATGCCCGATGTGCCGCCGTACTCGTCAACCACGATGGCGACGTGCGTGCGGCTGGCTTGCATCTCACGGAGCAGATCGTCCACCGGCTTGGTGTCGGGTACGAACAGGCACGGACGGGCAATCGATTCGATCTTCTCGGTCGTTTCTGCCGTGTGGTTGTCGAAGACGCGCTTCGTCACGTCCTTGAGGTAGGCCATCCCGACGATGTCGTCCAGATTGTCCTCGACGATCGGCACGCGTGAATAGCCGCTGCGCAGTGCCAACGACATGGCCTGTCGCAGCGTCTTGCCGCGTTCGATGTAGACGAGATCGGTGCGCGGGACCATGACCTCGCGAACGATGGTGTCGCCGAGCTCGAAGACCGACTGGATCATCTTGGACTCGTCAGACTCGATCAGCGAGCTGGCGGCCGCGAGATCGACGAGCTCACGCACTTCGACCTCGGAGGCGAACGGACCCTCGCGAAACCCCTTGCCGGGAGTGATCGCGTTGCCAACGACAATCAGCACCCGGGGAATGGGGCCGAGCAGGCGGGTGAGCACGACCACCGGAAGCGCCGACTTCAGCGCGAACCGCTCGGCGTGCTGTCGGCCGAGGGTGCGGGGGCCCACCCCGATGACCACGAAGCTGACGATCGACATGATGATCACGGCCAGCAGGAAGCGCGCCCAGGCGCCGTCGACGCCATCGGCGATCAGAACGGCGACCAGCACCACGGCGGCGGTCTCAGCCACGATGCGAAGCAGCAGGACGGTGTTGATGTACGGAGCCGGGTCCTCGAGGATCGCCTCGAGGCGTGCGGCACCCGCCTCGCCCTCCTCGCGCAGCTCCTCGGCCCGGGCCCGCGAGAACGCCGAGATGGCCGCATCGATGCTGGCCAAAGCCCCGGCCGTCACGGCCAGCACGCCAGACGTGAGGATCAGCAGCCAGCTCATGAGGAGGTCTCCGGGTCACGACCGGCGGCGATCTGGTGCCACTCCAGCAGCAGACGACCCTGGATACCGAACATCTCCTGATGTTCCTCCGGCGCGGCGTGGTCGTAGCCA
Source organism: Aeromicrobium sp. (assembly GCF_049586495.1). Classification (GTDB taxonomy): domain Bacteria; phylum Actinomycetota; class Actinomycetes; order Propionibacteriales; family Nocardioidaceae; genus Aeromicrobium. The sequence continues at coordinate 12,020 of NZ_JBAVCB010000034.1, read as the reverse complement.
AGCAGGTGCAAGATGCCATGCACCGTGAGAAGCTCCATCTCGTCCTGGGCACTGTGCCCGGCGGCCGGAGCCTGCTGCGCGGCTACGTGCGGCGCGAGGGCGATGTCGCCGAGATAGCCCTCCGGCGCATCGTCGCCGTCGCGGCCCGGCGTCAGCTCGTCCATGGGAAACGAGAGCACGTCGGTGGGGCCCTCCTTGTCCATCCAGCGCTCGTTGAGCGTCGTGATGGTGTCGACGTCGACCAGCCGCAGCGTCAGCTCGGTGTCAGGATGCAGACGCATACGGCCCATGGTGAAGCGGCACAGGCGGGTCAGGGCGACGACATCGGCGTCGACCCCTGACTCATTGAGAACGTCGACGTTCACTGGCCTGCGATCCCTCTTCCTCGAAGGAGTCGTATGCCGCGACGATGCGACCGACGAGCTTGTGCCGCACCACGTCCTGCGCCGTGAGCATCGAGAAGTTGATGTCGCGGACGCCGGTGAGAATGTCCCGCACGACCCGCAGCCCGCTCTTGCTCCCGTTGGGGAGGTCGATCTGGGTGATGTCGCCGGTGACGACCATCTGGGAGCCGAAGCCGAGACGGGTCAGGAACATCTTCATCTGCTCGGGCGTGGTGTTCTGTGCCTCGTCGAGAATGATGAACGCGTCGTTGAGCGTCCTGCCACGCATGTACGCCAGCGGCGCCACCTCGATCACGCCTGATGTGAGCAGCTTCGGGATGGTGTCGGGATCGAGCATGTCGTGGAGTGCGTCGTACAGCGGCCGCAGGTAGGGGTCGATCTTCTCGCTGAGCGTGCCCGGCAGGAAACCGAGATTTTCGCCGGCCTCGACCGCAGGGCGGGTCAAGATGATGCGGCTGACCTCCTTGGCCTGAAGTGCCTGTACGGCCTTGGCCATCGCAAGGTACGTCTTGCCGGTGCCTGCCGGACCGATGCCGAACACGATGGTGTTCTGGTCGATGGCGTCGACGTACTTCTTCTGGTTCAGCGTCTTGGGCCGAATGGTGCGGCCGCGATTGGACAAGATGTTCAGGCTCAGCACCTCGGCGGGGTGCTCCTCGGTCTCGGTGCGCAGCATGGCCATGGAGCGCTCGACTGTCTCCGGGGTGAGGTGCTGACCGGTCCGCACGATCGTGACGAGCTCGTCGAGCAGGCGCTCGACCATGGCGGCTTCGGCGGGCGGTCCGGTCACGGTGATGGCATTGCCGCGCACATGAATCTGGGCGTCGAAGGACTGCTCGATCAGGCGCAGAAACTCATCGGCGGGCCCCAGCAGGGCGACTGCCGGGACGCTCGACGGAATCGTGAACGTGTGGGCGGGTTGGATGTCATCGGTCATGTGCCGTCAATCGTACGCAATCGCGGCGATGTCGTGCGAATCCCGGTGGCGCGTCAGCTCGGGAGCGGGCTGTGCAGGTGGCCGCCGAGCACGTGACCGTGCGCATGGAAGACGGTCTGGCCGGCAGCTTCCCCGGTGTTGAAGACCAGTCGGTACTGCCCGCCGGACTCCGCCTGGGCGATCCGCAGCGTCTCAGCGATCAGAGCGATCGTGACGTCGGGATCGGCTGCCGCGAGGCTCGCGATGTCCGGCTCGTGAAGCCGCGGCACCACGAGGACGTGCACGTCTGCCTGCGGGTTGATGTCGCGAAAGGCGATCGTGTGCTCGGTCTGCGACACCACGTCCGCAGGAATCTCCCCCCGCACGATGGAACAGAACAGGCAGTCAGAGCTCATGAGACATGTCTACCCGACGGCCGAGCGAAGCAACGCAAGCCGACCATGGGCCGAGCGAAACGAGGCGGGGCGGCGAGAGCAGCGAGCCGCGCGCCGCATCATCTGAAGGCGTTCTTGATCTTGCCGAACATTGATTGGTGCTGCGGGTCGAGAACGGCCTGCGGGTGCTCCTCGCCTCGCAGCGCGGCGAGCTTCTGCAACAGCTCGGTCTGCTCGTGGTCGAGGTGGGCGGGGGTCTCGACGATGACTTGCACCTTGAGATCACCGCGGCCGCTGGCGCGCAGGCGCGGGACGCCCTCCCCCTTGATCGTGATGACGTGACCCGACTGCGTGCCTGGCGGCACCTCGATCGGGATGTCCTTCTCGTCCAACGTGGGCAGGTCCAGATGTGCTCCGAGGGATGCGGCCGTCATGGGCAACGTCACCTGGCACTGCAGGTGATCGCCGGCACGCGTGAACATGTCGTGCTCGGCGACGTTGACCTCGAGGTAGAGGTCGCCCGCGGGACCTCCCCCAGGGCCGACCTCGCCCTCGCCGGCCAGCTGGATACGAGTGCCCTGGTCAACGCCTGCGGGGATCGACACCGAGATGGTGCGACGCGACCTCACGCGGCCCTCGCCGGAGCACTCCGAGCACGGCTCGGGGATCGTGCTGCCGAAACCACGGCAGGCAGGGCAGGGACGGGAGGTCCGGATGTCGCCGAGCAGGGAGCGCTGCACCTGCTGCACGTCGCCGTGCCCGTGGCAGGTCCGGCAGGTCACCGGCTCGGATCCCTCGGCCGCGCCACTGCCAGCGCACGTCGAGCAGACGACCGCCGTGTCGACCTTGATCTCATGATCGATGCCGAAGACGGCCTCGGCGAGCTCGACGTCCAGGCGCAGCAGCGCGTCCTGCCCACGCTGCATGCGTGGGCGCGGACCGCGGCCGGTGCCGCCGGCGTTCTGTCCGAAGAAGGCGTCCATGATGTCGTCGAAGCTGAATCCCTGGCCGAATCCGGCGCCGCCCCCAGTGCCGCGCAGCGGATCGCCACCACGGTCGAAGGTCGCGCGCTTCTGCGGATCGGACAGCACCTCGTAGGCCGTCGTGACCTCCTTGAAGCGGTCCGCGGCATCCTCCGCGTCGTTCACGTCGGGGTGCAGCTGTCGGGCGAGTCTGCGGTACGCCTTCTTCAGCTCGTCCGCTGAGGCCTCACGGCTCACGCCGAGCATCTGGTAGTAGTCGGTTGCCATCTCAGTCCAGTCGAATTCGAATCGGTGTCAAAGGTCAGGGTGGGGAGTCAGTGGGCTGTGCTCATGGGTCGGGCGTCCAACGCTCGGTGAGGATGCCTCCCACATAGCGTGACACCGCCGCGACCGCAGCCATCGTGGAGGGATAGTCGATCCGCGTCGGACCCACCGTTCCGAGTGTGGCAAGTGCCTGGTCATCACTCCCGTAGGGGGTGGCCACGACCGACGTGGCGGACAGGCCTTCATATCCCGTCTCGTGGCCGATGCTGACCGAGAGACCGGACGTGGCCTCGCCCAGCAGCTTGAGCAGAACCACCTGCTCCTCCAACGCTTCCAGCACCGGCTTGATCGACCGATCGAAGTCGGCTCCGAATCGAGCCAGGTTCGCGGTACCGCCGATGGCGATGCGCTCGTCGGAGCGCTCGTTGGAGAATGTCTGCGTCAAGGTGGTGACGATCGAGGTGACCACGGGCCGGTGTTCTGGGGCAAAGGTCTCGATCATGTCGGCGAGCCTCAGTGATGCCTCAGGCAGTCGTTCACCGAGCGTGGCACCGACGATCCGTGACCGCAGGTCGGCGAGCAGCTGCTCGTCAGGGGTCTTGACCAGCTCGACGATGCGCTGCTCGACCCGTCCGCTGCTGGTGATGATGACCAGGAGCACCCGTGCGGACTCCAACGGGACGACCTCGATGTGACGCACCGACGAACGGGTCAGTGACGGGTACTGCACGATCGCGACCTGCTGAGTCAGCTGCGCGAGCACCTTGACGCTGCGTTGCACGACGTCCTCGACGTCCACCGCCCCCCCGAGGAAGGTCTCCACGGCCCGGCGTTCGGGCGCCGACAACGGCTTGATGGTGGCCAAGCGGTCGACGAACACCCGGTAACCCTTGTCGGTCGGGATGCGTCCGGCACTGGTGTGGGGGGCCGTGATGTAGCCCTCGTCCTCCAACACCGCCATGTCGTTGCGGATGGTGGCCGGCGAGACGCCCAGCTGGTGACGTTCCAGCAAGGATCGAGAACCCACGGGCTCGTGGGTCTCGACATAGTCCTCGACGATGGCCCGCAGGACGTCAAGACGTCGTTCGTCCGACATGGCTCACCTCACGGCGTCGTTGGGGCGTGTTGTCTGGCACTCGGGCAGGGCAAGTGCCAGTCTAGCGAGATGCCCCCGGTGATCGTTGGTGTCGAGCGCTCGCTGACCTACGCCCCGCGGGAGATCACGCTCAGCGACGGCACCCGGATCGCCCACGCCAGTCAGGGCGGCGACCTCGAGGCGGTGTGGGCTGGCGATCTGGGCGATCTGTACGTCGAGGTCTTGCATGTGGGCGACGGTCCGTCCGGCGGCGAGCTGATCCTCGTCGTGCCGTCCCAGCACCTGGTCGCGATTGGCGACCTGTACGACCCAGCCGCCACCACGGTCGCACCATCGTGGCCCGTGGTCATCGACCTGGTGCTTGGCCTGCTGACGGCTGACACGGTGGTGCACACCAGTCATGGTGTCGTTGACCGCGACCGACTCGAGACCTTCCACCAAGAGCTGTTGGGTCAACTTCACGGAGGTGCGCCGCGTGGTTGATCGCTACGGGTCCGACGTCCTCGCTGGCGACTGGCGAGAGCCGAAGCGCGGCCGCACGGTCGACCACCCCGCCGATCTCGGTCTGGTCGTCGAAGACGCCGAGACCGGTTTCTGCGGGGAGCTGGTGATGCTGGAGAACGGCATCGTCGTGCTGGAGGACCGCCACCGCAAGCGCCGGTCATTCCCGCTCGGCGCCGGATTCCTGCTCGAGGGAAAGCCGGTGCGGCTGGTCACCCCGCCCCGCAGACCGGTGCGTCCCACCCGCACGGCATCTGGCTCCACCGCGGTGCACGACGCCCGCGCCCGGGTCGCCCTACCGAGCCGCATCTGGGTGGAGGGTCGTCACGACGCCGAGCTGGTCGAGCGGGTGTGGGGTGACGATCTGCGGGTCGAGGGCGTGGCCGTGGAGTACCTGGGCGGTATCGACGACTTGCGCGCCGCGGTCGTGGACTTCGCGCCGGCGGCCGATCGTCGCCTCGGTGTGCTGGTCGACCATCTCGTGCCCGGTTCCAAGGAGACCCGCATCGCCGAGCACATGTCAGGACGCCCCAACGTGCTGGTCGTCGGGCACCCGTACGTCGACGTCTGGCAGTCGGTCAAGCCAGACCGGCTCGGCTTCGATGCGTGGCCGGTGATCCCACGCGGTACCGACTGGAAGCACGGAATCTGCGAAGCCTTCGGTTGGCCGCACGCCGATCAGGCCGACGTCGCTCGCGCCTGGAAACACATCCTCGGATCCGTGAACTCCTACGCGGACCTCGAACCGTCGTTTTTGGGCCGTGTCGAGGAGCTCATCGACTTCGTGACCGTCGGCTGACGCCGGTCAGGTCAGCTCTCGCACCACAGCATCGGCGAGCAGCCGGCCCGTCAGGGTCAGCACCAAGCGGTCATCGGTGAGGGTGATCAAGTCCCGTCCGACCAGGGCGGGCAGCTTGTTTCGGGCGGACTCGCTCAGCTCGGTCACCGGGTGACCGCTGCGTAGACGCGTCTGCAACATGACCCGCTCGACCTGGGCCGTGTCAGCGTCGATGAACTCGCCGTCCATGCGCGGCGACTCGCCGGCAGCCAACCGCTGCGCGTACGCCACGGGGTGCTTCACGTTCCACCACCGCTCGCCGGCCACGTGCGAGTGCGCGCCTGGACCGATGCCGAACCAGTCGTCGCTGTTCCAGTACAGACCGTTGTGCTGACAGCGGGCCGTCTCGTCACGGGCCCAGTTCGAGAGCTCGTACCAGCCGAAGCCCGCCTCCGTGAGCAGGTCGTCGGCCAGCAGGTACTTGTCTGCGGTCTCGTCCTCGTCGGGCATCTCGACCTCACCCCTGCGCACCTGACGGGCGAAGGCCGTGCCGTCCTCGACGATCAGGGCGTAGGCGCTCACATGATCGGGTTGCAGCGCGAGGGCGTGCTCCAGGCTGGCGCGCCAGTCGTCGAGCGACTCGCCTGGCGTGCCATAGATGAGGTCGACGCTGAGCTGCGCGAAGCCGGCTTCACGGGCCCACTGCACGGCCTCGGGCACCCGCTCGGGGCGGTGCGTGCGATCAAGAGTCGCCAAGACGTGGGGCACGGCTGACTGGACGCCGAAGGAGATGCGGTTGAACCCGCCGGCCCGCAAGGTGGCGAGCGCACGCGGGTCGACGCTGTCCGGGTTTGCCTCGGTCGTGACCTCCGCGCCTGACGTCAGTCCGAAGCGATCGTCGATGGCGCGCAGCACCCGCACCAGGTCATCGGCCGGCAGCTGCGTGGGCGTGCCCCCGCCGAAGAAGACGGTGTCGACCTGGCGATCTCCCATGGCTGCGTGAGCCCGCTCGATCTCGGCGATGGCGGTGTCGGCATAGGTGGCGCGGGTGGCTCCCTCGCCCAGCTCGTCGGCGGTGTAGGTGTTGAAGTCGCAGTACCCACACCGCACGGAGCAGAACGGCACATGAACGTAGATGCCAAAAGGCCGCTCTCCCGACGGGGAGAGCGGCCTTCCAGACGTGTTCATTGCCTCAAGCGTAGAACGAGTCCAGCAGTTCCTTGTTGTTGGTCTCGACGACTGCGCGCTTGACCTTCATGCTCGGGGTCAGCTCACCGCTCTCCGGCGACAAGTCGTGGTCGAGGATTGCGAACTTCTTGACCTGCTCCCACCGGTTGATCTTCTCGTTGAGCTCGGCAATCTGGCCCTCGATGATGGCGTGGATCTCCGGCGAGGACACGACCTCGGCGTAGGACTTGCCCTCCATGCCGTGGCCGGCGGACCACTCGGCGACCGCATCGGGATCCAGCGTGATCAGCGCGGAGCAGAAGTTGCGCTCATTGCCGTGCACCAGGATCTGGCTGGTCAGCGAGCTGATGCCCTTGAAGACGCCCTCGATGTGCGGCGGCGCCACGTACTTGCCGCCCGAGGTCTTGAACAGCTCCTTCTTGCGGCCCGTGATGTACAGGAAGCCGTCTTCGTCGATGCGGCCTTCATCACCGGTGTGCAGCCAGCCCTCGGCGGTCTTGGTCGAGGCGCTCTCGGTGTCGAGATTGTGGTACCCCTCCATGACGTGCGGACCCTTGATCATGATCTCGCCGTCCTCGGCGATCTTGGCCTCGCTGCCGGGGAACGCGCGACCGACCGAGCCGATCCTGTAGGCGTCCGGGCTGTTGACGAAGGCGCCGGCCGACGTCTCGGTGAGGCCGTAGCCCTCGAGGATCAGCACGTCTGCAGCGTGGAACCACTCCGCGATGTCCGCGGAGAGCGCAGCGGCACCGGAGATGAAGAACCGGACCCGGCCGCCGAAACGCTCGCGCACCTTGGAGAACACCAGCTTGTCGGCCAAGCCGTGCTGAAACTTCAGCACTGGAGAGATCGACTCGCCCGCGCGGGTCTTGCGCGAGTAGTCCAGGCCCACCTTCTCGGCCCACTTGAAGATCTTGAGCTTGGCGCCGCCCTCAGCCTCGGTCATGCCGACGATGCGGCCATACGCCTTCTCGAAGATGCGAGGCGCCGCGCCCATGAACGTCGGCTTCACGATGGCCAGGTTGTCGACGATCTTGGGCACGCGGCCGTCGATCGCCGTCGGGAAGCCGATCAGCAGCTGGGTGGTGGTGAGCACCTTGCCGAACGAGTGCGCCATCGGCAGCCAGAGGAACTGCAGGTCGTCGGCGGTCAAGATGCCCTGGGCCTGGATGACGGCTGCCTCGTAGGTCCAGCTCTCGTGGCGCAGCCGGACGCCCTTGGGGCGACCCGTGGTGCCCGACGTGTAGATCAAGGTGGCCAGCGAGTCGGGCTTGGTGGCCGCGACGCGTTCCTTGATGACGGTGGGGTTTTGAGCGAGGTGGTCCGCGCCGATCTTCTCCAGATCGTTCAGCGAGATGACCCAGTCGCCGTCCGTGGCGCCGTCGGTCACGACGACCTTCATGATGGCGGGCAGCTCGCTGCGCTTCTCGCGCAGCTTGGCCACCTGCTCGTCGTCCTCGGCGAAGACAACGCGGCTGTCGGAGTCCGACAGGATGTACGCGACGTCGTCGGTGATCGTGGTCGGATAGACCGTGGTGGTGGCCGCACCTGACGCCATGATGGCGAGGTCCGCCAGGATCCACTCCAGTCGGGTGCCGGACGCGATCGCCACACGTTGCTCCGCCTCGACGCCGAGAGCAACCAGACCTGCGGCCAGACGGGTCACCGTCTCGCCGGTCTCAGCCCAGGTGAGCTTCTGCCAGTTCTCGTTCTCATCGGGGTAGCTGAATGCTTCCCGGTCGGCGAACGTGTCGACGCGATCGAAGAACATCTGGCTGACCGTGCCCGGTCGGCTTTCGATGATCTTCATTTCCTCAGCAGTGGCCTGTGGTGCGGGCATGTAGTTCCTCAACGATTCAGGGGGCGATGTGGTGTCGGTCACTTTAACCTACTCGCTGGTCGCCGAAGCGGGCGTCGCGGTTGATGCGCGCAGGGCGGGCGGCACCGCCGTCCTCTGCCGCTGCCGCGGGACGAACCGAGGTCAGGACTTGGCTGAGCCCGCGTCGCCCGTGGAGAGCGCTGCGATGAAGGCTTCCTGCGGGACCTCGACGCGCCCCACCATCTTCATCCGCTTCTTGCCCTCCTTCTGCTTCTCCAGCAGCTTGCGCTTGCGGCTGATGTCGCCGCCGTAGCACTTGGCGAGCACGTCCTTGCGGATCGCCCGAATGTTCTCGCGGGCGATGACGCGGGCTCCGATGGCCGCCTGGATCGGGACTTCGAACTGCTGGCGCGGAATGAGTTCCTTGAGCTTGCCGGCCAGCGCGACCCCGTAGCCGTACGCGCTGTCGCGGTGCACGATCGCGCTGAACGCGTCGACCACCTCGCCCTGCAGCAGCACATCGACCTTCACCAGATCGGCAGCCTGCTCGTCGGTGGGTTCGTAGTCCAGCGAGGCGTAGCCCTTGGTGCGGCTCTTCAGCGCGTCAAAGAAGTCGAACATGATCTCGCCCATCGGCAGCGTGTACCGGATCTCGACACGATCGTCGGACAGGTAGTCCATGCCCAGCAGCTGGCCACGGCGCGACTGGCACAGCTCCATGATGGCGCCGATGTACTCAGCCGGACTGAGCACCGTGGCGCGGACGACCGGCTCGAAGACCTTGTCGATCTTGCCGGTCGGATATTCGCTGGGGTTGGTGACCGTGATCTCGGAGCCGTCCTCCATCTGCACCCGGTAGACCACGTTGGGGGCAGTGGAGATCAGCTCGAGATCGAACTCACGCTCCAGGCGCTCGCGCACGATCTCCAGATGCAGCAGACCCAGGAAGCCGATGCGAAAGCCGAAGCCGAGCGCACCGGAGGACTCGGGCTCGTAGACCAGCGCGGCATCGTTGAGCTGCAGCTTTTCCAGCGCGTCGCGCAGGGTGGAGAAGTCGTCTCCGTCAATCGGGTACAGGCCGGAGAAGACCATGGGATTGGGCGTCTTGTAGCCACCCAGCGGCTCCTCGGCACCCCGCACGCTCGACGTGACCGTGTCACCGACGCGGGACTGACGTACTTCCTTGACACCGGTGATCAGGTAACCGACCTCCCCGACACCGATCTGATTGGCTTTGACCGGCTCCGGCGAGATGACGCCGACCTCGAGCATCTCGTGCACGGCGCCCGTGGACATCATCTTGATGCGGTCGCGGTGCGTGAGCTTGCCGTCAACGACACGCACGTATGTCACCACGCCGCGGTAGGTGTCGTAGACAGAGTCGAAGATCAAGGCGCGCGGCGGTGCGTCGGCATCACCCTGCGGCGGTGGGATCTCCTCGACGATCGTGTTGAGCAGCGCCTCCACGCCTTCACCGGTCTTGGCCGACACCCGCAGGACGTCATCGGGATCTCCACCGATGATGCCGGCGATCTCGGCGGCGTACTTCTCCGGCTGCGCTCCGGGCAGGTCGATCTTGTTGAGCACCGGGATGATGTCCAGATCGGCGTCGATGGCCAGGTACAGGTTCGCCAGCGTCTGCGCCTCGATGCCCTGGGCTGCATCCACCAGGAGCACGGCACCTTCGCACGCCTCGAGGCTTCGGCTGACCTCGTAGGTGAAGTCGACGTGGCCGGGAGTGTCGATCATGTTGAGCACGAACGTGGTGCCCGCGTCCTGTCCCGTCGACTTGGTGAATGGCATGCGCACGGCCTGGCTCTTGATCGTGATGCCGCGCTCACGTTCGATGTCCATGCGGTCCAGGTACTGCGCCTTCATGTCGCGACCATCGACGACCCCGGTGTGCTGCAGCATCCGATCGGCCAGCGTGGACTTGCCGTGGTCGATGTGCGCGATGATGCAGAAGTTGCGGATGATCGACGGGTCGGTCGAGCCCGGCTGCGGTGCGCTCACCATGCGTATGCGATCACGATGTTGGCCAGCACCAGCGCGGCAATCACGTGGGCGATCGGATTGGGCGACGGACGTTTGCCGGGCCCGTGCGCCAGACCGACGGCCACGAACGCGATCACCAGCTTGACCGCGACCTTTGCGTGGTCCGGGTCGGCGACGGCGTCGCTGGCCGAGGCGATGCCCACCAGCACCAGGCCCAGCACGAACGCGACTGTCAGGCCCTGCGCCATCCACTGGTTGACCCGCGGCCCACGGGCATCCTTGAGGTACCCGATCACGACGACAACCCAAGCGGCGATGTGGACGTACGTCAGGACGTCGTAAAGGGTCTCCATGGGGTCAAGTCTAGGAGTCAGCGCCGCGTCGTTCGGACCGCGGCCGCGATTTGGGGCACTGCCCTCGGCGCTGGTAGAGTTGGCGGTCGCGTGCATCGGCATGCCCACACACTCAGCAGCACCCATCCGTCGAGAGAAACAGGACGCCCCGTGGCGAACATCAAGTCGCAGATCAAGCGCAACCTCCAGAACGAGAAGGCGCGTCAGCGCAACATCTCGGTGCGGTCCGCCTTGAAGACGTCGATCCGACGCTTCACCGAGGCCGTCGACGCCGGTGAGACCGACAAGGCCAAGGAGCTGGCCCGCACGGCAACCAAGAACCTCGACAAGGCCGCCTCGAAGAAGGTCATCCACAAGAACCAGGCGGCGAACCGCAAGTCAGCCATTGCCAAGAAGGCCGCTTCGCTCTAGCAGCCCCCAGACACCGAAGACCCCGGTACCTCGATCCGTTCGAGACACCGGGGTCTTCTGCGTTCCGGGCGTGCGCCCGCGACACCGACGAACGGCCACCGTCGCGGAGAACATCCGCCACGATGGCCGTCGCCGGCTCAGCCGATCAGAACTTCTTGGCGCATTCTGACCAGTCGACCTTGGCCTGCTGGCCACGATCGACCACGACCGACTCCTTCTGCAGGACCTGACCGCCCTTCTCGCAGGTCATCGTCCAGTTCTCGATCAGACCGGGCACCTCACGCGAGTCGACCAACGTCGAATCGAACAGGGTGGCTGTCACGGTGTACGTCGGCGCCGTCGATGCGAAGTTGATGACACGCAGCACATAGTCACCGGTCGACGGTGCGGCGATCTCCGCCCGCTCCTTCTCGTTGACGAAGTTGCCTGAGGATCCGACCTGGGTCAGGGTCCCATCATCCTTCTTCTTGTACACCTCGAGGTCGAAGTCGTCTGGCGTCGGCCAGTCCAGATCGACCTGGAGCACATCGATACCGGACTCGGTGATCGTGAACGGGTGATCGACGGCCTGACCGATCGTGGTGGGTCCACCCTGGTACGTCTCGGTGCGCACCGGCTTGTCCTCGGTGATCTGGACCAGCTTGTCCTGCACCACCGGTCGGGTCGACTGGTTGACGTGCCAGATGTACTTGCCGTTCGCCGGCACCTCCATGGTGCTGTTCAAGGTGTCGATGAAGGAGCTGTTCCACGTCGGGGTCGCGAACTCCTTGCGCAGACGCAACGTCGCACCCTTGGGCGCCTTGCCGCGGATCACGGCATGGGTGGCCTCGTCGACCGTGTTCTCCAGCGCGAGCAGGTAGGCCTCCCGGTTACCCTTGCCGACGTAATCTCCGGCGCCGACGTACTCGTCGACGACC
>NZ_JBAVCB010000033.1:0-3842 GCF_049586495.1 Aeromicrobium sp. | reverse complement strand
TCGGCCCGGCCGAGATCCGAGCCGCCGATGTCGTCACCGATGCAGATGCCACCGAGGCCGAGGTCGCCAGCGCGTCGCAGGACGTCGACCGGGAAATGTTTCTGCTCGTCCCACTCGATCGCGTGCGGCTCCAGCTCGGCCTCGGCGAACTTGCGTACCGCGTCCGCGAGGGCGCGTCGTTCGGTGGTCTCCATGACTCAATCCATCGTGGGGATGACGAAGCTGGCGGCGTCCTTGGTGCCCGAAGGCCAACGCGACGTGACGGTCTTGGTCTTGGTGTAGAACCGGAAAGCATCGGGACCGTGCTGGTTGAGATCGCCGAATCCAGACTTCTTCCAGCCGCCGAACGTGTGATACGCGATGGGCACCGGGATGGGCACGTTGACCCCGACCATGCCCACCTCGACCCGGGCGGTGAAGTCACGCGCGGTGTCGCCGTCGCGGGTGTAGATCGAGACCCCGTTGCCGTACTCGTGCTCGCTCGGCATGGCCAGCGCCTCTTCGTAGGTGTCGGCGCGCGCGATGACCAGCACCGGACCGAAGATCTCCTCCAGGTAGATCCGCATGTCAGTGGTGACCTTGTCGAACAGGCTGGGACCGATGAAGAAGCCCTCCTCGTGTCCCTCCAGCACGAAGTCGCGGCCGTCGACCACGAGCTCGGCGCCTTCGTCGACACCGGCCCCGATGTAGTCGAGGACTCGCTGCTTGGCCTCGGCCGTCACGAGCGGGCCGTAGTCCGAGCTCGCCTCCAGGCTGGGCCCGACCGTCAACGTCTTGATGCGTTCAGTGAGCTTGGCGACGAGGGCGTCGGCGGTCGCCTGCCCGACGGGCACGGCCACCGAGATCGCCATGCAGCGCTCGCCGGCTGAGCCGTAGCCCGCCCCGATGAGAGCCTCGACCGTGTCGTCGAGGTCGGCATCGGGCATGACGATCATGTGGTTCTTGGCACCGCCGAAGCACTGGGCACGCTTGCCCTGCGCGGCAGCAGTCTCATAGATGTACTGCGCGATGGGCGTCGATCCGACGAAGCCGATCGCCTTGACGCGGTCGTCGGTGAGCAGAGCGTCGACCGCCACCTTGTCACCGTTGACGACATTGAAGACTCCAGGCGGCATGCCGGCCTCGATGAACAGCTCGGCCAGGTGCAGCGGCACGGACGGGTCACGCTCGGACGGCTTGAGCACGAAGGCATTGCCCGCCGCGAGAGCCGGGCCGGCCTTCCACAGCGGAATCATCGCCGGGAAGTTGAACGGGGTGATCCCCGCGACGACGCCGAGGGGTTGACGCATCGAGTACACGTCGATCCCGGTGCCAGCTGACGTCGTGTACTCGCCCTTGAGCAGGTGCGGTGCGCCGAGTGCGAACTCCACGACCTCGACACCGCGCTGCACGTCGCCGCGAGCGTCCGGCAGGGTCTTGCCGTGCTCGCGGGACAGCTTCTCGGCCAGCACGTCCATGTCCCGTTCGACGAGTCGAAGGAATGCCATCAGCACGCGGGCCCGGCGCTGCGGATTCCAGGCGGCCCACTCGCGCTGGGCCTGTTCGGCATCGTCGATGACGGCTGTGACTTCTTCCACGCTGGCCAGCGGGACGGCGGCCTGGACCCCACCGGTGTTGGGGTCGAACACGTCGGCGAATCGGCCTGACGTGCCAGCAACGTGCTTGCCGGCGATGAAGTGGGTCAGCTCGGTGGTCATGGCGCTCCCGGTACTTGGGCATCAGATGAACTAGTTGGACACCAAAATACATCAGGGCGGGCGTATTCCCCAATGCCGATTCAGGCCATCTCGTCGCGTGCGGCCCACGCCAGCAGGGGAGCGAGGTCGAACCGGGTGGCGTCGATCTCCGCGTGGAGGTCGCCGAGCTCAGCGAAGCGGGGCGGCACGGTGGCGATCGTGAAGTCGTGCGGGTCGACGTCGTCGACCTCATCCCAGGTGATCGGTGTCGAGACGCGTCCGTCTGCGAATCCGCGCACCGAGTAGGCCGCCGCGATCGTGTGGTCGCGTGCGTTCTGGTTGTAGTCCACGAACACCTGGTGCGGATCGCGATCCTTGCGCCACCATGCTGTGGTCACGTCGCCGGTGCGGCGTTCGACCTCCCGGGCGAAGGCGAGCGCCGCACGCTTCACGTCGGCAAATTCGTGGTCCGGCTCGATGCGCACGTAGACGTGCAGCCCCGCACCGCCCGACGTCTTGGGAAACCCCGTGGCGCCCAGCTCGTCGAGCACCTCGTGGGCCACGGCAGCGACCCGTTGCACCGTGGCGAAGTCGCAGTCGTCGCCCGGGTCGAGATCGATCCGCCACTCATCGGGCTTCTCCACGTCGCGGCGGCGGCTGTTCCAGGGGTGGAACTCCACCGTCGACATCTGGACCGCCCAGATCACCGCGGCCAGCTCGGTGACGCAGACCTCGTCGACGATGCGGTCGTAGCGCGGGAAGTGGATCGGTACGGTCTCCAGCCAAGGGGGAGCCCCGTGCGGCACCTTCTTCTGGTGCACCTTGTCCCCGTCGACACCGTCCGGGAAGCGGTGCAGCATGCAGGGTCGCTCGAACAGGGCGTTGACGATGCCGTCTCCGACGGAGAGGTAGTACTCGACCAGATCGAGCTTGGTCCATCCGTGATCGGGGAAGTACACCCGTTCAGGGCTGCTGACTCGCACGACCTTGTCATCGACCTCGATCTCGACGGGGTCGCCGTGATCACGGCGGGCCGACATGGCTCAGCCGTGACTCGGTTCGGCGCCGCTGGCCACGACACCCTTCGACACGGCCATCAGGTCATCGGCCACGGCTGCGAGGGCCTCGACCGTCTCGGCCGGGATGCCGGCCAGGGTGACCCGGTCGGTGTCGTCCTCGATCTTGGTGCGTGCGGCTGCACCCTCGGCGGTGATGGCCCCCGAGTCGTCCAGCCATCCGCGGTGCTGCAGACGTCGGACGCCTGCTGACCACTCGTCGTCGGTCCAGCCGCGCATCTGCTGCTGCTGGGCGAAGGTGAGCCCCGCCGCGACCATCAGCACGTTCGCGTCGACTCCGCGCAGGCCTTGCGTGGCCAGCACGGCGAGGTGAGAGTCGCCGCGGTATTCGCGCAACGTGGTCGCGCCGTGCCACACCAGGCCGAGATCATCGGTCGGACGGGGCAGTCCGACGTTGCCCGCGGCGAGCGGGCGCACCGTGAGATCGAGGGTCGGCAAGGCCTCGCCGAGGGCCCTGGCGGCCGGTGCGAGATCGATGCCCGCGATCTCGACACCCGGGCGGATCACGTCGCGCCCGTGCTGCAGGCGCGTCGCGAGAATCTCGTCACGATCGGCCAGATCCCACGCGGTCGGGATGGCGCGATGCACCAGCGCCGGCGCGAAACCGTGGAACGTCGCGGTCACCACCTCTGGCCCGGGCATACCCAACGGCGCCGCGCGCGAGGCGAAGTAACCCATCCAGTAGCCCTTCAGGCCGAGTGCTTCGTACCGCGCCTTGACGTCCGGGGCGAAGTAGACGACGTGGTGGATGGTCTCGACGGACCGCCAGAACGAACGACGCAGGCTCATGGGCACCAGTCAACCATCACGGCTGAGGTACGCCGGTCGGATTCGGGTAGGGCACGGCGCCAGAAGCCTGGACGGCCCGCGCGATCGCGACCAGAGCAGGGGTCGCGCTGATGGTGCGAGCGGTGGCTTCCCGGTCGCCGATGCCAGCGTTGGCGTGTACAACAGCCCGACATCGGCACCCGAATAGAACTCACCAAGAGGGATGCCTTGTGAGTCGGTCGCGCTGCCGATGCTGCCCGAGAGCTGCGAGTCCTCGGCGCCATAGACCGACAGGGTCGTAACCAGCTGATCGCGGGGCGAC
>NZ_JBAVCB010000032.1:0-1847 GCF_049586495.1 Aeromicrobium sp. | reverse complement strand
CAACATGAACACGAATGAAGTGATCGCCAACCTGGCCACCCAGAAGCTCGGCCAGCCGGTGCACCCCAACGACCACGTCAACGCCAGCCAGTCGTCCAATGACGTGTTCCCGACCTCGATCCACGTCGCGGCCACCGCGTCGGCGACCCACGAGCTCATTCCGGCGCTGGACCACCTGGCGAAGTCGCTGGAGGCCAAGTCGGCCGAGTACGCGACCGTCGTGAAGTCCGGCCGCACCCATCTGATGGACGCCACCCCGGTGACCCTCGGCCAGGAGTTCGGCGGCTACGCCACCCAGATCCGACGCGGCATCGAACGGATCGAGTCCTCCCTGCCCCGCACGGCCGAGGTCCCGCTCGGCGGGACGGCAGTCGGAACCGGCATCAACACTCCCATCGGCTTTCCGCAGCGCGTCATCGAGCTGCTGGCCGAGGGAACGGGTTTGCCCATCACCGAGGCAGTCGACCACTTCGAGGCCCAGAGTGCGCGAGACGGCCTGGTCGAGATGTCCGGCCAGCTACGCACCATCGCGGTCAGCATGACCAAGATCTGCAACGACCTGCGCTGGATGGGATCAGGGCCGCGCACGGGCCTCGGCGAGATCAACCTGCCCGACCTGCAGCCGGGTTCGAGCATCATGCCCGGCAAGGTCAACCCCGTGCTGCCCGAGGCGACGCTGATGGTCGCGGCCCAGGTCATGGGCAACGATGCCACGATCGCCGTCGCTGGTGCGTCCGGAGTCTTCGAGCTCAACGTGATGCTGCCGGTCATCGGCCGCAACATTCTGGAGTCGATGCGCCTGCTCACCACCTCGTCGACCGTGCTCGCCGACCGCTGCATCGACGGCATCACCGCGAACGAGGAGCGCTGCCTCGAGCTGGCCGAATCGAGCCCGTCGGTGGTCACGCCGCTCAACCGTCACATCGGCTACGAGAACGCCGCGAAGATCGCGAAGATCGCGGTCAAGGAGCGCAAGACCATTCGTCAGGTCGTCATCGACGAGGGCTACGTCGAACGCGGCGACATCTCCGAAGCCGACCTGGACAACGCTCTGGACGTCATGAGCATGACGCACCCCTAGTCGCCACGCTGCACCAGCACGTATCCATCGCGATCGATGACGGTGGTGTAGACGACGCCGTACTTGTCGAAGGCGTAGCCGGGGACGTCGCCCGGGGAACCGAATCCGCTCGCGACGTCGAACGCGATGTAGTCAGGTGGCGCAAGTGCCGGGGTGGTCGACCCCAGCCAGTACACGGTGTGGTCGGTGACCAGGTGGGTCAGCAGACCGATGTCGGACTCCACCGAGGCGCCGTCAGGAATCGTCTCGACGATGGCTCGTGCCGTCGCCACCCGGTCAGGAGCCTGATAGGTGTCCGGGTCGAGCAGTCCGGCCAACGGTGAACCGATCAGCGTGACAGCGCTGACGACGGCACCCACGGGCAGCAGCCACCGCAGGGGTCGATGCCGCTGCACCCCGTCGATCGCGGCGACGAAGACGATCGGCATCAGCACCAGTGAGTAGTGGTATTCGGTGCCCCAGTAGCTGGCGTTGTCCCCAGCAAAGCGCCACGCGAACGTCGGCAGCGCCAGCAGCGCCCACGGCGAGAACATCGCCGCGAACCCCGTGATCGCCACCGTGAGCACCGCCGTGGCCACCTTGCGGCTGGGGTCGTCGGTCAGCGTGGGAAGCAGACCGCGGTCGCCCCCGAGCGTCGACGCGTAGGCGTAGCCGTCCGTGGCGAAAGCCGGTATCACGACCAGAACGGTCAGCGCCGTCGCAACCAGACCACCGACGAGCACCGCCGGCCCAAGCCGACTGCGACCCGACAGCCACAGCACGACAC
>NZ_JBAVCB010000031.1:0-2369 GCF_049586495.1 Aeromicrobium sp. | reverse complement strand
GCTCGCAGCTGTGCAGTGACGTGGGCCAGCGTCCGGGTTCGGCGTTCGAGAACGCCGGCCCCGGTGTAGCTGGGGGCCAGCTGGGTCTCCCCGTCGGCGCCGGCATCAGATGATTCGCCGCACAGGGCGGACTCCAGGTGCGCCAGGTGCGCGATGACATCCTGCACGGTCCAGTCCGGACAGTCGGTCGGTGCGTCAGCGAGCGCCGGATCCAGTCCTTCGGCCAGGGCCAGCACGGCGTCGGCGGACTCCCGCCATCCGGTCACGTAGGTGGGCAGCATGCTCATGGGTTTCCCGTGCCGTTCATGAGGGACTTCTTGAGATTGCGCCTGCAGATGAAGGTCCAGCTGGCGAGGGCGAGTCCGGCGAGCAGTCCGGTGGTGGCGATGGCTTGCCCTCGCTCGCCACGTGAGGTGAAACCGTCAACGATCGCGAACGTGTAGGTGGCATTGTCGACCCGCTTGTCCCGGGGTGCGCACCGTATCTTCAGATCGTCGCGGCCCTCAGGCAGCAGATTGATCAGGTGCCACTCAGTTCCGTCGAACTCGACGGGCACGTCGATGGCGGCGGGCTCGATCGTGACGGACGCGTCCTCCGGGTCGACACCGCGGCACGTGATGGCACGTTCTGGTTGAACGATGTCGGTGAAGACGGCGACGCTGGAACCCCGCGCGTCGGCACGCTCCTGGGTGACCGGGACGAGCGTCGAGTCGCGCACCGTGTCCCAGGCGCCGGCGGCCACGACGGTGGCGCCGACCCATCCGGCCAGGACGAGAAGCAGTGCGGCCAGATAGCCGAATGCGCTGGTCACCTTCACGGAGGCAACTGTGACACATCAGTGCGCGCTAGGCCCGCCAACGCGGTCTACAGCGGCAGGACGGCAATCGGCAGCGAGCTGGGCCGGTCGGAGCCGCCTGCGGGCTCCACGGTCACGGCGATGCGATCGGTGGAGCCGAGCCGGTCCGCTGTGATGACCGTGGAGGTCGCGAAGGTGCCGCGCGGGGTGGCGCTGCCAGATGCCAAGGTCCAGATCTGATAGGTCTTTCCTTTGGCCAGGGGAGGCAGCTGATCGGCTGCGACCACTGCAGCGCGGCGCGCTTTGGAGGTGACGACGCGGATGGATCCGCCGCCAGCCACGACCTTGGACCGGGTGGCCGCGTCGGGGGAGGCGAGGACCGTCGAGATGGAGGTCGATGCTGCCAGAGCGGCGGCGTCGGCGCCGTCGCGCTGATCCGTCACGTAGTTGGTCGCTCCCACCACGGGCACGACCAGAGCCGCAGCGACAGCGAGGGCCGGAATGATGCGGCGCCAGATGTGGCGGGTGCGTGGATGGTCGAAGGTGCGGTGCTGGGGAACGGAGGCGACCGCCGACAGGATCTGTGAGCGGAGGCGAGGCGGAGGCGGCTCAGACTTCGCGGCGGCAAGCACAGCGGCAGCAGCGGCGAAACCGCCGACCTGGGCCGTGCAGCTCTCGCACTCGAGCAGATGCGCTTCGAATCGGCGACGGTCAAGATCATCGACTGCGTTCAGGGCGTAGGGAGCGACTAGCGCATGGAGGTCGGACATGGTGGACGCTCCTTTCGGTGAGATGGGGGGTGTGGCCAGCGGGCGCTCACCGGAGGATGAGCGCCCGCTGCCGTGCTGGCTGCTAGGTGATCAGCTGGCGGGGGTGGTGTTGACGGTGATCTTTGCGATGCCGACCAGGAGCTGGTCGGTCACGGCGTCGGTCTTGAAGGTGCCGTTGAGCAGTTCAGCGGCGACCGGGGAGACGAAGACCTTGGTGCCCTCGAGAATGGCGGTGTCGCCTTCGGTCTGCAGGGGCTTCAGGGTCGCTCCACGCAGCTGGAAGATGAATGCGCTGGTGGCGGCGGTCTTGCCGTTGACGGCGACGTCGCCGTAGACGCGGCTGGCGCCCGGGTCGACGTTCAGGTTGGTGATCTCGACCTTGGTCTCGCCGGCCTCGAGCGAGAAGCCCGAGCCCTCGTGCTGGACCTGGCCGATGACGTAGGGCTTGGCCTCGGTCTTGTCGAAGACCGTGACGTTGCCGCCGGTGATCGGGAAGACGAGTGAACCGTCGACCAGGTCGCCTTCGCCCACGACTCCGGGCGTCAGGCCCAGCGAGGTCAGCGCGTCGGTGAAGCCGGCGTCCAGCAGGACGGCGGTGGTGTCACCGGACAGGGCGTTGATGCGGGCGATCGGCTTGGCGATCTTCACATCAGAGCTGGACGAGGACGAGGAGGAGGAAGCCGAGTCCGTGGAGGAGCAGGCGGCCAGGGGCAGAGCGGCAACAGCGGCGAGCGCGATACCGGCGAAGTACTTGCGTGAGCGGTTCATGTGAAAGACATCCTTGATTGAGTGGTGCGTGGGTG
>NZ_JBAVCB010000030.1:0-20038 GCF_049586495.1 Aeromicrobium sp. | reverse complement strand
GCGTTGGCCACCCGGTGCGTGGTCTCCTCGATGCGGGCGCGAGCGGCTCGGCCGCCCTCCGTGACGGCGCGCCATTCGTCGACCCATCCGCGCATGTGCAGCTGCTCGTAGGCGTCGTCCCAGGCTGCGTCGTCCCATCCCCGCGACTGCTGCTGACCCGATGGAACCAGGCCGGACGCTGCGGCCAGGGCGTTGGCGGTGGCGCCGTCGATGCCCGAGGCGGTCAGCACGGCCACGTGGGCGTCGCCGTGGTACTCGCGGAGCACCGTCGCCAGCTGCCACAGCCGACCGATAGGGTCGTCGGCTGGCGGGATGGCCACGTGGGCGGCCGCCAGGGGTCGGCCAGCGAGATCAGCGCGGCGTACGACCTCGCCGAGATTCGCTGTGAGCACCCTCAAATCGGTGTCGCCGACGAGGGGCGTCAACGTTGCTCGTGCTGCGTCGATCCGAGCAGCCAGGACGTCGTCGGGCGAGGTGAGGGCCCAGGCCTTCGGCAGCGCCCGGTCCACCCTGGACGGCGCGAAACCGTGGAAGAGGGCAGTGACGACCTCGGGACCCGGCGTGCCGAGGGCTGCCGACCGCGAGGCGAAGTACCCCATCCAGAAGCCCTGCAGGCCCAGCGCCTCGAATCGCTCGGCCGCGTCGTGGCTGAAGTACACCGGGGCGTGCACGGCTTCGACCGCGCGCCAGAACTCCGGAGTGCTCATGCGCCGGCCTGCTGCGTGTGGTGCAGCAGCCAGTCGACCAGCGGCGAAGCGGTGCGCCAGTCGTCGCGGACCTGGTCCAGCAGGGCGGCGGTGTGCACGTAGGGCGCGAAGCCATGATCGCGGCCCAGGGACATCGAGCGGTGCCGCAGCAAGGCGATCCGGGGGTGGCCAGCGTCATAGCCCCGCGGGGATGTCGTGAGTCGGTCGCCCCCCAGCTCCCACCCAGCGCCGACCAGACGGGCGACGATGCGTTCGAGATCAGGTCCGTACCGGTCGTCGACGATCGCTTCGCGGAACGCTGCGAGCCGGGCAGGCGCGGCGGCGTAGAACCCGACGCCGGTGCGGACTCCGGCCGCACCCACCTGCACGTAGTAACCGATCGCTGGGCCCTTCGCGACGAAGGCTCCCTGGTGCGTCTTGTACGGGGTCTTGTCCTTGCTGAACCGGACGTCGCGGTAGGGCCGAAAGATCTTGGCTTCGCCGAACTCCTCGGCCAGCGCCGCCGTCAGTGCCGTCATCGGTGCCTTGACCGCGGTGGCGTGGACCTCGCGGTGGGCTTCCCAGAACCCCTTGGTGTTGTCCATCTCGAGATCGTCATAGAAGTCGAGTGCAGCCTCGGGGAATCCGGAGAACGAGGTCACGGGACCAGCAGCACCTTGCCGGTCGCCCGGCGCTCGTCAAGCGTCAACAGCGCCTGGCTGGCCTCGTCGAGCCCGAAGGTTGGGCCGACGATCGGCGCGAGTGCGCCGCTGGTCAGGTGGGGGGACAGCGCGGCCCATTCCAGGCCGATGTGGCCCGGCCGGCTGAGCGCGTAGGCTCCCCATCCAACGCCCACGACCGAGACGTTGTTGAGCAGAAGCCGGTTGACCTTGACGGTGGGGATCTCGCCCGCCGTGAAGCCGATGACCAGCAGGCGGCCGTCATCGGCCAGGCAGCGCAGCGAATCGGTGAACCGGTCGCCGCCGACGGGGTCGACCACGATGTCGACCTTGCCGGACGCGGTGACGGCGTCCTTGAAGCCCTCGGCGAGCACGAACTCGTCGGCGCCCGCCTCGACGGCGATCTGGCCCTTCTCAGGAGTCGAGGTGATCGCCACGACACGGCCGGCCCCGAACGCCTTGGCCACCTGGATGGCAGCGGTGCCGATGCCGCCCGCGGCGCCGTGGACGAGCACGGAGTCACCAGCTGCGAGGCCGCCGCGTTCGACCAAGGCGAAATAAGCGGTTCCGTAGTTGAAGATGATCGAGGCGCCCTGCTCGAAGGAGATCGACTCCGGCAGCGGAAAGGTCAGATCGGCAGGTGCCACGGCCTCCTCGGCGAAACCCCCGAGCAGGCACAAGGCGGCCACGCGGTCACCGGGGGAGAACGCCGATCCCTCGGGGGCCCGGATCACCTCGCCGGCGATCTCGGCGCCCGGTGTGAAGGGCAGGTCGGGCTTCATCTGGTACTCGCCACGACTCTGCAGCACCTCGGGGAAGGCGACTCCAGCTGCACGGACGCGGATCAGCACCTGATCGGGACCGGGCTCGGGCGACGGGATGTCGACGACCTCCACGGCTTCGGGTCCGGCCAGGGTCGTGATCTGCACAGCTCTCATGCGGCTGACCCTACTGGGGGGCCTCACGACACAATGAACGGATGCGCCTTGTCGATCTGCTCCCGCCCGAGGGGACCGACACCGACGAGGACACCGTCTACGATGCCGTCACGACGTGGGTGGCAGACCGTGGGCTGACTCTCTACCCCGCTCAGGACGAGGCGATCCTGGAGTGCGTCGCCGGCTCCAACGTCGTGCTCTCGACCCCCACCGGCTCGGGCAAGAGCCTGGTCGCGACCGCCGCCATGGCTGCGGCGTTGGCGCGTGGTGAGTGCAGCGTCTACACGGCGCCGATCAAGGCGTTGGTCAGCGAGAAGTTCTTCGATCTGTGCGAGATCTTCGGTGCTGACAACGTCGGGATGGTGACCGGCGACGCGGCCGTCAACGCCGACGCTCCGATCATCGCGGCCACCGCTGAGATCCTCGCCAACATGTCACTGCGCGAGGGTGCGGCTGCCGACATCGGGCTCGTGGTGATGGATGAGTTCCACTACTACGCCGACCCTGATCGCGGGTGGGCGTGGCAGGTTCCGTTGATCGAGCTCCCGCGGGCGCAGTTCTTGTTGATGTCGGCCACCCTCGGCGACACCACGCGGCTGGTGGCCGATCTCGAGCGCCGCACGGGCCGGGACACCGTCGAGGTCACGTCCACCGAGCGGCCCGTCCCGCTCGTCAGCGAGTATGTCTCGACACCGGTGCACGAGACGCTGGAGCAGCTGATCGAGACCCGTCAGACGCCGGTCTACGTCGTGCACTTCACCCAGGTGTCCGCCCTGGAACGGGCCCAGGCGTTGACCAGCCTGAAGATCGCCACCCGGGAAGAGCGGGACGTCATTGCCGACCACCTCGGCGACTTCCGGTTCTCCTCAGCGTTCGGCAGGACGTTGTCGCGCCTGGTCCGCGCTGGCATCGGCGTGCACCACGCGGGCATGTTGCCGCGCTACCGCCGGCTGGTCGAGACGCTGGCGCAACAGGGTCTGCTGAAGGTCGTGTGCGGCACTGACACGCTGGGCGTGGGCATCAACGTGCCGATTCGCACGGTGCTGTTCAGCGGGCTGTCGAAGTACGACGGCACCCGTCAGCGCCAGCTGCAGGTGCGCGAGTTCCAGCAGATCGCGGGTCGGGCAGGTCGAGCCGGGTTCGACACCATCGGTCACGTGGTGGTCGAGGCGCCCGAGCACGAGATCGAGAACGCTCGTCTGGTGCGCAAGGCCGGCGACGATCCCAAGAAGATCAAGAAGATCCAGCGCAAGAAGCCGCCCGAGGGCTACGTCTCGTGGGGCCAGGGCACGTTTGAGAAGCTGGCCACCGGCACCCCCGAGGCACTGGTCTCCCGCATGCGGGTCAGCCACGCCATGGTGCTCGACGTGCTCCAGCGATCCGGTGACGCTCGAGAGTCGCTGACGCGGCTGATTCGCGAGAGCGGCGAGACCGAGGAGTCGCAGGATCGGCTGCTGGCCGAGATCGACGCGATCATCGACGCGCTGATCGCGGGCGACGTCGTCGAGCCGATCGAACCGCCCGACGCCGCCGGTCGCACGTTGCGGCTGACCGTCGACCTGCAGGCCAACTTCGCGCTCAACCAGCCGTTGTCCCCCTTCGCCGTCGCCTCGCTGGAGCTGCTCGATCGCGAGGACCCCGCCTACACCCTCGACGTGGTGTCGATCATCGAGGCGACGCTCGACGACCCCCGCCCCATCATCAGGGCCCAGCGTCACCGAGCCCGCGGTGAGGCGGTGGCCGAGATGAAGATGGACGGCATCGAGTACGACGAGCGGGTGGAGCTGCTGGAGGAGGTCGAGCACCCTCAGCCGCTGCGCGAGCTGCTGGAAGCCGCGTACGAGACGTATCGCATCGGGCACCCCTGGGTCGCCGATCACGAGCTGCGACCCAAGTCTGTCGTGCGCGAGATGTGGGAGGGGGCGATGACCTTCAGCGAGCTGATCGCGGACTACCAGCTGGCGCGCTCAGAGGGTCTGGTGCTGCGCTATCTGTCGGACGTCTACAAGACACTGGGGCGCACGGTTCCACTGAGCGCGCGCACCGAAGAGCTCGAGGACATCACCGAATGGTTGGGCGAGCTCGTGCGTCAGACCGATTCGAGCCTGCTCGATGAGTGGGAGGAGCTGATCAAGCCTGGCGTGGATCCGCTCGACGTGCGTCCGCAGGCACAGTCAGGCGCTCCGCCACGACCACTGACCGGCAACCCGCGGGCCTTTCGCGTGCTGGTCCGCAATGCGATGTTCCGTCGGGTCGAGCTGGCAGCGTTCGGGCGATGGAGTGCACTGGACGACCTGGACGCCGGAGCAGGCTGGGACGCGTCAGCCTGGATGGAGGCCATGGCGGCGTACCGCGAGGAGTACGACGAGATCGGCACCGGCCCCGAGGCGCGCGGTCCCCATCTGTTCATGGTCACCGAAGGAACCGGCACATGGTCAGTACGCCAGACCTTCAACGATCCCGAAGGCGACCGTGACTGGGGCATCAGCGCCACGATCGATCTGGCGGCCTCGGACGAGCGGGGCGAACCCGTCGTCACCGTCACCGCCGTCGGCCCCCAGTAGCCGCACGGCTCGGCTCAGCCGGCGAGCGACCCGCCGAAGATCTGCCAGGCGAGAGCTGACTTGGCCACCAGGCTGAGAACGAGATACACCTTCTCGCCGAAGGCGTAGCTGCGCCAGGGACCGATCTCGCGGTACTGCAACCACTGGTTGACGGCAAAGGACGAGAAGAACACCAGCAACGTCGAGAAGATGACGATGACGAAGCCGGGCACCTCGGCCGATCCGACGAAGTTGACCACGATCGCCGCCCAGGGGGCTGCTCCCGCGACGGTGCCGAACCAGAACGGCAGCATCGTGGTGCTCGCACGGCCGGGAGGATTCATCCGCTCCTGCAGCCAGCCGAAGAAGATCATCGCCATGTTCGCGCCGACCACCAGGATCACTGTCGCGATGTCGGTGAGACCGAAGTAGAAGCCGATCAGGACGATCATGATCGTGGCGCTGATGGAGTACTCGGCCCACCGGAAGCGGTTGATGCCCCGGCGCAGGTCCGCCTCGTAGAGGCCCCGACCAATGGTGGCCGTCACGAGATGATCGATGGCGGCGAGGAACAAGAACACGGCGATCGCCGAAGCGATGCTGACGTCGAACAGGGCAGACGGCGTCGGAGGCGGGGTTCCGGGAGGGCCGGTGGGGTAGGTCGACGTGACGGCGATGGCGAAGCCGCTGCCCAGCACCAGGATCGCGACGGCCTGGGCCGCGTGCAGCACGGTCAGGCCAAGATTCCAGCGGCGGAGCCCAGCGAGGGCCTCATCAGTGACGCCTGCGGCGCCGGCAGCAGTGGCCGTGGTGTCGAGATGGCTCATGGCACGACCTTAACGAGCCTTCAGGTGCAGGGGTGCCTGGTCGCCGGCCACGTTGGTGATGTTGCGCAGCCGATTCGGCGCAGGGTGGTCGGCGCTGACCTCGTAGCGCTGCAGAACCTCGCGCAGCACCACGGTGCCCTCCATCAGGCTGAAGGCGGCGCCGATGCAACGGCGCACGCCACCACCGAACGGAATCCAGGTGTTGGCGGCCACCTTCGTGCCGCCGAGGAAGCGGTCCGGGTCGAACCGGTGGGCGTCAGCCCAGCTCTCCTCGCGGCTGTGCGACAGCATGATCGACGGCGTCACGGTGACGCCCTTGGGCAGACGCCGTCCGCCGACCACCTGGTCGCTCTTGAGCGTTCGAGCCACGAAGTCGATGACCGGATGCACTCGCATGCCCTCTTTGAGGCAGGCCTCGAGGTAGGCGTCGTCGCCGGTGTCGGCGGCCTCGACGGCGCGCGCCAGCAGGTCAGGGTGGCGGCCCAGCTCGTGCAGGGTCCACGTCAGGGCGGACGCGGTCGTCTCGTGCCCGGCCAACAGCAGCGTGACCAGCTGGTCACGCAGCTCCTCGTCGGTCAACGGCGCCTCGCCCTCTTCCTCGCCCACGCGCAACAGGCGCGACAGCACGTCGTCACGCGACTCCAGGTCGGAGGCGGCTCGACGGTCACTGATCTCCGCGTACAGCAGCCGGTCCACCTCCTTCTGGTTGTTGAAGTAGTTGCGCCACGGCGGCAGGTGCGACAGCGGCGGGTAGATCCACGCCATGAGCATGAAGGGGCCGATGTCGACCATGCGGTTCACCCGCGGACGCAGCTCGGCCAGGTTCGCCTCGTCGGTGACGCCGAACACGACCTGCAAGATGATGTCAAGGGTGATGGAGTTCATGCGCTCGAGCGTCATCATGTGCTCGCCGTCGTGCCACGAGTCGACCGCGACCTTGGCGATGCCCTCGACCAGCGGTCGGTAGCCGCGCATGGCGGGCCCCGTGAAGGCTGGCATCAGCAGCTTGCGAGCACGCTGGTGCGCGCCGTCGTCGGTCAGCAGCACCGAGTGCTCGCCCATGACGGGCTTGAGGATCGCGTTGCCCTCGCCAGCGTGGAACTGGCTGGGGTCAGCCCCGAAGATCTCCTTGATGTCGGCCGGGTCGGAGAACACGACCATGGTCCGCGGGCCCGGCAGGATGTCGATCGAGAAGGCGTCTCCGAACTGCTCGTGCAGCTTCGGAATCGCCTCGAACCGGCCGCGCATGAAGGTGCGCGTCGAGCGCCACGAGCCCTGGTCTGGTCCGTCCGGGATGTCGTACCGGTCCCGGTCGTACTGGTGCCGTCCGCGGCGCGCCATCAGGCGGCCCGGCCCTCGCCCGAGGTCTGCGGGCTTGACCACGCGAAGTCGGGCGCATTGATCTTGCGCGTCTCCCACCAGTACTGGAAGGTGAACTTGGGCCAGATCGTGCGGTTCTTGCCGTGACTGTCGAGATACCAGCTGGTGCAGCCGCCTTGAGTCCAGATGCCCTTTTCGACGAGGCGCTGGATCTCGATGTTGAAGGCCGTCTGGGCGTCGAGCGTCGGCTCGGCGGCAACGACGCCGCGAGCGTCCATCTCGTCGATCAGCTTGATGATGAACTTGGTCTGCTGCTCGATCATGAACACGACCGAGTTGTGACCGAGGGCCGTGTTGGGCCCGAGCATGAAGGCGAGGTTGGGGAATCCGTTGATCATCATGCCCATGTAGGTCTCGACGCCGTGCTCGCGGAACTGTGCGGCAAGGTCCAGGCCGTCGCGCCCCTTGATGTCGAGGTAGTCGAAGGCGTCGATCACGTGGAAGCCGGTTCCGTAGATGATGACGTCGGCCTCGTGCTTGACGCCATGGCCATCGATGACGCCGTCGCTGACGATCGTGGCAGTGCCGTCGGTGTTCAGCTCGACGTTGTCGCGCAGGAACGTCGGGTAGTAGGTGTTCGACTGCAGGACCCGCTTGCAGCCCAATCGGTAGTCGGGCGTCAGCTTGGCCCGCAGCTCGGCGTCGGGAACGGTCTTCTTGAGATGCCCCTTCACGATCCGTTCGGCGATCGGAAGGAAGTTGAGGTGCCCGTTGAACCCGAGGGCTCGCGACTCGAGCGTCCAGTACAACGCGTTGCGATAAGCACGGTGGGCTCCGGGCACCTTCTCGAACACCGTCTTGCGCCACTGGGCCGTGGGCTTGTCCTTCTTGGGCAGCACCCAAGGCGGCGTGCGCTGGAAGACGGTCAGCTGACTGACCTGCTCGGCGACGATCGGGACGAACTGGATGGCGCTGGCACCGGTGCCGATGACGACGACCTTCTTGCCGGTCAGGTCGACGGAGTGATCCCACCTGGCGGAGTGGAAGATCGGGCCGGCGAAGGTGTCGGCGCCGGTGATCTCGGGGATGTTGGGGATGTGCAGCCCGCCGACGCCGGCGACGAGAACCCGGCACTCATAGGTCTCACCACTGGCGGTGTTGACCGTCCAACGCTGGCGATCCTCGTCCCACGTGGCGCCGGTGACCTCGACCCCGAAGTCGATGTAGGGCCGGATGCCCTGGTCGTCGGCGACCTTGCGCATGTACGCCCAGATCTCCTGCTGGCCCGAAAAGCTCTTGCTCCACTCGGTGTTCAGCTCGTAGGAGAAGGAGTACATGTGGCTGGGGATGTCGCACTCGCACCCGGGATAGGTGTTGTCGCGCCACGTGCCGCCGACGTCGTGGGCCTTCTCGAGGATGGTGAAGTCCTCGCGGCCAGATTCGCGCAGCTTCATGGCCATGCCCATGCCCGCGAAACCGGTTCCGATGATGATGATGTCCTTGGTGATCACAGTCAGATACTATCGGTATCTGGAATGCTGGCAAGGTTCTATGACGGGAGACACAGTGACGGTCGACAGCTCGAGGGGAATTCGCGCGGAGCGGCAGGCACAGACACGCCTGCGGCTGACCGAGGTCGCGCGCGACATGTTCCTCGCCGACGGATATGCGGCGACGTCGCTCGACAAGGTGGCGCTGCGTGCTGGGTTCTCCAAGGGCGCGGTGTACTCGAACTTTGCTGGCAAGGACGAGCTGTGCATGGCGGTGCTGGACAGCATCCATCTCCAGCAGATCGACGGCGTCGTGGCAGCGTTCGGTGGCGGCGGCGATCTGGACGCTCGTATCGACGCCTTCGCCGACTGGGCTCGCGAGGGTCTGGGACAGCCGCGATGGACCGCTCTCGAGTCTGAGTTCGGCGCCGTCGCAAGACACAGCCCCTATGTGGCCAACGCGTTGAAGGCTCGGCATCGCGAGATCCGCGAGGCCATCGAGACGTTGATTCTCGAGGTCACAGCGGAAGCGGGCGTCGAGTTGCGCATGCCGGTCGACCGCGCCGCGACGGCCATGCTGAGCCTCGGGATCGGGCTCGGAGCACTTCGCTCGATCGACCACACGGTCGACGTGAGCGTGTTCGCCGACGCGATGCGTGCGCTGCTGCGCTGAAAGCGCCGAGGTGTCAGTAGCCGCCGTTGGCCTTGAACCGGGCGAAGCTGGCGTTGATCTCGACCTCAGCCTCGACACGGCCGGTCCAGACTGAGCCCTCCACGGACTTGCCGGGCTCCAGGTCCTTGTAAACGGTGAAGAAGTGCTCGATCTCGAGGCGGTCGAACTCCGGCACGTGGTGGATGTCGCGCAGATGCTCTTGGCGCGGATCGGTGGCCGGAACGCACAGCACCTTGTCGTCGCCGCCGGCCTCGTCGGTCATGCGGAACATGCCGATCGCGCGGCAGGTGATGACACAGCCCGGGAAGGTCGGTGAGGGCAGCAGCACCAGCGCATCGAGCGGGTCGCTGTCGAGGCCGAGGCTGTTGTCGATGAAGCCGTAGTCGGCCGGGTACTGGGTCGACGTGAACAGCGTGCGGTCGAGGCGGATGCGATGCGTGTCGTGATCCACCTCGTACTTGTTGCGCTCGCCCTTGGGAATCTCCACGGTGACGTCGAAGATCACGGCTGCCTCCTGAGGCTGAATGGACGCCGCGCACGAGACAACGGGCAGCGAAGCCAACGGATTCGGTGTCTATAGTCTGGCGCACGTGGCAGACGCGAGGGCCAGCAGGGTGCCCACCAGCTGGTGGCGGCGGAGCGCCACGCGTCTGCTCGTCTCGGTGCTCGTGGTGCTGGTCGGCGCAGCACTCGCGGTCGGTGCGCGGTGGGCGTGGCAGGACGGTCAGCTCAATGGCGTGATCTGTGGCGGCGACTGCGGTCCGTCCAACGTCGTCGCGCCCGACGGTCTGGTGGTGAGTGCGCCGGCGTCGGCGGTCACGTCGCCGACGTCGGCCAGCGCCCCCGTCGATCCAGACGCTGTGGTTGCTGCGGTCGATGTTCTGCTCTCTGACTCGTTGCTGGGGCCCAGCGTCGGCTTCGCCGCCGCGGCAGCGGACCCCGGGGCGCCGATCAGCACCGCCGGCCAACCTGGCGTGTTCATGCCTGCGTCCACCACCAAGCTGCTGACCGGATACGCCGCGCTCGCGACGATCGACCCGCAGACCCGGTTCACGACGTCGGTCGTCATGGCTGGCGACAGAGTCGTTCTGGTCGGTGGCGGCGATCCGTATCTCACCGCACGTCGCGACAAGAACTCGACGCGCGTCGAGAGGGCCGACCTGAAATCACTAGCCGAAAAGACCGCGGCAGCGCTGCAGGACTCTGGGCGCGCGTCGGTCCGACTCGGATTCGACGACGCCCTCTTCACGGGTCCAACCATCAGCCCCGGCTGGGAGGACAGCTACATCCCCGACAACATCGTCACCCCGGTCAGCGCGCTGTGGGTCGACCAGGGGCTGAAGGACGGTGTTCGTGCGCAGGATCCGGCGCAAGCCGCTGCCAACCGATTCGCACAGCTGGTGCGCGATGCCGGCGTCGACGTGACGGGCACCGTTGGCCGCACCGCGGCGCCAGCGGGTGCCGCGCTGCTGACATCAGTGCGCAGCGCCACCGTCGAGCAGATCGTCGGGGCGCTCATCCGCACCAGCAACAACCAGACCGCCGAGGTCATGCTCCGACACGTTGCCTTGGCGGGCGGCCGACCCGGCAGCTTCCAGGAAGGAGCAGCGGCCGTCTCCGCAGCCCTGCAAGCCGCGGACATTGACACGACCGGTCTCGTCCTGATGGACGGCAGCGGGCTCTCGCGCCGCAATCGGATCAGCCCCACCACGCTGGTCGACGTGGTCCAGGCGTCGTTGTCGACGCCCCGCGGTGCGGCCGTCGTGGACGATCTACCTCTCAGCGGATTCAGCGGCACCTTGGCCGACCGGTTCGACCGCGCTGCCCATGGTCTGATCCGAGCCAAGACCGGCACGCTCAGCGGAGTGCACTCACTCGCCGGCTACGCGCTGGATGCTGACGGGCGTCCGGTGGT
The DNA here is from genome assembly GCF_049586495.1 of Aeromicrobium sp. Taxonomy (GTDB): domain Bacteria; phylum Actinomycetota; class Actinomycetes; order Propionibacteriales; family Nocardioidaceae; genus Aeromicrobium. The sequence goes on along the minus strand of NZ_JBAVCB010000030.1, from coordinate 8,966 downwards.
CTTCGCCGTCATGTCCGATGAGGCCGATCGAGTGAAGTCCTTGGCAGCACAGGCCTCGATCGACGACATCGCGGCAGCCATCGCGGCCTGCTCCTGCGGCTGACTGCCCGTCCGCGCCGTACCGTGGTCGCATGATCGACTGGAAGTTCGCGCAGGCCACCGCGACGCGACTGTCGCGGCCCGGGCCCGAGATGTCGGCTGCCGAGGTCGCCGAAGCGGTCGAGGAGCTGCGGGTCGGGGCAGCCAGATCCGAAGCCCCGGTGCGGGACTTCACGGGTCTGCACTCCACGCACGCGCTGGGCGCTCCGTCGCCGGTCCTCGTCGTCGACCGACCGCGCTGGGTGGAGGCAAACCTGTCGACCTTCCAGCTCATGATGGATCCGATCAACGCCAAGCTCGCCGAGACCAGCAAGCTGCCCACGGGCCTGTCGCGCTCGGTGGGCGAGAAGGTGAGCGGCGCCGAGCTGGGGGCCCTGATGTCCTTCATGTCCACCAAGGTGCTCGGTCAGTTCGATCCGTTCTGGACCGGACCGCACGGCGAAGGCGGCCGACTGCTGCTGGTGGCTCCCAACATCGTCGCGGTGCAGCGCCAGCTCGACGTCGACCCACACGACTTCCGCCTCTGGGTCTGCCTGCACGAGGAGACGCACCGGGTCCAGTTCACCGGTGTGCCGTGGCTGCGTGAGCACTTGCGGAGCCTGATGGAGGAGTTCATCGACGCCACGGATCTGGATCCGCAGGCCATGTCGGCGATGCTCCAGCAGGCGCTGTCCCAGGCGGTCAAGGTGGCCAAGGGAGATCCGAATGCCTCACTTGCGTCGATGTTCCAGAACGAACGTCAGAGCCAGATCGTGGACCAGATGACCGGCGTCATGTCGTTGCTGGAGGGCCATGCCGACGTCGTGATGGACGATGTCGGACCTGAGGTGATCCCCACGGTCGCGCACATCCGTCGCAAGTTCTCCCAACGTCGCGCGGGCGGCAGCGGCATCGACAGGCTGATCCGACGACTGCTTGGACTCGAGGCCAAGATGGCCCAGTACCGCGACGGTGCCGTCTTCGTGCGGCACGCGATCGACACCATCGGCATGGACGGTTTCAACGCGGTCTGGTCCCACCCGTCACATCTACCGACGCGCTCGGAGATTCTTGAGCCGTCGACGTGGGTGTCGCGTGTCCACGCCTGATCGCACGGCTGGGTGAGGTCGATGGGTGGAGCGCTCGATCCCACGGTCGCCTCGGCCCGGAACGCGGTCGGGTCGGCCGTGGCTGATCTTCCCGCCGGCAGCCGCGTGGTCGTGGGCGTATCCGGCGGCGCGGACTCACTGGCGCTCGCCGCGGTCGCGACCTTCGTGGCCCGCGGTGCCGGCTTGAATATGTCAGCCGTCGTGGTGGACCATCGCCTGCAATCGGGATCGGGCGAGGTGGCTCGTCGTGCCGTGACCCAGCTGGAGAGTCTGGGCGTGCGCGCCCGGACGGAGCAGGTCGAGGTCGGCAACCGTGGGGGTCCCGAGGCCGCGGCTCGGGCTGCCCGGTTGGCCGCGCTGACCCGCGAGCCGGTCGATGCAGTGCTGCTGGCCCACACGCGCGACGACCAGGCCGAGACGGTGCTGCTCGGATTGGGTCGCGGCTCCGGCCCCCGCTCGATCGCCGGGATGGTCCCACGATCCGGGCTCTTTCGGCGTCCGTTCCTCGGCCTCGGTCGCCAACAAACCGAGCAGATCTGTCGGGCCCACGGCCTCACCTGGTGGGATGACCCGCACAACGTCGATCCGATGTTTCGTCGCGTGCGGCTGCGGCGCGAGGTGCTCCCCCTGATGGAGGAGGTGCTCGGCGGCGGGGTTGCCGAGGCGCTGGGGCGTACGGCTGAACAGCTGCGCGCGGACCTGGACCACCTGGACGAGCTGGCCGCCGATGCGCACACCCTCGACGTCGATCATCTGGCGGCGCTGGCCCAGGCCATCCGCTCGCGAGTGCTGCGGCGTGCAGCGCTCGACGCGGGGGCCCGACCCGACGAGCTGGCGGCCCATCACATCGGCGAGCTGGACCGGCTGATCGCCGACTGGCATGGCCAGGTGCGCGTGGAGCTGCCCGGAGCAGTTTCGTGCCGACGCGTCGATGGGGTCCTGGTGTTCGGCCCCACGTGAACGTGAGCGGTCTCCTCATCACGCCGCGATGGTGGGGGTATGGGAAGGTGAGCACGTGGACCAATCGCACGTCGAAGGTGACCTAGAGCTCGACCAGACCTTGTTCACCGAGGAGCAGATCCTCGCGCGCCTGAAGGAGATGGCAGCCGAGATCGAGCGGGACTACGAGGGCCGCGAGCTGCTGCTCGTCGGCGTGCTCCGCGGGGCCGTCATGGTCATGGCGGATCTGGCCCGCAGCCTGGACCGTCACGTGGAGATGGACTGGATGGCGGTGTCGTCCTACGGTTCGGGCACCAAGTCATCCGGCGTCGTGCGCATCCTCAAGGACCTCGACAGCGACCTGCAGGGTCGCGACGTGCTGATCGTGGAGGACATCATCGACACCGGCCTGACCTTGTCGTGGCTGATCACCAACCTGCGCTCGCGCGGGCCGGCCTCGGTGGAGATCGCCACCTTGTTGCGCAAGCCCGAGGCCGTGCAGACCGAGATCGACGTCAAGTACGTCGGCTTCGACATCCCAAACGCCTTCGTCGTGGGCTACGGGCTCGACTACGCCGAGAAGTACAGGAATCTGCGGTGCATCGGCACTCTTGCCCCCCACGTCTACTCCTGAGGTCCTGCGCAGCACCCTGTACCGTCGGAATCCCCACCAGCACAAGGAGGAGTGGACCTCTCCACGCCTGCTCATGAACTTCAAACGTCTCGCCAAGGGCCCATGGCTCTGGATCGCCGTCATCGCCATCGTGGTGCTGACCGCCATCAACTTCTCCTCCGGTCAAGACGGGTACAAAGAGGTCAAGACCGCGACCATGATCGGGTACCTCGAATCCGGCAAGGTCACGGAAGTCAAGTTCGTCGACGGCGATCAGGCCATCCGCGCGACGCTCACCGATGACACCCAGGTCAAGTCCAAGTTCCTTCTGGGCCAGGGCGAAGGGTTGGCTGAGCGCGCCGAGGCGCTGGTCCAGGACAAGAAGCTCAAGAGCTTTGACGTCGAGGTCGCGACGGGCAACACCCTCGCCAACATCCTGATCTCGATCGTGCCGTTCCTGCTGTTCATCGGCATCTTCTTGTTCATCATGACCCGCATGCAAGGCGGTGGGGCCGGTGTCATGAAGTTCGGCAAGTCCAAGGCCAAGCTGATGAACAAGGACACCCCGCAGACCACGTTTGCCGACGTCGCTGGCTGCGACGAGGCCATCGAAGAGCTGGGTGAGATCAAGGAGTTCCTCGCCGAACCGGCCAAGTTCCAAGCTGTCGGCGCCAAGATCCCCAAGGGCGTCCTGCTGTACGGACCTCCCGGCACCGGCAAGACGTTGCTGGCCCGCGCCGTCGCCGGTGAGGCTGGCGTCCCGTTCTACTCCATCTCCGGCTCCGACTTCGTCGAGATGTTCGTGGGCGTCGGCGCCAGCCGCGTCCGCGATCTGTTCGAGCAGGCCAAGGAGAACGCCCCGGCCATCGTGTTCATCGACGAGATCGACGCCGTCGGACGGCACCGCGGCACCGGCATGGGCGGCGGTCACGACGAGCGCGAGCAGACCCTCAACCAGCTGCTGGTCGAGATGGACGGCTTCGACGTGCGCGGCGGGGTCATCTTGATCGCCGCCACCAACCGCCCGGACGTGCTGGATCCGGCGCTGCTGCGTCCGGGCCGCTTCGACCGTCAGATTGGCGTCGACGCCCCCGATCTCGCAGGCCGCACCCAGATTCTCACGGTCCACGCGCGCGGCAAGCCACTGGGACCCGGCGTCGATTTGGAGGCCGTCGGTCGCCGGACCCCAGGCTTCAGCGGGGCCGACCTCGCCAACGTCCTGAACGAAGCCGCGCTGCTCACGGCCCGCAACAACGCCAAGGTCATCGACGATGCCGCGCTCGACGAGGCCATCGATCGTGTGATGTCCGGCCCGCAGCGTCGCAGCCGACTGATGAACGAGAAGGAACGTCTCATCACGGCGTATCACGAGGGCGGTCACGCACTGGTGGCAGCGGCGCTGCCGCAGAGCGATCCCGTGCACAAGATCACGATCCTGCCCCGCGGGCGAGCCCTGGGCTACACGATGGTGCTTCCGGACGAGGACAAGTACAGCCAGACTCGCGCCGAGCTGCTCGACAAGCTCGCGTACATGATGGGCGGTCGAGCCGCCGAGGAGTTGGTCTTCCACGACCCGACCACGGGGGCGGGCAACGACATCGAGAAGGCCACCAGCGTGGCGCGGGCCATGGTCACCCAGTACGGCATGACCGAACGGCTGGGAGCCGTGCAGCTCGGCGAGACCGAGGGGCAGCCGTTCCTCGGCCGCGACATCGGTCACACACGCAACTACTCCGAGGCCGTGGCCGCCGTCGTCGACGAGGAGATCAACCGGCTGATCACCACGGCGCACCACGAGGCCTTCGACATCCTTCAGGAGAATCGTGACGTCCTCGACGCGTTGGTCCTGGAGCTGATGGAGAAGGAGACCCTCGACAAGTCCCAGGTCGCCCGAATCTTCGAACCATTGCGGCGCCGTCAGATCCGACCGGCCTGGACCGGTTCGGACGAGCGGGTGCCGTCCACCGTTCCGCCGGTGGTGGGTGCCGCCGCAGCGCGCGCGACCAGCGGTCAGAACGGCCGTGGCTCGGCGAACGGTCATGACACCCACGACTCGCACGGCGACACCTCGGCTGACGCGGATTCTTCGTGAGCGTCGATCTGCCGCGAGCTGAGGCGGCCGTGCGCGAGCTGCTGATCGCTGTCGGCGAGGACCCCGATCGCGATGGTCTGGTCGACACCCCCAGGCGGGTGGCCAGCTCCTACATCGAGCTGCTCGCCGGACTTGACCAGTCGCCCGAGGACGTGCTGACCGCCGACTTCGACGTCGGCCACTCCGAGCTGGTGCTCGTGAAGGACATCGAGATGTGGTCGTTGTGTGAGCACCACCTGGTGCCGTTCTTCGGGGTCGCCCATGTCGGGTACATCCCCGATGGCGGTGGCCGGGTCACCGGACTGTCGAAGTTCGGTCGCCTCGTCGACGTCTTCGCGCGCCGGCCGCAGGTGCAGGAGCGGCTGACCACGCAGATCGCCGATTCGATCGTCGACCTCCTCAACCCGCAGGGTGTCATCGTCGTGATCGAGGCCGAGCACCTGTGCATGTCGATGCGCGGCGTCCGCAAGGGCGGTGCCAAGACAGTGACCAGCGCGGTGCGGGGGCAGTTGCGCGACCCGGCCACCCGAGCCGAGGCCATGGGCCTCATCACGGCACGCTGATGGCTCTGGACCATCTGCCCACGGACCGCTGTCTGGTCATGGGCGTGGTCAACGTGACGCCAGACTCGTTCTCCGACGGGGGGCGCTGGCTCGATGCCGATACTGCGGTGCAGCATGGCCTTGATCTGGTCGCGGCCGGAGCGGACATCATCGACGTGGGCGGCGAGTCCACCCGCCCGGGAGCGTTGCGGGTCGATGCCGCCGAGGAGCGGCGACGCGTGCTGCCGGTGGTGCACAGGCTGGTCGCGGCCGGCGTCACGGTGTCGGTGGACACGATGCGGTCCGAGATCGCGGTCGAGTCGCTCGCGGCCGGCGCGGCGATCGTCAACGACGTCTCGGGAGGGCGGGCCGATCCGGAGATGATGCCGGTGCTCGCTCATGCGGAAGCGCCAGTCGTGCTGATGCACTGGCGGGAACATTCCGCGCGCATGCAGGAGCACACGCAGTACGACGACCTGGTCGCCGACGTGGTGCGCGAGCTCACGGAACAGGTGGACGCTGCTGTCTCGGCGGGAGTCCATCGGGACCGCATCGTGATCGACCCGGGGCTGGGCTTCAGCAAGACCGGCGATCAGAACTGGACTGTCCTGGCCCACCTCGACGCCTTCACCTCGCTGGGGCACCGGGTCCTGGTGGCAGCCAGTCGCAAGCGATTCCTTGGCGAGCTGCTGGCCGGAGAGGGCGACCTGCGTGCCGTGGGAGAACGGGAGCACGCGACGGCTGCACTCTCGACGTGGTGCGCGAACGCCGGTGTCTGGTGCGTGCGCGTGCACGACCCGGCCGCATCGGCGGACGCCGTCCGGGTCGTGGCCCGACTCGATCGGGAGGCGCCATGACCGAGGCCGTGCTGGCGGCCCACCGGGCGCTCTACGACGCAGTTGAGAGCGGTGACGCCGATCTGATGTCGGCGCTGTGGGTCGATGACCCCGAGACGTCCTGCGTGCACCCGGGTGCGCCGATCCTGCGAGGCACGTCTGAGATCGTGCGGTCGTGGGTCGTGCTGATGGCCCAGATCGGATACATCCAGTTCTTCCTCACCGACGTGGAGGTCACCACGCTGCCGCTGGGTTCTGGCGCGCCAGAGACGGCTGTCGTGTCCTGCACCGAGAACATCCTGTCGGGCGATCCGGACCAACCGGGCGGCATCGCGGCGGCGACGTCATTTGGGGCGGCCACGGCCCAGAGCACCAGCATCCTGGTACGCCACGAGGCAGGCTGGCAGTTTTGGCTGCGGCACGCCTCTCCCGTCATGGTGTCGATGGACGAGATCGAGGAGAACTGACGATGGCCATTCCCGACGGGCTGGACCGCATCGACCTACGTGGCGTCGCGGCCTTCGGCCACCACGGACTGTTCGAGCACGAGCGACATGACGGACAGATGTTCATCGCGGACGTGAGCGTGGGTCTCGACCTCGGACCAGCCGCTCGAGAGCACGACCTCACCCGCAGCGTCGACTACGGCGGCCTGGCCCAGGCGATCCACGACATCATCACTGGTGAACCCGTCGACCTGATCGAGACGGTGGCGCTGCGCATGGTGGACGTGGCCCTCGGTGACCCATCGGTCCAATGGGTTAGCGTGACGGTGCACAAGCCAGAAGCGCCCATCGCGGTGACGTTCTCCGACGTCGCCGTCACGATAGAGCGGAGCAAGCAGTGACCGAAGCGCCCACACCGTACGAATTGGACGCCGACACCATGACCGGCGGGATGCGTCCCATCCGGCAGGCCGTGCTGTCGATCGGTTCCAACCTCGGCGACCGCTTGGACAAGTTGCAAGGCGGCGTCTCCGCTCTCGAGGACACCCCCGAGGTCACGGTCGTCGCGATCTCCTCGGTCTACGAGACCGAGCCAGTGGGTGCCCCCGCCGGCTCCAAGAAATTTCTGAACGCCGTCGTGCTGCTCGACACCACGCTCACGGTGCACACCCTGCTGGACCGCGCGTTGGCCATCGAGGATGCCTTCGGTCGCGAGCGCGGCGAGGCCAGTGCCCCCCGCACGCTCGACGTCGACATCATCATCGTGGGCGATCGCGTCGCCGAGGACGAGCAGCTGGTGCTGCCGCACCCCCGAGCGCACGAACGCGGTTTCGTGCTCGTGCCATGGCTGGAGATCGACCCCGAGGGCGAGATCCCCGGACAGGGCTTCGTGGCCGACCTCATCGGCAACGTCGACACCTCGGGTGTCGTCAAGCGCGAGGACATCGAGATCATCTTGTGACCTCGAGTCGCACCTGATGCGAGTCCACCCATGAACCCCATGCGCCGCACCTCCGTGCTGTGGGTGCTGGGTGTCTTTGCGCCGGGCCTCGTGGTGGGATTGCTGACCCCGCCGGTCATCATCCGCCTGGACGGCACCGTCCCGCGCGTCTCCTGGGCGGCAGGTTTGCTGCTGTTCGTCGCGGCGGCCGGCGTCGGCCTGCTGGCCTACAACACGTGGCAGAGCCTGCACAAGAAGAAGACCCGCATGACCTCGCAGTACGGCGTCACCGTGTTGTCGATCGCCAAGTCGGGCGCCGCGGTCGGCGCGCTCATCGCCGGGTTCTACACCGGCTTCGCTGTGACCTACCTCGATGACCTGGACACCGTGCTCGGCCGAGAACGAGCCATTCACAGTGGTGTGGCCGCTGTGGCCAGCGTCCTGCTGCTGATCGCCTCGCTGTTGCTGGAGCGCGCCTGCATCGTTCCGCACGACGAGGACGACGACGCCATCGGCGAGCCTGCCTGAGCGATCGCCTGTGATTCAGCGCACAGGCCGGATCGGTGGCGGGGAGGTCGTATCGGTCTAGACTCGTGGGGTCACATACGTCTGGTACCCGCTCGCGGGACTGGAACCGAAAGGCAACCGCATGAACGAACACAGGGGCACGGCTCGCCGATCGGTGGGCGTGATCGGCGCTGGCCGCGTGGGCGCCATCCTGGCCGCCAAGCTCACCTCCGCTGGGTACCCGTTGGTTGGCGTCAGCGGATCTTCGCCCGCGTCGATCCTGCGCATCGAGACCATGCTCCCGGGCGTCGACGTGGTGCAGCCGGTCGAGGTCGCGGAACGTGCCGACGCGGTCTTCCTTGCGGTGCCGGACGACGCTCTGATTCGGGTGGCCGAGGAGCTGGCATCCACCGGTGCCGTGCGGCGCGGTCAGTTCGTGCTGCACACCAGTGGCCGCCACGGGCTTGACGCGCTGGCCGCGCTGGTGCGCGTCGGTGCCCGCCCGATCGCGCTGCACCCTGCCATGACCTTCACCGGTACCGCTGTCGACCTCGACCGCACGCCGGTCTTCGGCATCACGGCGGCCGCGCCCGAGCGGCCCTTCGCCCAAGAGCTGGTCGCCGCCTTCGGCGGGACCGCGATGTGGGTCGCTGAGGCCGACCGAGCGCTCTACCACGCAGGCCTGGCGCACGGCGCCAACCACCTGATCACCCTGATTGCACAGTCGATGGAACTGCTCCGGGCCGCCGGATCCGAGGACCCGGCGGCGGTGCTTCGTCCCTTGCTGACCGCAACGCTGGACAATGTGCTCGCCTACGGCGACGCCGCGCTGACCGGCCCCGTCGTGCGTGGTGACGTCACCAC